>NZ_JAKFGB010000012.1:349108-698216 GCF_022267515.1 Rubinisphaera margarita | reverse complement strand
CATCTCAAGAACCAATCGACGTCGTTAACAGCTGGTACACCGATCCCTTACAAGTGAGCAAGGAAGTTTGGAGCGATCGACTCAAACAACAGCACAGGCGAACTGCCCTGGGCGACGACTCGCTTGAGTGTCAAAGTAATGCCTACTCCCGCCAAAAACAACAGCAGGCGGATTCAGGGCAACTGAGCGTTGGCCGTGCTTACTCAGTGCGTCTGCATCTTACTTACTTCCAGGACTGGGCCGGAAAAGATACTTCCGTGTCAGAAATTGACGGAAGTTTGCTGCTGAAGTACCAGAGCCATCTGCTCGACAACGTTTCCCAGAAAGGCTGGACGCGGACAACAGCGAATCATTATTTGAAAACCTTGAAGGCGTTCATGCGCTGGCTCTGGCAAACCGAGATAATCTCGACTCTACCGCGTGTGCTTGACGGTAAAGCTGGCCCATTGCGGATCAACGTCAATCCTCCAGCGGTCGTCGTATTCACTCTTGAAGAGATCTCAACTCTGCTCAACACTGCTACCGATCGGACGAAACTCTACATCCTTCTGATGCTCAATTGTGGGATGACACAGAAAGATATCTCGGATCTGCAGACGACTGAAGTGGACTGGATTGAAGGGCGGATTATTCGAAAGCGATCGAAGACTTCACAATTCGACAATGTCCCGAAAGTGAGTTATCTCCTGTGGAACGCAACGTTTCGGCTGCTGCAACAGGAACGATCGAAGAACGAAGAAGGGCGGGTACTCGTCAACGTGAATGGCGCACCGCTGTTGACCGAGACGCTGGAAGAGAACGGTAAACTCAAGAAGACCGACAACATCAAGAATGCGTTCGACCGACTCCGGAATCGCCTGGAGATTACCAAGCCCCTCAAGTCGTTTAAGAAAACCTCAGCAAGCCTGCTTCGGGACAGCGAACGGTTTCAAAGCTTGGAGGACTTGTTCCTTGGACACGCTCCCGAGAAACTTTCTGACAAGCATTACACGAAAGTCCCGACCAATCTGCTCGATACGGCCGTCTCATGGCTGGAAGAACAGTACGGACTTGTATGAACGACATTCTTCGCTTGTCGCCGCAAAAATCCCACTAGAAAAGGTACGAGCAGACCTTCGATGAAACGAATCCGCGCCGGCGACTCATGGCACTCCTGGCGATTGCACAATCAGCGGTAGATACCAGTCGTAGACGGACACAGGTCATCACACCAGCACGAGAAGGGTCGCAGATCGGAGTCTGAAAATGTGTATTCAAAGACACGATGCCCCGAGTCGCCAACGCATCCATGCGCGGCATCTTCGCATTCGGATGCCCGCTCATGAAATCCACGAGCTGAAATCATCCACCGCCATAAATAAACACATCCGGTTCGTCATCAGCCACAGCAGCGTCACCGTCAGACCAGGGCGATTGCCCGTGCCTGTGTGCGTCATGGTGACTACATGGTTTCATAGGTTTGCAAGAGAGCGTCCGGCACACGTCTTGCAAGAGTCTCAAGTGGGCAACTCGTATCCCTTGCAACGTGGGCGATCGAGCAGTTTGTTCGCTTCGTCATCGCCCGCGAAATGTTCATCTGCTGGATTCCACTGTAGCGGACGATTGAGTTCTCGGACGATGTTCGCAAGATGACACACGGTGGCACTGCGGTGGCCGACTTCCACTGGTGCATTAGGCGTCTTGCGAGATTTAATGCAGTCGGTCCAGTTTTGAAGATGTGGACGAGCTACGAAACCGCTACCGTTCCATCTTTCCGCTATTGCCGCATCGGGACCATCAGTAGTTAAGTCGGCGGGGTCGGTGACGAACTTGTTACGACTGATCTTCATTGTCCCGCGTTCAC
Source organism: Rubinisphaera margarita (assembly GCF_022267515.1). Classification (NCBI taxonomy): domain Bacteria; kingdom Pseudomonadati; phylum Planctomycetota; class Planctomycetia; order Planctomycetales; family Planctomycetaceae; genus Rubinisphaera; species Rubinisphaera margarita. The sequence goes on along the minus strand of NZ_JAKFGB010000012.1, from coordinate 696,373 downwards.
CGTAGAAAGTGGCCGTTGAAACGCCTGGCACGAAGTTCAACACAGTACCGCCGGAATACTTCATGGTAACGGGACGAAAACGACCAGCATCGCTGAATCTGCCTTGCGGTCGCGGTGTCTTATTACGCCACTTGTCTTTCCAGTCCCGTTCCAAAGCAGTTTCATCAATGGAGAGTACCTGTTCACCAATCGTGTCCGAGTTAAGCGGTGCGACCTCGGTCGGTCCGCTCTCATCCATCCCTAACGCGTACTGGATCATATCAATATTATGGGCGCCCCAGTTGGTCATCAGATGGCCCGAGTAATCTCGGAACAGATCCCAGCCACGCCATAACAAGTCACCGACCTTGAATTCATCCTTGACCCACAACTTGCGATTGTGGGAACGCGCGGGACAAGGGCCTAGAAACAGTCGCCAATCGAGACCATCGGAGACTGGTTCGGAGGGGAAGGCAGATACCGCGATCGGGCCTGGATAATTAGGACTGTCAACACGTTTGATTGTTCCGAGTCCGCCGTCACGAATAAATTCGCAGGCGAAGCGATTCATTTCCATCGTTCGCTGTTGGCTACCAACCTGTAGAACGCGCCCGGTCTTCTTCACCATGTCGGTCAACAAACGGCCTTCGCGAATCGTCAACGAAAGCGGCTTTTCCAGATAGACGTCCAGTCCTGCCTGCAGTGCGAGCATGGCAGCCTGCACGTGGTGGTGATCGGGGGTCGCAATAATGACGGCATCGAGGTGCTCCTGATCGAGCATGCGTCTGTAATCCCGATACGTCCTGCAATGTGTCGCGTCATTGTCGCGAAAGCCGCTGAGGACTTCGGCGAAGTCGTTCTTCGGTTGGAGTGTGTCAGCAATTCTTGAGTTCGCGCAGTCGCAGATGGCAGTGACACGTACCGACTGGGGAAGATTGCCGATTAAGTATTTCCCTCGAACTCCTGTCCCAATCACTCCAATGCGGATGCGATCCACCGGGCTGTCGCCTCGAATTAACGATGACCAACCCGATGCTGTCAGCGAGGCTGTTGTGCCGAGAAATGTACGTCGAGAGATTGCCGATTGATTCACAGCTGTAACTCCTCGCCCGCATACCGAATGCTGGCCTTCACGTTGGCATCTTCAAGGTCCACCTGCTTATTCAATGGCAACGTGCTGACCTGTTGAAGATGCCCGGATGAATGGTCTCGCACAAACCGCATCGTGCGGGCCAGATCGATGGCTTGCGAAGCGGGCATCGTCGAATAGTAGCCATCCGTCAGGCAGGGAACTTTGAGCGGGTCACGTGTAATCAATTCCAATGCGAAGCGAACACCGGGCTTCATCTCCCTGATTGTTGCCACCATTCTCTTCAGGTCGAAGCTGCCCTGACCGAGAGGGATGTCGCCCAGCAGAAACCCATCTGAGTAGGACCTGAGTGCCTGATCTTTCAGATGCACGGTGAAGGTGTATGGGGCGAGAGCTTCGATCGGTTCATAGGCTCCTTCGAGCAGTGCAAAGCTGTTCCCGGTATCAACACAGGCTCCGATGAATTCACTATCCAGATGCTTGAACAAAGCAATCCGCTCGTCGATCCGCTGATCTTTGTGGTTCTCGACCGCGAACGGGACCCGATGCTTCTCGACGACCGGCGCAGCCCGTTCGAGCATCTCTCGGCCACGTTTTTCAAACTCACGAAACTCCTCAAGTGTCTTGAATCGTTCGTATCGCCTGCCTGGAATAATGGTCGTTCTTGCCGCCTGAACCCCAACTTCTCGAGCCGTCCTTATTTCCGCCTCGAATCGTCCAAGGTCAGCCTCATCCTTCGGTGGCTTTACAATGGCATCGATGAATAGCCCATGCTGTCCAGCGAACTTCCTGAGTTCATCGACATCGCCAGGCTTCAGCACTCCAAGGTCCGCCTGCATGCCTCCCGCACCGAGCGAGTGACAATGCTTCAGAAAGTTCAGCGGGTTGAACAGATCGAAGTCCGGCTCTTGCTGACGCATCCAACTGCGACGGAGAGTGCAGTCGTAAATGACCAGCCCCATGCCGGTCCGCATGGCCGACTCGGCCGAAGCTCCTGCGTACGCCGACGTGACTGTTGCGCACGCGGCGATGGCTCCGAGTTGGCGGAGTGCTGCACGACGATTGATAAACAATTGATCGTTCATGGAGGAGGTCCGAGTGTGGTTCAATTTGTGACAGTGAGCTTGCGATTTATTCGCTCAGCGTGCGGTCCAGCCTCCGTCAACTGTCAACATGCTGCCGGTTACATAACTTGATGCCGGACTGGCGAGGAATATCGCGGCTCCTTGAATCTCATTGAGTTCACCCCATCGCTGCATTGCTGTTGCACCGACGATGAACTGTCTGGCTTCTTCGCTTTCGGAAATCGGCACATTCATGGAAGTCAGGAATGGTCCGGGGCAGATGGCGTTGACCGTGATTCTGTCCAGGGCGAGTTCCAGACCGAGTGCCCGGGTGAGGTTGACGACAGCGCCCTTGCTGGTCGCATAGGGTGTGCGATTTGCCAAGCCGACCAATCCCAATGTGCTGGCCATGTTAATGATGCGGCCGTAGTGACGCTTTTTCATGACGGGAATAACATGTTTCGCACACAGCCACATCGCATCCACGTTCACCTGCTGGACGTGTCGAAACTCGTCCAGAGACAACTCATCGATCGGCCCACGAATATTGATCCCGGCGCTATTAATCAACGTGTCGATCCGCCCGAACTCGGACTGAGCGTGCTGCACCATGCGTTTGACTTCGTCTTCCGATGTCACGTCGGCAGCAATCCCCAACGCTTTCACGGGATACTCCCCCGCGATCGTGCTGGCTGCCGCTTGAGCTTCTGCTTCATTGCGACTGACCAACAAGACGCTCGCGCCGGCAGACGCCAGTCCGGCGGCCATCGCTTGACCAAGCCCCTTCGAACCGCCTGTGACTATCGCCACATTGTCAGTTAATTCAAATTGCGAGAGGCCGGGCCAGCGTGCCATTAAATGCTCCGTATATGGTTACGTTGTTGTCAGTCAGATCAGGAATGTTCTTGCATGCAGGAATTTTGAGAGAGCCTCAACCGGTCACTTTCCTTGGTATTCGATCTTTATCCATTCGTTCCAACGCTGGACCACGTGTAGTCGATCCCGCAGCGGCTCACCGGTGGCGACATCGACCAAACCGGCGCGTCCGCCGGGATGCGGCGTTTCATAGAATCCGCACCAACCGAATCCGATGATCTGTGGATGCTCGACGCCCATCTGCATCATGCCGGCGTAGACCTTTTCAAACTCTGCCAGGTCACGAGCCTGATAAGTCGATTTCGGCACGCCGCCGCTGTAGATGCCCGCTCCCGTATCCGCCAGATGGATCGGGCCGTCCCAGACACGCGTCGCATCCTCCAGAACTTCATATGCGATCTGTGGTGGCCCCATGACATTGACCGACAAGACGTCAACGTAAGGCTTCATGACTCGGATCGCGTACTCTGGCAGCGGTTGAAGATGCAGTGTATTGCGGTCACCAAGGATCAGGTGACTGGGGTCGTAGCGGCGGATGGCGTCGCGATGGACTTTATACCAGCGCTCGCAGATACGCTGCATAAACGCTTCTCGATCCGCCAGGTGCTTTCGCTCGTTGACGTAGCCACGAAGAGGGTTTTCCAACGTTTCAATCTCGCTCCAAGAGTCGATTGGAATGCCGTAAACTGCGGACCAACGGTCGGTTGATCCATAGATTTGACGCATCAATGCAATCCAAGCCGTTCGACCAGCCATACCCGACTTTGTGATGTCATCGATCCACAAATCAAAGCTTTTCGCCTGCGGATGCCACGGCGGGTTCTGCGTGTAGTGGTAGCCGATCAGATTCCGATTGTTTTTTAAAGGCTTACAAACCGCGCGACAACGTTCCTCAATGCCCTGTTCAAACTCCTTCGAAAACACATCCGGCAGATTGCTTCCCGACATATATTGACGCGGGTACTCCAGGAAAATCGTGAAAGGGAAATCCAATTCGGCATATTGTTCAGCCGACCATTCGGGAGTTCGCTTGATGAGATTATGGTGTCCATGAGGCTTCGCAACGGTCGCCGGATCAATGGCCGTCGGACCAATCGATGGAGGCAGGTAGTTGAATCCCCAAAGGATATTTCGGTCTCTCAGGGACTTCCGCCAGTTCTCCACAGATCCATGCGTCTCGATCAGGTTCCAGGGCATTCCCGAACCATCACCATAATGATTGACGCCCCGCATATAGAACGGCTCGCCGCTCGGATTAAGCAGCTTCCACTCGCCATCGATTTGCTCGACACGAAAGAACTCCGCAGGCTCTTCCGCATCCAATTCAGAATGGTTCGTGATCATTACGAACAAGAGCAACGAAAGAAAAGGGACCATTTTTCTATCTGGCAATTGCGTCATGGAAACTTCGTATATATCTGGTGTCGTGATGCCTGCTTCTCTGAGGTGTTCTCATCGTCCGAACTTCGGTTGTCGCGTCTTACAATGGCTCTCGTTGTCGAGGTCATTCTTGCTCGACATCTTGCACAGTTCTGCCGGTCTCCCAACCGTTGACTGTCAGTTCTTCATGGACACCACACTGAAAGAAAAGGGGCGTTTCCAATCCGATCTGAGCATCGGTGGGAAGATTTTCGTAGCGATCTGTGTCTGAGACATTTTCCAGGCGATTATTCTGGATTGTGGCGCCGTAGCTTTCGTCGTTTCGCATGAGTGGTCGGGGCTGTCCTTTGCACTCAATGAAATTGTTTCGAATCGCAATGGTGGAGAAGTCGCAGTCAGGACTGAATCCGAACAGTCCTTCTTTGCGAGGTGTTGCGGTGGTTCGTGTCACAATGTGATTGTTTCGGACCACGAGCCTGTTGTAAGGCTCATTGATCCAGATCACACCACGTCCGGGGTTGCTGACGAGATTATTATGAAAGGAAGCCGGCCCCTTAGCCGGAGCCTTGCCGAAACCTGAGATGAGATTGCCAACATCCTGCTTCGTATCGAAGTCAAAGAGGTTGTGGTCAATCTCCACGCCGTTGCGGACAAACTCGATCGAATAGCTGTGCCGCATGTAGTTGTGATGGATATGAAACGTCCGGTTACTTTCGGGAACTGGTCCGCCGGCATGCTTCGGGATCGAGATTGTTCCATGGCAGATATTGTGATCGATCTCGACATCCTCATCGTTTTCGAACGGCATTTCGATCGAAAAGTTGACCTCGATTGTGTTGTGATGAATTCGAGACTGCTTCCCCTGCCGACACTTGATGCCGTAGAACTCGTTCTCCTTCTCCATTTGTGTGCGACGGAAACGGTTGTGGGCGATTTCGCTCTCCTTCATCCAAATCGCAAAGATTGCGCCGCCAGTGATCCCACCCTTTACACCTGGAGTACCGCCACGCTGCCAACGTCCACCGGCGTCGACGAAATCGCAGTCGTGAATCTTCGCTCTCTTCATTGCGAACGTTCGAATTCCGGACCAGAGGAAGTCTCGAATTCTCAAGTCGTGCAGATGCAAGTCTTCGTTCTCGAATCCGAACACAGCACCGTGCAATTGGGGTCCCTTTAGCGTCAGGTCAGAAATAGTCACCCCCGATGCCCTGTTGGCCAATCGAATCAGGTAGGCGTAGGTGTCCATTCCTTTGGTCGTCATCTCTGGATCAGGCAGCGTCTTTGTGGACGGCTTCCAGTCGTCCGCATGCGTGATGACTGTCTTGTCGGCTCCCGCCCCGCGTAGAGTCATGCCACTCTTTAGTTCCAACGGTTCCTGTAGCCGATAAATTCCAGCGGTGACCTCGACCGTATCGCCCTCTTGCCCATCGCGGATTGCCGCGACAAGTTCCTTGAGCGTTGCGACTTCCGCAGCGAACACATCAGAGGTCGCGAAAGCGACAAACAGGCCGGCAGCGATGAGGAATTTGAAACTGATCACGCGAACTCCAATCCACTCATGGTTCCGGTACTGCTCGCGAAGCGATCCGTCTCGATACCCAGCCGTTGCAGCATACTGACGAACAGGTTCGGCAACGGCTTATTGTGCTGACGATCGAAGCTCAAGTGTTGACCATGCCGGAAACCGCCGCCGGCCAGAATCATGGGCATGTTTTTGTTGTCGTGGCTGTTGGCGTTACCAAGATTGCTGCCGTAAAGCACCATTGTTCGATCCAGCAGTGTTTCATCTCCTTCTTGAACACTTTTGAGGACCTTCAGGAATTCGCCGAAGGTCTGCATCTGCGCCGCTTCAATGATTTTCAGCTGTTCAACTGAGTTTTTCCGTTGGCCGTGATGGGTCAGGCTGTGGTGTCCTTCGTTAACGCCCGGTAGGTTTACCTTGGGATTGGCGTTCTGATCGATGACCAACGTCACAATCCGAGTGGAATCCGTCTCCAGTGCCAGCTTGACCATTTGATGCATGAGTTCAGTTCTGACAATCAGCTCTGCTCGATCATCGACATCAACAGGGGGGGCGGAGTTGACCACCGGCTTGGGACGATACTCCCATTGCTCCTCTTTCACGAATCGCTGCTCCAATTCGCGAACACTTTGGAAGTACTGTTGAACTTTCTGGCGATCGTAGGCAGGCAACCCTTTCTCCAAACGTTTGGCTCTATCTGTCAAAACGTCGAGAACGCTGCGACCATCGCGCAGTCGCTGGACCTGGGCGTCAATCTCGGACTTACTGCCTTGAACAAACAGCCGTTTGAAGACTTCAGAAGGGCTCTGCTCGGCTGGAATTCGAACGCCGGAAGCAGTCCACGACAAGGTTGCGTTTTCCGCCCCCACATTTAATGCGAGGAACGGAAATCGGGTACGAATACCAACTCGCTCTGCAGCGTATTGGTCCAAAGAAATTGTATTTTTAAAGCCCCCGGCTGACGGGTGAGGGGCAGCCGTAAGATAGCTGACTTCCGCGTGATGCCCACCATCGACATCCGGATGGGAGACGCCGGAAAAGATGGTGAAGTCATTTCGGTAGTCGTCAATTAGGGACAAGTACTCGCTGGGCTGATAATTTTTCCCCGTCCCTTCAGGCCAGAAGTAATCGGGGATCATGCCCATGTTGGTGCAAATACAAACCATCCGTCGCGGCGTCTCCTTTTCCGGACTTCCGGCCGCCCGTACGGAGCGTGGCTGAAACGACTCCAGCAACGGTAAAGCGAGCGAAACGCCGGAAGCGCGGAGAAAACGTCGGCGAGAAAACTTCCAGTTGGGAGATTGGTGGCTCATATTGTTTGTTCCAATTTACTTGGGCGTGGACGACCGAACTGAAGCACGTGATCGCTCGAATCCCTGGCTCTCTATTTCATTTGGAAAGTATCGCTTTGCACGACATTGTGAACCAAGGTTCGCAAGCCGTAGTGCGAAGAGTGACTCTTCTTGACTATTTCTGCGATGACCGGGCGGTCGGCGAATTCGATCTCCGCCCCTGTGGCATAGACAAGCAGTCGACTGGCAAGATTGTGAGCAAGTTTGTTCTGCTGAAGCAGCAGGATTTCTCGCAAACCATGGATGTCATCAAACTGTCTTCCATTCGGGGCGACGCCATGAGATTCAACCAGTGGTCCCCAGCGATACCGGACAGGTTGGTCATCTTTAATCTTTCGCTTGACCGGGTCCCCTTCGCCGAGCGAACGGTAGCGACCGCGCCATCCGCCGATGACATCAAAGCTTTCCAGGGCAAATCCAGGAGGGTCAATGCTCCGATGGCAACCTGCACAGGCGGTGTCGCTGCGATGCTTCTCCAACTGGTCGCGGATTGTCGTCGCTCCCCGCAGATCAGGTTCAATCGCAGGGACATTTGCAGGGGGGAGCGGGACAGGCTCTCCATAGATTCGGTCCAGCACCCACGCTCCTCGGGTCACGGGTGATGTGGTCGTTCCGTTGGCCGTGACTTTCAGAATGCTGGCTTGCGTCCATAAACCACCACGAGGACTGTCTGTCGGGAGCGCAATCTGGCGAATCTGCACGCCTTCGACATTGGGAATGTCGTACAGTTCTGCCAGCCGACTGTTGATCATTGCGAAGTCGGAATCGATCAGATGCTGAACGCCGAGGTCGTCACGCAACATGGTCCGAAAGTAGGCATGGGTCTCTCTGACCATCGAGTCCAGTAAGAATTGATCAAATTCGGGATAGAGCACTTCATCCGGTTGGGTCGTGGTAATTTCGCGTAGGTCGAGCCACTGGCCGCAGAAATCTTCAACAAATCGCGATGACTTCGGATCGTCCAGCATCCGCTCGACCTGTTTTCGGAGAACATCCGATTGGTTGAGACGGCCCGATTCAGCCAATTGCAATAGTTCCTGATCAGGCATCGACTTCCAGAGGAAGTAGGAGAGGCGATCTGCGAGTGCGTAGTCATCGAGCCGACCGGGGTGTTCCTGAAAATAAAGAAAGTCGGGTGAGCACAACACCGATTGAAATCCGATCCGCATCGCCTCCTGGAAACTTTCCTTGTTGTCCAACTTGCTCTTCACGAGTCGGTAAACATCGTCGAGTTCCTCTTCTTGAACGGGACGGCGAAAGGCACGTCGAGCGAAATCGACAAGAAGCTTGCGTGCATCTGCGGCGGGCTCGTCTGGGATTACATGCAACAAGTCGACGTTGTTGAGCTTGGCCGGCTCATATTGGGCACGTTTGCCGACCCCATTGACGATGATGGGAACTGGTGGACGCTCAACTCCCGATTCCGGAGTCCACGGCTCCAGAGGGAAGTCGCCGAACATCCGTCGATGACTTTCCGGTGGCCATTGTGACTGCAACGGCCCTTCTACCTCCAGCCATTCGACAGCGACGCCCGGTGCCGTGTATTCGTCCAACTCACGCTGGCCCTTGTTGCGATCATCGAGTGTCTCGAACCAGATTTGGATTTGATCCCCCTGGCGCAGATAGGCTGTGAAGTCGTGAATGCTCGCTTCGTCCGAAGTGGAGCCGACATCAAACGTTCCCAATGGCCGTTTGGTGGTCCCCAAAACAGCGTGAAAGGTCACGGCATGTTTTCGATCCGCTGGCAACACCTTGCCGCGATCCCACAGAAAGCCGAACGTCTTCATGCGAAGACGGTAGTATCCGTCGATTGGAGGAGCAAACTTCGACCACCACCACGGAGCCTGAGCCGTGTTCGGCTGGCGCAGCAACCCCACCGCATTACCGATCGGCACTGCTTCCTTCCTTTTGTTCAAGACCTGGGAAAACCGGCCGTTGGTTTTGGCCTCGAGGAAAGTCCGCGTCGCCTCTGGGGGAGGCAACTTAACCATGGCCTCGTCGATTGCCGCATTCGAGGCTTGGAGATAGCGAGCAATTTGTACGTACGACAATTCGAGCGCGGATCCGACCGTGTCGAACCCGCTCGCCTCCCCGTCTGGAGGAAGCATTTCACGGACCTCTAATTCCGGCAGCGACAGAAGATCGCGCAGCGTGTGTTCATATTCGACTCGATTCATCCGTCGAAATTGTGTTCGACCGTGATTCTGCTGCGATGCTCGACTCGCCGCGACTAATGTTTGATCAAGCACTTGAACGAAAGATTCCCGCTGATCCGCACTTGGCTGTTCAGCATCCTCGGGCGGCATTTCACCCTTGACAATACGGTCGTAGATCAATTCCCAGTCTCGAAACCGATGCCGTTCGTCGAGTTCCACTTTCAGTTCATCGATACGGAAGTTCGCCTCGGCGAACTCCCCTTGATGACAATCCAGGCACGTCTCTGTAAGGAAGTCGTAAATGAGCGCACGCTGGACTGGATTGACTTCAAATACATCGGCTCTGCTCGTGGAATGAAGGCAGATCCATGAGAAGGATACGATTAAGCATTTCGCGTAAGTCGTAGCGTGACGCTTTAACTTCATCATTGGAGACTTCCATAGCAGCTGATCATGGGGTTCAGTGTCGAGAATCCCATAAGGGAATGACAAATCAAAAGTACTGAAGTCTTGAATCAAATAAACTCCAGTCCTCGCGCTGTTCCGGTGCTGCTGGCGAACTGTTCCGCTTCAATGTCCATTCGCTGCAGCATGCTGACGAACACGTTGGCCAGCGGCTCATTGTTCTTTCGATCGAAGGTCAGATGGGATCCATGCTTGAACCCGCCGCCAGCCAGCAACATCGGCAGGTTGGCGCCATCATGCCGGGCGGCATCGCCGATGTTGCTGCCATGAAGGACCATCGTGCTGTCCAGCAGCGTGCGACCATGCTCTTCGACGCCACGCAGTTCGGTTAGCAAGTCGGCCAGACACTTCATTTGAGCGCGTTCGATAATCGCCAGCTCATCGCCTTTCTGCGAAGCCTGGTGGGTTAAGCCGTGGTGAGGCGAGTCAACTCCGGGGAGATCGACTGTCGGGTTATGGGCTTCATTCACCAAAATGGTGATCACGCGAGTGGAATCGGTTTCGAGCGCCAGCCGAGCCATGTCGTAGAGCAATCGAGTCTTCGGAACCAAACCGCCCGGCGACGTATTGTCTTTGGGGACGGGAACATCGACCCTGGGCTTCGGAGTGTTCGTCCATGCCTCCTGAGCTTCGAGACGAGTTTCCAACTCCCTGAGCGACGAGAAGTATTGATCCAGACGCTGCCGATCCGCATTCCCGACGCCCCTCTTCAAACGGCTGATTTCGCCGGCGAATTCATCCATCAAGCTCTGACCGTTGCGCAAGCGCTGAACTTGCTGACGCACCTGTTCAGAGCTGCCTTGCACGAACAACGCTTTGTAAACCTCACTGGGGCGTTCAATGGCGGGAACTCGGACACCATCGGCTGTGTAAGACAACGATTCTGACCCCGGGCCGACTCGCAACGCCAGCGAGGGCCAACGGGTCTGAAACCCGATCTCATCGGCCATGTGCTGGTCCAGTGAAATCGTATTCTTGAATCCTGGCCGAGCGGGGTGGGTCGCGGCGGTCAGGAAACAGCGATCAGCAACGTGCTGCCCGCCGGTTCCCGGATGATGCAGCCCTGAAAAGACGGTAAAGTCATCCCGGAGTTCAGCAAGTTCGTTCAGGTATTCGCTGAGTTCATAATCGCGACCCGGCTGCTTGGGAAAAAATCGGTCGGACATAAACCCAAGGTCGACATTGATGGCGATCATTCGCCGCGGGAGTGATTTCGATTCCTGCCTGGCAAATGCAGGGCTCATGGCATCGAGCCACGGCAGCGCCAATGCCGCGCCCGCAGCCTTCAGAATCGTGCGGCGTGGGATGTGTTTGCCGGAAGCAAAGTAGACGGTCTTCATATTTTTTATCTCGTAATCAAGCAGTAGGGCTGTCGTGGCTCTTGTGAAAGAGCCCCTTTCTGATTCGATCAGGAGCTTTAAACGAGCTCCACTGCGGTGCGGGCTACTTGCTCATGAACAACGGGCTTTGAATCAATCCATGAATCATTGATCGCAATCCAAAGCCATCCGCTGCCGTCTGGTCAAGGATGGCTTCGATCTCTTCCCGGTCAGAGACGCCGATCGGAGCACCGGTGGCGTAGACCGTCAGGCGTTCTAAAAGATTGCGAGCAATCGCCCGTTCATCCTTCAAGACCAGGCGTCGAAAATCTTCGATGTTCGCAAATGGTTGACCTGTCAACTCACCGGCGCTGTCAACTGGCAACCCAAGCTTGTACTGAAGTGGCTTCGCCCGGCGATTAAGCCCCGCTACCAATTCGCCTTTATCCAGCGAATGGTAACGCTCGCGATAACGCCCCATCACGTCGAATGACTCGAGTGCAAAACCGGGTGGATCAATCTTCCGATGACATGCAGCGCACGACGCATCCTCACGGTGAGCGGCCATTAACTCGCGGATCGTGGTCGCGCCACTCAAGTCCGGCTCGACTGCCGCAACGGCTTCCGGAGGTGGCGGGGGAGGATCGCCCAACAGACGATCCATGACGTAGACACCTCGCACTACGGGCGATGTCGTTGTGCCATTCGCGCTGACCTTCAACAAGCTCGCCTGGGTAACAAGTCCACCACGCAAGGATTGGCTGGGGAGCCTGACCCGCTGAATCTCGCCCCCTTTCACCCCTTCAATTTCATAAAGTTCCGCGAGTGCACCGTTTGTGAAGACAATCTCAGAATCAAATACGCTGCGAGCCGGGAGATTGTCACGCAGCATCGCCAGGACAAAGGCGCGTGTTTCCTTAATCATCGACTCCATCAGCCAGGTCGAGAATCCGCTGTAAAGATTCTCATCAGGTTCCGTCGTCCCGATATTTCGCAGGTCAAGCCAATGATCGGTGAAGTGATGGACGAATTGCTCGGCACGGGAATCATCGATCATCCCGTCGACGATCTCATGAAATTCCTTCGCGGACGCTGCAGCGACGTTATTTCTTAACTCCGCGTCCGATGGTGAATTCCACAAGAACAGGGCCAGGCGATCCGCCAACCGATGGGGAGGCAAGGGCCCCGGTTCCATCGGCACCAAAACGAAATGCGGTGAACTCAGCACGGCAGCATAAGCAGAGAGGATCGCTTCTTGGAACGATGCCCCTTCTGATAATCGATGTCGAAACATCTGCAGGGGAATCGTGAGATCGGTTGGTGTGATCTCACGACGATAGGCGTCCGCCATGAATGAAGTAAGCAATCGATTGGCATCGGCTTCGGGAGCCTTTGAAATAACCTCATAGTCGCGGCCGGAATCATCCCGTTTCTCCAACGGTTGCATTTCTAGATCGCCAAACAAACGTCGATGACTCGCCGGCGGCCATAGATCAACGAATGGGCCTTCCATTTCGAATCCCTGAAAAGCTACAGCCGGAACATTGACCACGGGATACCGCAAGTTTGTTTTTTTGTCCTTAGGTTCAATCCTCCACAAGGGCAGCGACGCAGCACTCACACTGACGGTCTCACCAGCGTTCAACCAGACTTCGATCTCATGCACATCCGCTTGCGGGGTGACGTCCACATGCCCCAGCAATCGAGTATCGCTGTAAAACGCCACGACCTCCGTCCGGTCGTTTGTCTCCACTCTCCCGTGATTCGCCTGAAACGAAAATGCACCGACACGGATGCGATACCGCCCGTCTTGAGTGGCCTTGAAGTCGCCACCGATAGCGTTGGTGTCATGTCCCAAGACGCCGACCGCGTCGATGAACGGAGCCTCATCGAGAACGTAGCCAGGAGTCCTCGTCGAGAAGTCGCCGGGCCAGCTATCGAACGTGTCGTCAACCATGCGGCCCCGAATGGGCATCCCGCTGCCGCTCTTGAGGCTTCCGTAAAGGAACGGAGACTGTTTGCTGAGGATCAGTGTGGGCTGGCCGTTTGCATTGCCGTAACTCTGTTTGACGGTTTCACCTCTGATCTCTGATATCCAAACCTGCGATTTCTTCGTGGCTGGCTGGTTCCGCTGAGAGGCCATTGCAGCGCGAACGGCTTCGTCGGCAACTTCCAGGTAACGGTCGATCTGGATGTGCGAGAATGGCAAGTCAAAGGACGACTTGCCGAATCCATCTGACAGCCCATCGGGAGGCAGTTTCTCGCCCGCACTCAATCCAGGCAGATGGAGCAATTGCCTTAGCGCATTAATGTGCTCATCACGACTGAGACGCCGAACAGTGGCTCTTCCTTCGGCGGCGTATCGCTTCCGTTCCGCCTCGACCAATAGAGACCGGAGCACATCGACGAACAATTTGATTTCATCGGCTTCCGGCCGATCGTAATCTTCCGGTGGCATTTCTCCACGGCGAACACGATCCAAAGCTTTGGCCCACTCTCTGTGGAGACGGGCGTCGTCGAGTCGAAATCCCAGCGAATCCAGATTGAATCCGGATTCGGACTCTGGGCCGCTGTGGCAATCAAGGCAATGATTCTCAACGAATCTCGTAACGTTTGAGGGGACTTCGCCGCGCAACGGCGCTGCAGGAAGTCCTCCTGCGAGCAAAAGAGCAATCAAATATCTCACAAGTCAATCTCCTGTGCCGTACAGCCACTCCCTCTGCACGAATGAATCGTTGTACTTCCTACTTCACGGAATAGCAGTTCTGCTCGATTGGTTACCCCAAAAAGTGTCGATTCGTTCAACAGAGCGTGATCAATCCACCGCATGGCAACTCACCGACCGGAAATTCACCTGTCATTCGCAAATGCCTCCGTGTCTCCTCGTTGCTCAAGAAATCGGATCACCGGATATTCGGTCGCACCAACGTGTCCGCAAAACCCGGTAACCCCGAGGTTCGTGATCACAACCTGGCAGTTATTGTGCTTCGGAGCCCCCGCCGTCACGAACAGGTCAGAGTTATTCGGGCCACCGAATGTCAGATTCGTTGCCGGTACAACGCCCACGGGGATTTCCGCGATCAGTTTCCTCTCTTCGGGATCAATGACGCGAATCGTGCCCGTGCGAAAGTGAATGGAGTACAAATTGCCCCACGCGTCGAAGGTACAACCGTCGCCGCCGCCGTGCCCCCTGGGAAACTCAAAGACCGTCTCTGGCTTGCCGAGTGATCGGCTTTTGATGTCGATGCGGTATCGTTGAACATTGCTCCGAACCACATAAACAAACTTGCCAACCGGATCGACCTCCAATCCATTGCAGCCCTGTTCCGTGACCTGTTCGAGACACCCGCTATCTCCGGCTGTCAGTCGAAAGATGCCCGCTTTCGGAACGCTGAAGTAGACCTCGCCGTGAATTCCAACACTGAGATCGTTGCCAGCACCGATTTTCTTCCCGTCAGCCAGCAATGCGACACGACCATCCGGAAACATTCGCCGCAACCCAACGTGACCGACGATGAGGACAGAGCCGTCCGGAAGAAAGTGCGTGCCACCGCCACCGGGTTGACCGAGAACTTCGTGCAGTCGTCCCTCGTTATCAACTCGTGTTAGGGCCTGATTGCCCGAGAAGAAATAGCTGTCATCCGCCGGCCGATAGCTCGGCCCTTCGGGGAACCAGTCGAACTCAGCCATCGAGTGAAAATCGACGTGTTTCAACTTTTCAGCCGGGAAGTTCTCCGACGTTCGTGGCAGACTCACATTGTCCAATGAGAAACTACGTGCAGTGAAAATCTTCCGCAGTGACTTCTCGGCGTTCACGATCAAGGCCGATTCACCACTGGAAGTGATCGGCCGGACTTTGCGATTGAAGTCGCTTGATTTATCAGCAATAGGCAACTGCGAACCGAGACACAGGGCAAGTAAGAAGATCGTTGAGACAACTTCAGTCGATACGGAAATGAGGTTGCTCATTCCTGTTCCTCCCGCATCGGAGCGACACTGCGCCATGTCGGGCCGATCCGCAGTTCGTCGACGATGCGACCGAATTGCCCTGTCGAAGACAGCAGGACTCGATCGAGTCTGGCATCGGAGTCCACGTTTCGAGTGACAACGTGCCATGTCGCCGGCTCCGCATAATCTAGCGTCTCGTCTTCACCGTAAATGCGAAAGTACACTTCGTCCTCGCCTTTAACGCGCGACACGACTTTGCCAATCCACAGCGTGGTCTGTTCGGCGGGGAACTCCAGCGGACTATTGAACAGGTTGCTGCCGCTGGCCTGGATTCGAGGCCGGTACCCGGGACCGTGTCCGAAGCTCAAAGCGTCGCCAAAATAATCGACTGAAGAACGAAAGGTCAGACGCAAATGCTCAAAAGGTCGCTCACCTTTGGGACGTCGCTCGATCTCCCGAACCATCAGACTGAAATACGTCATACCATCGCGACTCAAGTCAATCGCCTGTTGTAACGGGCGCACATAGAAGACGTCTCCCGGTGGAAGCTTGAGCATTCCGAGACGCCCGCCTGGTACTGGCCAGGTAACGTTCATCTGACCATGGACAATTTCCAGTTCCGCGGGTGATGTGTCTCGATCTGGCGCTCGTCGCTCCTCAGGCAATCGTCGGCGCCACGGACCGTTCCATCCAATCCCGACGGTGCTCTGTTTGAGCGGCAACACTCCTGGTGAATAGTTGAATCCTTCATAGCCAGTCAACAAGTCCGCTCGCGACTTTGGATTGATTCGCGTGACGAAATCTTTAAATCGCGGCGAGTTCATCGGGATGGCTCTGGGACGATCGTGCCTGTCAATCGCGATCCCTTCGCCAGCTCGAAGTATCTTGGCCAGTTCTTCTTCAGCATTGATCCGACGATAGCTCACTTCACCTTCGAGCACATGAACTTGTGTTTCGCCGCCACGACCTACTTTGACAGCGAACTCGGTTCCCAGATCCACAACCTCACTCGTCGGCGTCATGAGGACAAATCCTTCCGCCCCCGACTCCGCTCGTATCACGACGTCGCCTTGCAGCAACTCAGCGCTGCCAGCCGAGCGAAGTACGAGTGACGTCTCTCCCGTCATCACCAGTTCCGCACCACCGTCAAAGCGAATCACGGCCACCCCTGACTGCAATTCGAGGGCTTCTGCTGCGAGTCGCTGACCTTCGACCGGCGAGTTCTCCGCCTTCCAGTCGCAATTGTCCTCGAGCAACACGGTTGCGATGTAGCGAATCGGCATCGCGGGGTCTCCGATCGACTCAGTGATCAGACCACCACCCGCAGGCTCGTCACCTCGTTTTGCAAAGAACCAAGTCATTCCACCAAGCAAAAGAAAAACAGCCACGGCGAGCGAAAAAATGGATCGCGATGAGGCAAAAACACTAGCCGCACGTACGTATGAGTTGCGTCCGGCCCCCGTGGCTAGCGCTGCGGGCTCACGTCGAATCTCCGAAATGACCCCGCCAACGAATTGCTGCCCATCGATCTCAACGCGTGATATCGCATCTTCGACGAATCGCCGGTCGTCAAAAGGCTGTAAGGCAAAACCGAGTAACCGGTGCTCTTCGTAAAGATCCGCCGCACTATGAAGCAATGCAGGATCAGCGGCCAGCATTTCCTGAAGGGAATCCAGTTCGTGCTCGGACGATTCACCTTCTAAGAATTGCGTCCACAGTACTTCAAACTTCTGAGACATCAGACGATCTCCTCAGCGAGTCGCTGCTTGATGCAGTCGTGCAACTTCTGTCGCAGAACGAACAGGTGCTTTTTGATCGCTCCGACGCTTCGCTTTGACCGCTGTGCGATTTCCGCGAGCGGAAGCTCGCTGGCGTATCGCCAGTCGAGAATCTCCCTTGATTTACCTTCAATCTGCTTCAGGCACTCACGCAGGTGCGTCAGCCGAGCAGGTTCCTCCGCAACCTCCTCCGCACGCCGCATCAATTCCTGATTCAGCGCGTGGGGAACGAAACGACTGTGGTAGTCCGCCTTGCGCTTCAACCGAGTGCATTCCGCCACCAGCTGATATCGCGCGATCGTGAACACCCAGGCACGGAAGTCCGTTCCGGATTCATATTCGTCAATGCGATTGAATGCGGCGACAAACGTCTTTTGAGCGACATCATCCGCATCACCGCCGGGCGGACACCGGGACACAATCCACGCGCGGACCGGTCGCTGACAAACGCGAATAATCTCTGCGAAAGCGTCCAGGTCTCCGTCCACAACGCGCTGAATATGCTTGTCCAAGCTGGATGATGATTCCATTTGCGGTCAAACCACTGAAATACCTGTAAAAACGGCAGTATGTCCCAGAGATAGCAGTTCGTCGCGATCGGTTACCTGCGGTTAAAAGAAAATACGTGGGACTCGACCGCCCTAACGTGAAGCAGGAAGGGATTATTGACATTCCGTTCCTACCGAATGACAAATCCGATTACCCATGTTAGCTTCCGCCCGTTTGGGCAGTCCCATCGCTCTTGCATTCTCTCTACTATGCAGTCTTTCCAGCACCTGCGTCACCGGGCCCGCCTTACATTTTAGCGGATATGTCACCACCAGATTGCGATCACGTCACGCAATGTCCACGTCCTTTACGACTTCAATGAGCCGGCCGACAGGCTCTTTCTCCGCTTCGATCTGCTCTCGTCCCGTGTGTTCCTGTCTGGCAGCGAATGCGTGGCGGTCGACGAACAAGAATCCGCTGACTACCGATCCACGCGGCAGCGGATTCGATCGGATTATCACCCGGGTGGACATCGGCGTCTTCAAGGGCCTTCTCGATCCAATGACCTCGTCCTTCGGCTTCTTCAACTTCAACGGCAACTGGTGGTTTATTGCTCCTGATCAAGTCTGTCTGTCTGTACTCACGGAAAACACGCGCCGTGTTAAGTTTGAACGTGATGCAGACGCAGGTTCAGGCGGATCGAAAACATTCTACTCGCGCTCGCTTTTCAACTGATCTTCTTGCCGGAAGGCATTCAAGACCGTCGCACCGATCGGTCAATTTGATTGTGATCTTGTTTGCGGTGTGCTAATGTCACCTTCAACTTGTGTGCAGTCTCGATCGGTAAAGGGCCTATCATGTCGATCAAGCGGCTTGTGTGCGGGGTATGGCTTCATAGTCGTCGACAGAACAGTCTGTCACGCCGCATCAGGCGATTGCATAAGACGACTTCGTGTCAACTGCTGGAACAACGCGTTCTCTTGTCCAGCATTTCTACTGAATTCGGCAGCATCGCGCCGATCGTGAATTTGGGCAATACGGCAAGCTATGTCGCCAATTTCTATCCTGCTGTAGGCCTCCTGAGAAACAGCAACGTGGAAGGCAGCCCAGGACATTGTACGGGTACACTGATTACCCCTCAGCACGTCCTTACGGCCGCACACTGCATTGATGCGGACAAAAATGGAAGAGTCTCCGCCGCGGAGATCGATCTGGCCGTATCTCGGCTTTATTTCACGACCTCCTACACGGCGAATGTCGTGGGGCCTTCTGCCCAGAACTTCAAAGTTTCCGCTGTGTTTGTGCATTCCGGGTATCTGACTCGCCGGGACAATGCCGGCCGCTTCATCGATATCGTTAACGATCTGGCGATTCTGAAGCTGGAACGTGTCGTGACTAACATCGTCCCGATCGAGCTCTACCGAAGTGCAGTTCCCGTAGACAGTGTCGCCCGCGTGATCGGCTTTGGCCAGACGGGGAATACGGCTCAGGGAGTTGCCGTCCCGAATGGAACAACCCGTCACCATGGAGCGGCGCGGATCGACACGGTGACATCTTACCATCCGACTCGCCCTCACTCAGCGACGTACTCTCATGCACTCGATGAACCGAACGAGAGCCAGACTCGGCCGGGGGATTCGGGATCCCCGCTACTGGTCTACACCAATGCGAGTGATGCGCCGCTTCTTGCTGGGGTTACTTCTTACGGCCAGTCAAAAAACCAGAACGAAGAATTCGTTGTGCAGAAAGGCCAACGGGGATGGGACGTGCGGGTCGATCTTTACCTCAATTGGATCGACGGAATTTTGGCTCAGAATCCTCCTCAGTCCAATGTCGAGATTCTCAGTCAGTCCAACATTACTGAGCCCCGGGGAACGAACACCCAGATTCGAATTCGGTACACCTCCCCGAATGGGCAGTTCACGAGCAACTTTCCAACGCCCATGATAGCGGCATTCGGGCCAAATAATTATCTCAACAGCAATCCGAATATCGGACTTGTCATTCGCTCTGCTGACGGCCGGACGCTGACGGTCGACTATGGATTTAATGGTCCGGGAAGCGTCTGGAATGCCAATAACAACGGCACTTACCGATTCGCTGTACTCAATAGCCAGCTACCAAGCGACTTCAGCAATCGGAGCGGGTACACGCAGTTGGGCACGTTCACTGTCAATGTTCCGCAGGATACCGCCGGGCCCACGGTTTCCGGCGGCCAATTTGATATCACCCGGGGAGGCAGTCCTGAAGAGAGTTTCATCCTCACCTACAGGGACAATTTCGCGATTGATGCCACGAGTCTCGGAAACAACGACGTTGTCATCGAACGCGTCGGCGGAGCAACATTCTCGGTCGCCGGTCGCCTGGCGGGAGATAATACTCGAACCGATTCGCCCACCGTCCGCGCGATTTACCATTTCACGCCACCGGGTGGGACCTGGGACTCATCCGATAACGGAACCTACCGCGTTGTGGTGCGAGGGAACTCCGTATTCGATACCTCTGGCCGTGCAGTAAGTCAGACGACCGTGGATACGTTCACCGTCAATATTCCGGCTGGCAGCCAGCACCCCTATGCCCGATTGGTAACCAGTCAAGTTACCGTTTCGACGCGTCCCATCGAATTCGACGTTGTCTATACCGGATACTCCAATATCGATATCGCGACGATCGCGGCCAATGGGCCTCCATTTGGCGCGATTCTCGTCGAGCCTCCGAATCTACTTTCCGAAGTTGCGGAATGGGTCTCGACGACGCCAAATACCAATGTCAGCAGCGTTACGGTCAGATATCGCGTCGATCTCCGGAAGACATGGACTGCTGCTGACAACGGGGCAGCTCTGAATTTGATGCTTTTCTCGGGGGCGATTCGGGATGTCAACGGTCGCGATGTTCCCGGGACACAATTAGGGACGATCAAGATCAATATCGGTGGAGGCAACGATACTGCACGCCCTACTGCTGCCGCTTCTGTGGCTGACGTGCGGTTGGCGGGTGGCGAACGTCATCTCTTTCATGTTGCTTATGAGGACAATGAAGCGATCGAATCGACGACGATTGGCTCCGAGAACCTAGTGATTGTTGGTCCCGGCAGAGAGACCTATTCGGTGACTCAGTCGGGGGTTAATTTCGGCCAGAATTTCGCTACAAAAGTCGCCGCGTATGGATTGGAAGCACCGGGCGGTACTTGGGGCGTCGAAGACAATGGAATGTATCAGCTGTTCCTGCTGGATGGGACCGTCAGTGACGTCAACGGCAATTTCGCGCAGGGGGCGACACTCGACCTAACTCCACAGGAAGCCTTGGCGACGTTTATGGTCGAGATCGATGAAACGCCGTTCACCAGCCCTCTCACGGCTACCGTTATTGCGCCAGATCTAATTTTTTCCGACCAGACGTTTTATCAGTTCCAAGTCCGCTATCGGTCCAGTGCGGGGATTAGCCCAGGCGTCTTCGGCGATGATGACATTATCGTCACGAACAACAATGGCTATCTTGAGTTTGCGAAGATGATTGCCGTGGCCGATGGAGGCTCCATCGCAACAACGAAGACGGTCACGTATCGTCTTCCCGCACCGGTGGAATTCTGGACTGCTGATCTGAATGGCAACTACGAAATTTTTATCGCGGGAGCAGAAGTTGCGACCGTACGAGATCTGGCTGGCAATTCTCTTCCTCCAGGAAGCGCTGGTGAGTTCCTGGTTCAGATTGATGGCGCGCCACTTGTCCCGGCATTAGTTTCGTTCACCGGCCTATACAACGGCAACTGGTGGATGTCATTTCCGACTGCTCCGCACGTGTTTCCGGACGCGGAATCGTCTAGAAGTCCCGCTGCTTCAGTTAAACTCAGCAAGGTGGGCGATTTCAA
The DNA here is from genome assembly GCF_022267515.1 of Rubinisphaera margarita. NCBI lineage: Bacteria > Pseudomonadati > Planctomycetota > Planctomycetia > Planctomycetales > Planctomycetaceae > Rubinisphaera > Rubinisphaera margarita. The sequence goes on along the minus strand of NZ_JAKFGB010000012.1, from coordinate 675,087 downwards.
TGGAGACGGGTTCGATGACCTCGCGGTGTGGCTCAACAATGGCCATTGGTATGTCGGCGTTTCGGACCGACGGGGACACTTCGATTTTGCTCTGTGGACCCACTGGCGACCCAACGATGTTAAAGAAATTCACGTCGGCGACTTCAACAACGATGGTAAGGATGATCTGATCGGTCTGTTCAAGAACGGCACCAGGGGACGCTGGTGGGCGGCACTTTCCGACGGTGGGCGTTTCAGCGCCGTCCATTGGGGCGACTATGGCAACTACGATGGAATTCATTCTGTACTGGTTTCCAACTTCGATGGCGTGAAGGGGGAAGACCTCGTGGTGGTGGCAACGTCTGGAACAGTCTGGATGGTCAAAACCAGCAACTTCCGATTTCAGTATCTCAATTCACACCGTTGGAGCGTTAATAGCGGATTCGAGTTCTTTCAATCTGGCGATTTCAACGGCGACGGACGAGCCGACATCCTTGCAGTCTTCGGAACCGGGAGCAGTCGATCGGTATTCGTGGCGAAGTCACTCGGCCCGGCAGTCGGCTTTACAAGTAGTCGCTGGTCAGATTGGACGGTTAACCAGACGCTGGATGGAGTCGTCGTCGGAGATTTCGATGGTGACGGCCGGGACGATGTTGGGGGAATATTCAATCGGACGAAGGTGTGGCAAGGGACATCCGATGGTCGCCGTTTTGCGATGAGTTTCTGGCTCAACTGGACGTTCGCAGCTAATGGTTTGCTCACGCTGGCAGTTGGCGAAAGCAACGGTGACAACCGGGCTGATTTGGTGGCGCGAGATCAGAATCACATATGGCACTCTGCTGAGTCAAGCGGTTCAAGTTTCGTGGATCGCGAACTGATCCAGTGGGGATCGGTGGAGTGGCAGGACGTGCATGTCGGTAAATTCGCCGGCCCACTCGCCGCTGCTCCGATCGTGGCGGGATCTGACGTTCAGAGCATGTTACCAGGGAGGGTCGAACAACATTCAGAGCGGCAGGTCAATCTGTCTCGGTGGACTAACGATTCAGAATCGACACGGTTTGGCTCGGTATCGATCGATCAATCTCACGGGGGCTCGGCAGCTGATATTCTCGATTCGCTCAAGGGGAATCAGCAAGTCTATGATTCCACCTCGTTTGAGGAGTTGATATCGGACGAGACCTTGGAAGCGTTGTTTGCGTTGTGACGGTCTGCCTCGCGTTTCCACTTCCGCGAGCAAGCCACGAAGGACTCAGGGAAAATCATGCTCCAACCATTCGAGAGGTTGTCAGGCATGTGACTCGGATGCACTAAGCTGCCCTCCGGCAATAGCTTCTCAACAACCCACCAAGCCGCGTCTGACAAAGCACATCGGACGCATCTCCGACCGGCATTTCTCGCTGATCCCCCGTCGGCAGACAGTTCTTCTCCGAATGCGGACGCTCATAGTTGTACCACGTCTGGAACTCCCGCCCGATCACGTTGAGCTGCCGCTCGTTGATCACCACAAACTGGTCGAGGCACTCGTGCTGGTAGATCTGGATCACCCGCTCGGCCGAACGCATTCAGATTCGGTGAGCGCGGAACGATTCGGTGCACGTGTTTGCCGGCATCCTTCAGTACCTCGTTGAACCCCTTCTGAAACTTCCGGTCGTTGTCCCGCATGATGATCCGCGTCTTCAATTCGACGTCCCTGGTGTGCAACAGGAAATCGTTGGCCTGCTTACTCATCCACGCCGCGTCGGGCTTCGCGGTGCAGGGCGAGAGCCAGATCCTTCTGGTTCCGACGTGGATAAACATCAACTGGAACAGATCCCGCATGCCCTTTAATGTCCAGCGTTGTTTCGTCACGAAGTCGCACTGCCAGAGCACGTCCGCGTGCCGCTGCAGGAACGCGTCCCACGAATCGGCATCCCGCCAGGGCTGGGGATCGTGACCGGCGCTCTTGATGATGTTCCTGATCGTGCTGCGGGAGATCTTGTAGTCGAGCCGTTTGAGGCGTCCTTCGAGCATCGTGTAGCCATCGCCCGGTCTCTTCGTAGATGCGGAGAACCAGCTGGCGGATGTCGGTTTCGGTTCTGGGGCGGCCGACGCTCCTCGCCGTCGACTTCCTGGTCCGGTTCTTCTCGGCCTCGCGCACCCAGTGCATGAAGGTCTCGTATCTGACGATTGAGATCAGCTTTTTGAGTTTGGGCCCGATGCGGCGACCCGCTCGCAGCAACTGCAGACGCTCGGACTTCGTCGTCCGGATGTGCTTCGGCAGGCGAGCCCCGAGGATCCTCTTTCTTCAGGTACTGGTCGAAGCGAATATGCGGCTGACGCAAGTAGGCCAAACGGCAAAGCTCCGATTAACATGGCACGTTGAAGACCTGTCATAGCCTCTGTATCGTGAAATGCCTAACGACCACGCTGACCGGGCGGCCACCAATCACGTTCCACTTGCTATCCACCGGATCAGCCGCACCGGTCCAGTGTCTGGTTATTTGGCGATTCGGTCTAGGCGCCGATTTACGTATTGGCCTGCAACGATACCGGACACAATGGCGTTGGGGTACGCCATGAAGCTGAGGAACAGGTGTTCCATGTACATGAACCCTTGAGGGGCTGAAAAGTGAATGAAGGAAATGATCACGAATGCGAATCCGCCACCTGTTAGGATCGCACCCAGAACGACGCCACGCCATCCCCTAGCGTTAAGAGTGTCGCGAATCTGACTGACGGTGTTGCTCATCACCGTGGATACAGCTAGACCGGCTGTAACAGATACGGTCGATGGAAGGAAGTAGTTGGCGCCGAAGTACGCGAGCTGGTCAACCAGCGTCACATTCTCGACCCATGCAGGAATCAGCTGTAGTGCAGCCGCGATTGCTACTGGAACGATGAGCGACACCGACAGTCCGATGGCCGCGCCTGTGACTAGCAATCGCTTGATGGACGGACCACCTGGATCGTGAACTACATCGCGACATGAAGATTGCGGCGACACGTGTGGATTCAGGCTCTTGGTCTCAGAACGGTCCAGCGACTTGCCTCACCAAATAACGTCAAAGGTAACCGGGTTGGCGGACCAACGGAGGTGACGTTGACACACCAAGAATTGTAAACGAAGGAGACGACGTTGAAAAACCGAAAGGCGAGCCAACTCCGGTTCACCGATTAGTTAGGCGTCCGGGATCAATTCGACAACGCACACATAGCCGTTGTCGCCGTCCGAGAAAGCAGTATGGATGCGAATTTCACCGGTCTCCTTGTCAACGCGGTAGTCGAGCACGTACGACTCGGTAGTTCCGTGCAGGCGTACTGTCCGAGGGCCGTCAACGCTGACAATTGTCTCAGCTAGATTCGACTTGATCTTCTCCGCAAGCGTCAAGAGGAACAATTGAGTCGTCTCTTCATCCGCATTGACCGAGAACGTTACTTTGTCCGAATCGGTCTCGATTGTTCCCCACGTCGCTTTTGGAACGTTCATTTGTTTGAGTGCGGCCTCTACTTCGAGACTTTCGGCAAGCGTTTTTGGAGGTCGCGGCGGGATCGCTGGTGGTGAAACGTTCTGTTGCAAATCGCAGCCCACGAGACTCAAGAGGACTACTGCGCCTGCAGTCGCGAATTGCCTGCGATATGGGATCATTGGAAACGCCTAACTTGTTTATAGGATGATCAGCGTATCACATGTAGGCTGCAATTTTGTCAGCCTAACGCGCGGAACGCCAATTGCCGTAACGCTCATGCTACTTTGTGGTTGCTACTTGTTCAACACTTTCGCTGCGAGCCGAATCCTGCTGGGCTGTCGTTATTGTCACGAATGGGGTGGCGTGGAACGTCAGCATCTGAGAAGCTGGCAGGAAGCGCTCTCGCAGGCCGAAGCCTGACGCAAGGGGGCTTATGCGTGTTCGAACTGCGGCATGCTCTGGACCGAGAACGATTGCCGCCAGGCTAACGTGGACAGTCAGTTGGTGCACGAGGGGCAGAGATCACGGCAGAGGGATCTGTCACCGGCGCCCCCAAAGAAACTGAAACACTCGGCTTCCGCTGGTCGCGGCGCCACGCAGATCTCGAGCCGTTGGGAGCAGTCGTCAAGCTCGCGCCGCTCCCGGTTGCGAGGCGTCGGCGAAGGCTATAGCGGCAACGACCTGCTCGACCACGGCGTCACGCTGCTGGAGGTCAACGCGGACCACTGGAAGAGCTGGGTGCATCAGCGATTAACGACGCCCTTGTCGCAACCCGGCGCCATGCGGTTGTTCCAGGCCGCGCCGCACGAACACCTGAGTCTGACCAAGCACCTGACCGCCGAGCGGAAGATCGAGGAGTTTGTGGCGGGGAAGGGGATGGTGACCCGCGGGGAGCGGATCCGCAAGAACAACCACTGGTTCGATGCGCTGTACAACGCATGTGCGGCCGGTCATGCCGTCGGCGTACGATTGTTCGAAGCCGAGCGGCTCAGGCCGCAGCCCCGGCGGAAGCTGAGCGAGGTCGGCGAGGAGAAGCGACGGAACCGCCAGTTTGTGGATCCGGAACGCTGGCAGGGGATTCGGAAGAGCAGGTGATGTTCAGCGAAGAAGTCAGTTGCTTTGCCGGGCAGGAAAGCGACGGGAGACGGGGGAGGAGATGCGGCGGCGGTAGACTTGCGGGGTGGACGGCTCGCACTCCGTAACGATAAGTAACAAAGCCGGTCGGTCTAATGTGATTTCCGGATTGAAAGTGGCCGTTTTCACCGCGTAGGGTTGAAATGCCGTACTTATCGGATGTCAGCGGAATTCCGTTGAATTAAGTGGGGTTAACTACATTCCGCTACACGTCAAATGTTACTCTTCATCGTCCTTGACCTGCATGCCCCTCGCTGACTTCTGTCAGGTCGCCTGCCTGCCACTATTCTCACGCAGGTGCGAAACGGCCTCAAGAAGGTCATTGAAAAGTATGCGGAATGCGACCGATCGAGGGATGTAAGAGTGGCAGCGTACGAGGCACATCCTGTAGCTCGATTCAAATAGGGGCGACTCGGAACAATGAGGATTCAGTAATGACTGCAGAGACGTCTCCTCCCACTTATTGTCACGTGCAGAAAGCCCCGTTGTGTTTGCCGATTTATGCCTTTGGTGTGGGGTTTCTTTGGGTGAGTTGGTTCGGCCCTGACGTCCCCCCAATTCCATGGTTGTTTCCGCCGATTGGCCTGATGGTATTGTTACTTGCCGGCTCATTCCACCATTTGACTGTCGTGGGTCAGGGCGACGAAATGCAGATTCGGTTTGGCCCCATCCCGATCTTTCACAGAACCGTGCAATACTCTGAAATCGCGAGCGTTGTCGTCGGTCGCACCACGTTGCTGGAGGGCTGGGGAATTCACAAGAATATCCGGGGCGCGTGGGTTTGGAATCTCTGGGGCCGGGACTGCGTCGTCGTTCATTTCAAGAGCGAGGGGGCTCTGAAGATCGGAACGGATGATGCCGGGAATCTGGCTGAATTCCTGAATGCAAAAATCCATTGATGGAGCCGAGGAACGAAACTTGACGAAGGCGTGCGGCCTCGTCCGAAGGAGCTAATCCACAAACATCAGTTCGTTGGACATCATCAGAACATGAACGAGACGCTCCCAGGGACGAAGCGGCCGCAAGCTCCTGTGGCTAACGGCGACAGACGCGGGATGTTCTGTTCCTTGTTGAGCCGCCAATTCTTCAGCGGCGAGGAATCGCGTCGCCAGTTCCATTTCCGCATCTGCAGGATCGCGTTGGAAGAGTTGCTGATAGACATATTGGATTCGCTGCTCCGTGTTTTCGAGCAGTTGAAAATCGGCTCGAGCCGCCAGACTGCACGCTTGCTGCATGACAAACGGATCATTGAAAAAGAACAATGCTTGTTGCGGAACGGTGGTTATATCGCGCTGGGATGTGGAAAGATCCGGTGTGGCGAAATCGAAGTTCTGATACAAGGGCATCAAATCGTTACGATCGATCACGCCGTAAACGGTACGCCGACGGGAATAGGAGGTCTTGTTCGCTGGTCCCTCATTCATCAGGGCAACGGGGCGACCGCCGAGAGTTCGGTCGAGTTTACCTGTCACCGCAATGAGTGTGTCTCGCATCGCTTCAAAGTCGAGCCGACGGCGATTCATTCTGGAAAGCAAACGATTCTCAGAGTCCTCCGGTGCGGAGTGATGGCGTTCATCACTTTGCTGCTGGTAGACGTTCGACAGCATTATCAATCGGTGCAGAGCCTTAACGGACCAGCCCTCCTCCGTAAAACGCCAGGCAAGATAATCCAGCAGTTCGGGATGACTTGGCAAGTCAGATCTTAAGCCGAAGTCATCGGGTGTGGTGACGAGTCCCCTCCCAAAATGATGGAGCCATATGCGGTTGACCATCACCCGAGCCGTGAGCGGATTTTCCCGACTTGCGATCGCTTGCGCCAATTCAAGTCGTCCACTCCCCTGGGTAAATGGCTTGGGATCGTCTTGCGATAGAATTGTCAGAAACTGTCGAGGAGCTTCGGCCCCCAATCGACTCGAATCCCCTCGAATAAAGATCCGGCTGTTCTGCGGATGCGGACGATCTACGAGCACCATCGCTCGCAAGGGAGCGCCCGGATGAGTGGCATCCAGCTGATCAACTTGCGCCTTAAGAGGTCCCAGCTGCATCAGTGATGAGGTCGTAAACAACCGGGTCATCATGTCAGCTGGCATGTTGCCGGGGCTGTCCTTGCCGTAGAACAGCTGGCGGAGCGCTTCCTGTTCGCGATCCGGCAGCGCAACGGAAGAATTGGAACTTGGATTGGTCCGGTCCTTGAGATCCTGCCATTGTTTGTCCGCATCCTGGAGCAGGTTGGCGTAACGACTGGCGACTTCTTCCAAGGACGTGGGCGGTTCATCGGCAAAGGCTTTGACGACGAACGAATTCAACGGAGCGGAAGCTGAATTACGGGCGATTTTCGCGGACAGTATCTCCGCCTGATCCGCGAACTCGGAAGCGGGCAAAGCCGCGAAGGCAAACCACGGGGCGAAGATCGGATCAGTTTTCGAGTCCATTGTTTCGAGCGCAGCCGCCCAGCGCTTCGCACCAGTCTGAAGGATTTTTCGATCGCTCAATCCGAATTCTCCTTCGATGAGCTCGGCGATCTTCTGTGGTTCCCGACTCAGCAGGAGGTACTGTGCAGTTAGATCACGGTGTTGTTTGAGAACTTCCGCCTGCTGCTTTTGAATAAACTCTTCCAGTTTGGCTTTGCGAGCCTGATGTTCCATCGAATACTTTGCAAACTCCGTCGGATCAGGATCGATGCCCAGCAGAGGTAACTCCCCAGGTACTGAAGTGCTGGCAAAGACACCATGCAGTCCATAGTAATCACGTGTCGGAATCGGGTCGTACTTATGATCGTGGCACCGAGCACAACTGACTGACAAGCCCATGGTACCACGCGTGACGACATCGATTCGGTCGTCGATCGTATCGTGATTGTCCATGAACTGACGACCACCGGTCAGAAATCCGAGGGCAGCGAGAGGTCGTTTGTCGTCGCCCAAATCGAGTTGGTCAGCCGCGATTTGCTGAATCAGAAATTCGTTGTAGGGCAAATCTTCGTTGAAGGCGCGGATTACATAATCGCGATAGGTAAACGCAAACGGGCTATCGCTCGTGGCGAACCTCGCGACGTCCAGCCAGTGCCTCCCCCACCGTTCCCCGTAATGTTCAGAACGGAGCAGGCGATCGACAACCGTTGCAAAAGCATCTGCCGATTCGTCGGCCTCGAATGCCGCGACTTCTTCAGGTGTCGGTGGCAGCCCAATCAAATCGTACGTTGCCCGTCGAATCAACGTTCGTTTGTCGGCAGGTGGCGCCGGTTCATGTCCGGCTTGCTCCAGCGTGGCAAGGACGAATGCGTCGACGGGCGTTTGCACCCAGCGACGTTGCCGTACCGTGGGCACGGCCTGCTCCTTCACCGGTTGAAAGGCCCAGTGGGTACGCGAACTTGTGGCAATCGGGTCTTCCTGAATGACTGTTTCAGGCAAAGGGGCTCCCATCGTTAGCCACGCTTCGATGTCCGCAATCTGAGTGTTCGTCAGTCTGTCGCCGTCTGGCGGCATACGCACACCTGCTTCATCGGAACGCACGACTTCCACGAGCAGGCTCTGATCCGGTGCTCCGGGCACGATGATCGCGCCTGAATCACTTCCGTTGCGAAGTCCCCCGACACTATCGAGCAGAAGCCCTCCGTTCGCTTTCTTGCTTTCCGAACTATGGCACTGATAGCATCGCTCTGCCATCAGCGGACGAATTCGGCGTTCAAAGAACTCGACGCCCTGAGCATCACTGTCAACCGGCGGATCGGCATAAACCATCGCCTGAGCAAACAGGTTCAGGCACAGAATTGTCGATAACGAGAACCCGCGCACGATTGGACCACTCAGCATGGACTGTTGCACCGAAGTTTCCTCATAGTATGCCTCATCAGGCAAGCAATTCGTTGACCACTTCGCCATACACATCAGTGAGGCGGAAATCACGGCTGGCATGGCGATAGGTTAACCGCGTGTGATCGAAGCCGAGCAAGTGAAGAATCGTGGCGTGAAGGTCGTGGACGTGCACTTTTTGATCAACAGCCTGGAAGCCGAACTCGTCGGTCGCCCCGTGGACATATCCGCCTTTAACGCCGCCGCCGGCCAACCAGGTTGTAAAACCATGGTGATTGTGATCGCGGCCGTTTCCATACAGATTATTGGGCAGTCCCATCGGGACCTCGACTGTGGGCGTGCGTCCGAATTCACCGCCCCAGATCACGAGCGTATCTTGCAGCATACCGCGCTGCTTGAGATCCTTCAGCAACGCACCAATGGCCTGATCACATTTCTTGGCCATCGCGCGATGACTTTGTTCCAGATTCTGGTGATGGTCCCAATCGCTGCCGACCCACGCCTGCACGAAGCGAACGCCCCGTTCCACAAGTCGCCGGGCGATCAGAATCTGTCGCGCCTCGCTGCCATCTCCGTACATGCGGTGGATCGATTCGGGTTCCTGGCTGATATCAAACGCGTCCGTGGCTTCCAATTGCATCCGCGACGCTAATTCAAAGGACTGAATGCGTGCGTCGATCTGCGGGTCCGCGTTTCGATCGCCGCGGTGAAATTCATTGAGTTCGCGCAGCAGCCCGAGTTGACGATTTTGCTCCAGGCTCGAAATCCGTTGATTGACCGTATTCTCGATCAGTTTCTCGATCTGAGTGTGCCGAGTATCAATGTACGTTCCTTGAAAGGCCCCCGGAAGGAACCCGGCACGCCAGTTCTGAGTTCCCCCGTTGCCTGGATATCCTCCCGGACGCATCGCGACAAACCCAGGAAGGTTTTGATTCTCACTTCCCAGACCGTAAGTTACCCATGATCCAAGACTCGGCCGAATGAGTCGCGAGTCTCCACAATTCATCAGCAGGATCGACGGGATATGGTTCGGGACGTCAGCCTGCATCGAACGGATCACGGCGACGTCGTCAATGCTTTCGCCGATGTGAGGGAAAATCTCACTGACTTCAATTCCACTCTGACCATAGCGTTGAAACTTGTAAGGTGACCGCATCACGGTCCCGGTCCGTCGTTCCGTGATGAGGTGGATACTCTCGGGAAGTGGCTGACCATGATACTTGTCGAGTGCTGGTTTAGGATCAAAGGTGTCGACATGCGACGGTCCGCCACTGAGGAACAGATGAATGACTCGTTTGGCCCTCCCGGGAAAGTGAGGTTGCCGTGGGGTCAAAGGGGAAACGGCATCGATCACAGCTGATTCGCTTCCACTGGCATCCTGAATCACACCGGACAGGGCCAGTGCACCGATGCCCATCCCGCTGCGACAGAGCAAATCCCGGCGGGTTATGAATCGATTCAATCCAGTCATTTTGAATCCTTATTGATGAGTTCTAGCACTCGATCGAGCTCTGCTTCGGCTTCAAAGACTCGTCCTGAATCCAGGAGCGGTCGGACGTTTTGTTCCATCGCCTCCGCAATGGATGAGGGATCGCGACCGCCTCGTGCCCACATCTGGGCTCCCGCCTGGACACGTTCCACCTTCGCGGAGATACGGTTTTTAAATTCCTGCTCAAGCTTAGTGACCGCAACGGGATTCTTCATCATTTCACGCAGCATGGCACGCTGTTCCGCTGTCAATAAGTTTTGGATCATGATTCCCTGAGCGACCTGAAGCAGCTTGGCCTCACGTTCAACATCCAACTGCCGATCAAACTGGGCGAGTACCGCCTTTTCGTCCAGGCGATCCTGTGAAGTCAAAGCCAAAAGTGCCGTCGACTCGCGTTCCCTCGCGGCCGTGAGTTCTTCCAGTCTCGCTCGAGTCGAATCGAGCTGAGCGAACAGAACTTCACGCTGTTTCGGTGTCAGCGAGATGCGATCACTGGCAAGCAAAACAAGCTTCTGGGGAATGAATGTCGAAAACGGGTCGTCCGACTGCTTTGGTTCCCCTGCAGTCGCAGGCCGTTCAGCTTGTGCGACAGGAGCGATACTCACGCCCAACATTGCCAGGATTTTATCTGCCGTCTTCTCGGCTTCGACGAAATTCATATCCGCCAGTTGCTCCCTCAATATCTGCATCATTGCATCCGACTCTTCCTTTCTGCCGGTTTTCTCACCCCAGCCTGGAAGAGCCTTCTGAATCGCATGAACTCTTGTCAGCGTTCGCTCTTCCGCAGATGCTTCATCGGCTGGCGTCGCAGCGGATGTGCTTTCGTCCATGCCCAACTGTTTGAGTAGATTATCCAACACCGCCTCTGCCTCGATGATCCTGCCTGATTGCATCAGAGGTTGAAACTTCTCATGCATGGTCTTGGCGATTTCCGCGGGATCGCGGCCATTGGCTGCCCATTTCTGAGTTCCGGCCTTTATGCGTTCGACTTTCGCGGTCAGGCGTTCGGTCGTTTCTTCCGATGAACTGGCTGCGGGCGACGTCGCTGATTTGTTTGCACCGTTCGGGCCGGCGGGTGGCGCGTTCACACCCATAATCTTCAGAATGGAATCCGCCGTCTTCTCAGCTTCTTCAAACTTCTTCGCTTTCATCTGCTCGCCCAGCTTTTGCATGAGTCCTGCCGCCTCTTTGTTGTCGGTTTTCTGAAGCCAGGCGGGGAACTCCTTTTGAATCTGTTGAATCTTGGGAGGCAAACTCTCAGCGAGCGTCGCGGAACTGGACTGCCCGCTGTTCTCTTGTCCGGCGGCAATTGAAGGACCCATCCAGAGAAGTGTGACCAGAAGCAGCAACCCAAAAAAACGAGTCATGACGGCAATTCTTTTTGGCTTAGTGGGAACGTGATCGAGAGCGATCTTACATAAGACACAACCTTCACCAGTGGATTTACTGGCGATTCATGCCTCTGGTTTCATGTTTCGCAGCGATTCCGTACGTTCCCCATACAAAGATCGCTCAGGTGATCCGTTCCCTACCGGTCTCGGCGAGCGAGAAGAATCAGAATTGTCTGTTCGGTGGGCAGGAATTGGCCGGCTGACTGGGACGACCGGAGAAGTGCTCCGACTCAGTTCGGTCGGGATGCGGTCACAATTGCGGCCAAACTGCGCTGTTGGGACTCTCCAGCACGCTGCTCCGATTGCTCTCAACGGGCGTTCGTCAAATCCGTCTGATGCAAATGCTGATGCAGAATCATGCGAACCTCTGCGGACGCCTGCGGCGTCTTGTGGATTTTGGTGTGACCTGCGGCGATGAACAGTTCGGAAGTGGTGCCTTCGATGCGGGCGCTCGTTAATTCGACCGTTCCATCCCCGTCGTGTCCGTTGGTACTATGGCCTATCCCGATAATGGAATGCGCTGCCACATCTGGGGAAGTCGTTATTCCCTGCAGAGCGATCATGATGGGATCATTCGGCTTGAGATGATCGAGGCTGGTGGGAATCGTCTGCGAACTCTGTCTGAGCAATCCGGAGTTGTTGCTCATCAACTTCTGATAGCGACTATGAACGGAATCTGGGAAGGCAATCAGGCTTCGTGCGAAACGTCCCATTGAGCGGTCAGCCCAGGTGGACCCACGATGCGGAGTCGCGAGGTAGACAGCGCGGCGAACAAACGGCAACGGTTCAAAGAACATCACGGCTTCGATCTCGCTTTTGGTTTCCTCATCCGCTGAGACATACTCAAACGGTTCTGCCGAAATCGCATCCCACAAACAGTTGTCACTGGACGAGACGAGCAATTTCGTCAGCAGTCCGCCCATGCTATGTCCGACCAGGACCATTTGCTGTAAAGCGGGATCGTGGCCATCGGGATCGAGCTTGCTGACAACTTCTCGGAGTTCCTGGCGAAGATCATTCGCCGATTCCAGAAACGAAGTGCCGGTCGAGTATTGAAAGACCCAGAATTGATAGCCTTCGGCGATCCGTTGATCAGAATACAGGGCGGTCGTCATTTCTTCCCACGTGCCAGGCGTAGACAGCAGACCGTGGATAAAGACGACTGGAATCTTTCCGGGCTCGTACGGCCGCAGGGGTACGAGACCATGCCCCGAACTCTCGGCTGGTCGACGAAATCCTGTCCACCCCCACGAAGCGTAGGCTGCGAGAGGATTTTCCAGTCGCGGTACACTCGCGGAATGCCGCATGGACTGGCATCCCGGTGCCAGGAATACCAGACTCAGTGCGATCAGCATGCTCAGGCGCTGCTGAGGAACCCCAAAGGGAATCCATGTGATGATCCAATGCAACATGAGACGTCAGTATTCGGGTCTGTTCACGAATTCGAGCGCGAAAGGCAAAATTGGTCGGGATCGTGGCGTTGAATGTTAGAAGGTAATCCCGGTCCGAAGCATCAAGCTATCGCCCGGTGAAAAGTCATAGTCATCAGACTCATACTCGATTTTGCGTCCGAAGACATACCCCATTTCAAATCGGGGATTCAAAGTTTCCTTCCCTTTACGTTCCCAGCCCAGCACGAGCCGAAAGTCACGAATCGTCAACTCGTCCTCCACCCCACCTCGATCAACGGCCCAGGTGCCGCCGCCAAACTCACCCGCTGCGTAGATCCAGTCGTCACCTTGTGTCCCGCGAGCCGCGATTCGACGAGCGACTCGTGGCCGAGGCGCGCCGATGTCAATCTGCCAATCCGGAGTTGGAGTCCAGATGACGCCCGCGGCTGGCAGGATCGGAATATCTTCCCGCCCCGTGGCTGCGACTCCCAATGTCCATTTTGTGGTCTCGGTGGTTTGCCAGATCAAACTTCCGAAGGCCACGAGCCGGAACGCGTCGGAGCCGCCGGCGTTCAGGTCACTCGCGTAACCAGGTGAGACACCCGCGACAAAAGTCATTCTCTCATTGATCGGTTTCATCCAGGAGAAGGTCAGCGAGGCATTGAATACTTCTGAGGGAAGAGGAACCCCCTCTGGTCCATCGAGGTATTGCACGTTCAAGCCCGGCGAAATACTGATGAAAGATTTCATATCCGGGCCAGGCATGGAAAAGCTCGTCGACAGACTGAGATCTGTCACGCCGAGTCCATCTTCTCCGCTTGCCCCGATCCAGGTTCCTCTCATGGAAATCTGCTGCGGTTTGAAGAGTGATTGCCAGCCGATTGCGGGAAGCTGCGCCGCCGGAGGGGCTTGTGCTTCGAAGTCGAGAGAATGTCCCGTCTGCGGACGCTGTTGGATTTCTTCTGAGCAGGCGACTTCACAACATGAAACCACAAGGCAAGTCTGAATAACCAACTGAGGGAATCTCTTGAACAACTCCAATAATTCAGGCCACATGAACTTGCTCCTTGATCAAAGGGTGGGCCACCTGATTCAGTCGGATCGGCATCTCCTTCATCGCCCGAGCTCCCGGCCGCTCGTACCATTGAAGGTGCTTCTCAGGGATCGCCAACTCCAGGTTGGGATATGTTGTTAATAGTTGTTCAAATGCAATTTCCGCTTCCACTCGGGCAAGCTTCAATCCCAGGCATACATGTGGTCCGGAACCAAAAGCGACATGCTTACGGGAATCTCGATCAATACGGAACTCTTCCGGCTCGGAAAACGCTTTCGGGTCAGAATTGGCAGCAGCGAGAAGAGGGACGATGACATCTCCCCGAAAGAATGGATGCCCACAGATTTCGATGTCGCGGGCCACGTACCGAGGTTTGGTCATCTGGATTGGAGTCGCTTGACGGAGGATTTCATCGACAGCGGGCCGAGATTTTGACCAGTCGGCCATGAGAGCGGTCTTCTGCTCAGGATGCTGTAACAGTGTCAGTAACCCCAAGCTCAGCAGATGCACTGTGGTTTCATGACCAGCGATGAGTAAAAGAAACACAGTCGCCAGCAGTTCGTCCTCACTCAACCGCTCGCCTTCCTGTTCGGCAGCTACGAGTGCCGAGATCATGTCCGGCTCCGGATGCTGACGACAGATCTCAAACCGTTCTTTCAGATATCCAGTGAGCTTGCGAACCCCGGGAAGGATCTTCAGAAGACCGAAGGTTCCTTCGATTGACGTAAAGCTGGAAGCCCAACGAGCAAACTTCTCTCGATCTTCCTCGGGTAGACCGAGCAATTCAGTGATCACGGCCAGTGGGAGAGGCCTCGCAAAATGCCTCAGAAAATCAATCTCCCCGGTCCGCTTGTCCGTCGCACTCGCCATGATCTCCAGCTGACGATGTGTCAGTTCTTCGATGCGAGGACGCAGGGCATCGATGCTTTGCCGCAGAAACGCGGACTCGACAAGCTTTCGCAGTCGACGGTGGTCAGGTTCATCCTTCGCCAGCATCGTGTTGGTCAGGCGTCTGAATGATCGAGGCATCCACCAGCTCATCCCCGCAAATTTCTTGCGGCCAGCGTTGCGAGGGTTAACAACGAAATACTCCTGGTCTCTCAGAACTGCCACCGTTGATTCATAATCGGTGGAAACCCAGACTCGGCCAACCATTGGTAGGCGGGCATAAACGAAGGGGCCGATCTTCCTTGCACGTTTTAACTCCGGATACGGATTTCGTTTGAAGGATTCAGAGCACAGGTCAAGGGGTGCTGTGGGCATTGGAGCTTCCTTTCTCTCTTAGGCGGAAAGGCGATCGGCCATGAGGGGATCGCAACTTACGGACGCGCGGGTCGCCGTAACGACCACATTCTCTGGGAGCTTGTTCCGCAGAGGTGAAATACTCAATGATTTCACCTGATGCATCGGAATGACGATCAACTCGTCGTCAACAATCAGAGCGATGCTTTGCTGGAATAGAAATTTCTCGATCTTGCTCGCGATCGAATAGTGTCGTTCGTTTTCGACAGGTGCCGGCAGATGAAAATTCTGCTCACGCCCATCGATGGTTTCAATACAGAGTGTCGTCTTTTGCTTCATCATGGCCTCCTTGCCTGATTGACTCGGTCATCGGATTTGGTCGTAACTGTTCACAGATTCTCTTGAGGTCCTTCGCTACCAGCTGAACGTGAAGTTCTTGACACTTGAAGAAACCGAATCGGAAGCCAGGACACGGCTGGCTCCGATTCGGCAAGTCGATGGGGACCAAACCGACTTGGATTCTGTTCGAGTGGATCGCATCTATTCGGCGGATGCTTGAGCATTTGTGTCTGCTGTCGCAAGCCACTCTCGGGCCTCGTCGATGTCCGAATTGGGGAAGCACTTCATCTTCATCTTAAACAGTGGATTCATCATGCTGGTCATTGTCGCGGCCCCTCTATGATCGGTGACGACGGCTGCGTGAGTGATTTGGCCAAGATGTTGATAGCTGAACTTGACGTCATCCCAGATCTTCGACATTGGAAATTTCGGAAGTTTGTCCGCCTGGATTCTCTTCAGAAGTCGGACCGATCCGTGCTCTTCGATACTCTTTCGGAGAAGATCCATGGCCGCTGCGAGTTCTTCAGCGGTCACTTCTCCGGCGATATCCATTTCGATGATATTTGTACTTGGAGAGGTCGTCGTCGTAATCATGTTTTTTCTACCTGATAAGAGAGCAGCGAGAGTGAAACCCTGACGCTCAGATATTCCGGAGATCTGAGCCAGGAAGAAACAACCAAGAACGGACTGGTCCGTCCGAGGGGCACGTCGAAGATTGCGAATGGCTAGCCTGGAGATCGGACAGGGAGAATCTCCAACCCGGCATCATTCCGAGAGCGAACTTCCATGCGTTCGACTCCGATCCTCCGCGGCGCCTCGATTCCAATCTCAATTCGGTTCCCGGCGGTTCTCGTCAGAGTCAGACGGATGTCGTCAGAAATCATGATCGAATCTCCTGGTTTCGTTGTCAGTACGAGCATGGCAAATTCCATTTCCTGGACGGACTAGATGGCTGAGATCTGTCCTGGCTCTTTGCGAGTCAACAGAATGAACAAAGGAGGAATGATCGCCAGCGATAGAACCGTTGAAGCCATCAAACCGTAAATCACAGCGCTACACAGCGGCTCCCACATCGGGTCACTCAGCATGAGCGGAATGAGGCCAATGATCGTTGTGATACTTGTGCTGAGAATGGGCCGCAGACGATCAGCGCCACCACGGGCGGCGGATTCTTTCACGCTCATTCCCTTTCGCAGGTGCTCGTTCATGGTCTCGACCATCACGATGGAATCGTTGACCACGATTCCAATCAGAGAAATGATTCCAATCATCGCGGTGAAGGAGAACGCCATGTCAGCAACATAGAAACCGGTAAAGGTTCCAATCAACGCCATCGGGATCGTCATCATGATGATAAACGGCTGCGTGAAGCTGCCGAACAGCAGCACGAGGAGACCGAAAACCATGAAGAGGGAGATAAACATCATCTGTCCAGCAGAGCCGAACGCCTCCGCAGCTTCCTCGGCCTCTCCTCCCATATGGTACCCGTACCCAGCCGGCCAGGTTTCAGAAAGCTTGTCGAGTTTCGGTGTGAGTTCATCCGTAACTTCCGAAGCAACCCTGCCTTGCACTTTGCTTGAAACGGTGATCGATCGCTGACCATCTTCCCTCGTTATAGAGAGCGGAGCCGGCTGGAGCACTGGTTCAACGACAGCCATCAGCGGAACAGTTTCCCCCGTCGGGCGATAAACTCGCATCGAAACGAGTTCATCCATGCGGGTCGGTCCACCCAGGTGACCGTTCCTGCTGGGCCAACTGGTTCCCATGCGGATATCGAGATCTTCATCGACACCATCGACGGCAAATCGACCGACCTCCTGAGAATCCATCGCATAACGAACCTGGCTCGCCAGCTGGTCATGCGTGATATCGTAGAAATCAAGCGCTTCGCGGCGTGGTAGTAATCGAATATCAAGGCGTTTGTTGCCAAGATTATCTCGTGCATCGATTGTACCTGGAATCTCCGAAATCTCCGACTGAACCTGTAACGACAGTTCCCGAAGCTTGTCCATGTCGTCGCCGACGATCTGCAGTTGAACAGGATCGCCAGATGTTGGTTGTCCGGTATCGGCAGCGAGACTCACGCTGGAACCGGGGAAATGACTCTCCACGGCCTCTTCGACTTCGGCGCGAAGATCATCTGTGTAACCGTACGCGGGTAAGTCCCTGAGTTCCCGAGCAACGAACGTGCAGGAAAAGCCCACAAAATAACTTCCGGAACTCGGCTGCAAAGCATCACCCAATGATGTTCTAGCCATCGGGCTCTTATTGCCCACCAGCTTGACGACGCTTTCGAGATAAGGCTTCTCACGCAGAATTTCACCAATCAGATCGGCACACTCCTGAGAACGATCGAGTGTAGTTCCGGCCGGAAGTTCCACAGTGACGCCCATGCTCAACCCATCTCTCGCTGAGTACATCAGCGTGGGCAATTGCAGGAACAGCATCGACGCACCTGCGAACAGAATAAGTGTGCCTAAGACCCATCCGAAAGCGATCCAGCGATTACATACCGTCGTCGCCAGGCTCCAACGGTAGAGCCGACGTGAGAGAGCCGAACTGATGCGGTCGACGAACGTCTTACGATCATCCTTCGCCTTTAGTCCGCCTAACAGGTATCGCGAGACTGGAATATCGATCAGGATTGCCACAATGAAGCTGATGACCAGGCAACTGATCATCGTCACTGGAAGAATACGGATGAATTTCCCCGATGTGCCTGTGATTGCTATCAGCGGGACCAGTGCCAGGATTGTCGTTCCCTGTCCCGCCAGAGCAGGAACCGCGAACCGTTTCACAGTATTGAGCGCGGCCTGACCGAAGGTCATATTCTCGACAAAGATTCCATCGTGCAGCCCTTCCATCATCAGAATAAAGACATCGACCAGCAGCCCGAGCGCAAGCACCATTCCGATCAAAACCATCTCGTTGAGCGTGTAACCCAGGAACCAGATCGTCCCCATCGCTCCCAGAAATGTCAGCGGAATCGACAAGCCGGCAATTAGCGCCTCGCGCCACGTTAGCATGAAAAACAACACCACAAAGACGCAAAGCATTGCCTGCCAGGCATTGTCAAAAACGCGCATCAGAGATTCCCAGATTTTCTCTGACTGGTCCGTCGTGATCCGATACTGTAACCCGTGCGGCCAGTCCGAGTCGCTCTGAAGTCGTTCCAGTTCGGCCCGGGCATTGGCAATGGCTTCGACAGTATCGGAACCGGGCGCTTTCGTCAGGGACATTTCAATGGAGCGCTGGTATGGTTCTCCACCCCAGCTCAAGAATGCTCGAGACGATTCGCGTTCCAGGTCGCGGCGGACATCGGCCAGTTCTTCCAGCCGGATGACCCGTCCGCCATCGATCCGCGTGATCGGAAGATGCTTCAGGTCTTCGAGATCACGAAATCGACCGAACAGCCGAAGTGTCGCGCCGAGTGCATCGCTTTCGATCTCGCCCCAGGGCATGTCCTTATTGGCGGCCTGAATCTGATCGCGAATCACCGTGGGCGGTATACCGAGAGCCGCCAGCCGATCTGAATAGAGTTGGATTCGAATGATCTCTTCGCGGAGTCCTCCGATGCGAACTTCATTCACGCCTTCCACACGTTGCATCGATTTTTCAAGATTAACTGCGGTGCGGCTCAGAACGGCTGCGTCGACATCTCCATAAAGCACGACACTCAAAATCGGCGCGTCATCAACAGATACCTGAGTGACCTGTGGCTTCTCAATTTCCCGTGGCAATTCCCCGAAGGCGTCGTCGACTTCCACGCGGAGCAGCTGCATGGATTCCGATAAATCGGCTTCGGCCTGAAACTCGACAGCGATAATCGAATAAGAATCGAAGGAGGAACTGCGGACGCGCTTCACACCCCGCATGGACATCACGGAGGTTTCAATTTTCTCGGTGACTTCCTGCTCAATCGATTCGGGATCTGCGCCCGGCCAGACTGTAGTAATCGTTGCCTGAGGAATTTCCAGATCAGGCATCGATTCTTTGACCAGAGAATCGTAGGCCATCAACCCCCAGGCAATGAACAGAACCAGCAGGAGCAGGCCGAACACGGGACGAAGAATAAAGAACTTCGCCAATGTGGAAGCATTTGCTTCGTCCGGCACATCGTGCTGTGCATGTTCGTTCGCAGAGAACTCATCGTCTATCTGTCTTTCACTCACCGGGTAATTCTCCCGATTGAGACAGCATGCTGGACGCGTTCCCGGGTTTCGATGACCCGGACGGGACTGCCATCAACGAGCCGGTGTCGGCCATCGATGGCCAGTCGTTCGCCTTCCTCGACCCCGGAGACGATCTCCAGACCGGCAAGCCCCTGGATGCCGGGAACAACTGCGCGACGGCGCGCGATGTTTCGTTCATCAATCACGAAGACATACGGACGATTCTCTTCATACAGAAACGCGTTGAACGGCGCGACGATTGCATCCGGCTTGTTTTGAATTTCGATCCAGCTCGTTACGAACATTCCGTCTCGCAACTGATCGGCTCCAAGCACCGTACGGATCTGCACCTGCACGGAACGTCCACCCGGGTTGACAGCCGGGTTGACCGAGAAGATTTCTCCCTGTGCTGTCCATAACAATTCCGTACGAGTCCCATCTGAGGGAGGAGTTCCCGAGACCGTTTGAATCATATCGGCTTCGGAACTTCCGCCGGTCATGATCAGCACGCGGAGTCCGGTTTCCAGGAGTCCCGAATCGAACGCCGGAATGTTGACGGTGATTTCAAATTCCGTGGGATCGATGACCACAATGGGCACTGTCTGCAAGGCTTCCGCTTCGCTTGTCGTCTTCACGTTGCTTTGCATGAAATAGTAACCCTCCTCAACGTTGAGGTAGGCAATGATTCCGTCAATCGGTGAGGTGATCTCAATCTCTTCCAGCGCCAGCGTCGCCTGTCGCAGGCGAGCTTCTGCTGCCGCAACGCTCGACTCGAGCGAGAGCAGCCTGGTCTGAGCGGCATCTCGCGCCGCTTCGGAATTCTTGACATTCGCCTCGGCTTCATCGTATTCCGCTCTTGATGTTGCCTTCTGGTCGAACAGTCGTTGAGTTCGCGCGAATTGAGACTGGGCAAGCTGGTACTGGGTCACCGACTGCTGAATTTCTGCTCGTGCGGCTTTAAGTTGCGCATTCGCTTCGGCGACTGCCGCTTTGGCGGAGTCGATCTCACTTTGAGATTGACGGTCATCAAGCCGAGCCAGGCTTTCACCCTTCTTGACGGTTGCTCCTTCGCGAAGATCCTTGCCGTCATCTCCAGGCCGGACATATGTGACGCGGCCGGCACGATCGAACGTCAGATATTCGCGTCTCACCGAACGAGCCGTTCCTTCCGCAAAAAGCCATGCTTGCATCGGCCGTTGAACAGCCGGTGTCACACTTACCGATTGGGGTGGGCGCTCTGGAATTTCAATGGCCTCAGCGGCAGTTTTCGCAGCCTGTCGTTCCTCGATAACTCGATAGAGACCCCAGCCAATACCAGCCAGAACCGTCAGGACCAGGATCGGTTTGACGACTCGACTCCAGAACACACTTGGCTTCGCAGTCATAAGTCAACTTCTGTTGAATTAATCGCTTCGCGGAAAGAGGCCGAAGCGCCTTTTGGATGGGATCTCAGCATCGGAACACGATGAGCACTAGCCGAACAATTCAAGAAAGATCGCGCTCGTAACCATCGCGAAGTCAGCGGACTTCGACACCTTTCAGAAAGATGTCCATGGCGTGTTCCATGCGCTCGAGCAGGCCGGTCGTATCACCTTCCAGGCAGCCGTTCACTACGGTTCCGAACATCAGGTCACCATAGGTATTCGTCAGCGCGTGAGCGTCCATGACTCGAAAGATGCGACCGTCAGCCACGGAGCCGAGAAACTCATCCATGCCGGCCCGCGTTTGCTGCTTATGAATGAGATGGGAAGGAAATACCGACGCCCGAAAAACGGCTCGTTCCTGCAGCATGATTTCGACAGCATCCGGGTTCTGTGCATAGAAGCCGGCAAACGCGAGTGCAATTTGACGGAGCAGTTGCCCCACGCCCTGGGTCTCAGCGAACTTCAGTGCAGTCTCATCATCGCCGATTGCCTCGCGAATGAACTGGCTCATCAATCGTTGGCAATAGCGAGCGGTTTCCAAGAACAATTCGTTCTTGGTATTGAAGTGCCGGTAAACTGTTCCCTTGCCAACACCAGCAGCGTCCGCAACGTGCTGAACGTCCGTTTCATGAAATCCATCGGAAGCGAACTTCTTGAATGCAGCCCGCAGGATTGCCTCCCGCTTTTGCTCCACATTCGTCGCTGTTTTCGATGTATTCTGTGCCGTCATCTGAGATTCCCTTTTATGAAACGGACTGGTCCGTCATTTTTCGGGAGAATAGGACGGACTCGTCGGTCCGTCAACGGCAATTCCCACAGAGATGTCTAAGCAATTTCCAAAGGACAACAGTTAAGTGGCGTATTCTGTGTCAGGGTACCAGGTTAGGGAGAAACTGAATGGGCAGGCTGGCCGATGATCTTCCTTGCGTCAATGACCTGACCGGGACGACATCGAAGCGGTCGGAATTCCAGGTTCCAGAAATCCGGCAGCGGTTTGGACTGGAAGCAACCTCCATCGGTCGCAAAGCAATGGCCGGTAATCCAGGGCCCTGGTTTACGGCAATAATCGTCACAGCCATGGAGCTTGACCGGACATTCTGGGTGCGGGGACGGTTTGCGACAGTAATTGTCGGGATGGGTTGGGACAATTACTTTGTAACAGTGATCGGAACATGCTGGGTTTTGTGCAGCGGAAATGTCGCAGGACATCGATATTCCGACGACACAATACGCGATCAAAGCAATGGAGAATTGTCTTAGGAACGTTCGCATGTGATCCACTTTTGGTTGGCTTGGGCTCAGTTCGTGTCGGTATCGACGGCAGGCACTGATTCGACCGGAAAAGGCTGAGGTTCCTCTGGCACGACAAGAGCGGGTGGAGCGAGCTCAACACCTGAATTCCAGTCGCGATCGATTTCGAGATCGATACGAGTCGGCTGATCGGGAAGTGAGAATTCAGGAAGTTGTGTGTTCCCGGGCGGACAGCTGCCGCGCGGGTCAGCCCGAAGACGAAGTTCCCAACCCCCACCCAGAGCGCGGTACAGCTGAATCAGACTGCGGCACACATTTCCTTGAACAACAGCCAACTGGTCCTGCAGAGAGACCAGGAATTGCTGAAGGGTAAACAGACGGTTGAAGTCGAACTCCCCTTCGTCGTAGTTCACTGTCGCAACCCGTACGGCTTCCGAAGCTTCTCGAACACTTTCTTCGAGCAAGACAGCTTCGTTCTGAAACCGTAGAAACGCGACGATAGCATTCTCGGCTTCTTCATTTGCCAGAAGAACGGTTTGCTGATACCGCGTGACCAGCTGTTGAAACCGGACGTCCTGTTGATAGATATTGTTGCGGAGTCGTCCATAGTTCAGAACATCCCAGCGAAATGCCGGACCGATCGAGCCGGCCCAGGCGTCGCCGCCAAACAACCCTCCAAACGAAGGCGCTTCCAATGACAAAGAGCCATTGATGCTGATGTGCGGATACAAGGAGCTTTCCGCAATTCCGATTTCCGCGTTCTGGGCGGCGGCTTCGCGTTCGGCGCGGCGGACATCGGGACGCCGTAAGAGAAGGGCTGCTGGAACATCGATCACGACTTCACGTGGAGCCCGGGGAATGACATTCACTCCAGACGTAACATTCTGGTTCATGATGCATTCAAGATCGTGGGGAGGCATCCCTAAAAGCACGCAAAGGCGGTTGCGCGACTGTCGCAGAGAGATTTCCAGTTCTTCCATGATCGCACGAGTTTGCGCCAGATTGGCAGCAGCTTGCGGGGCGTCAATTTCTCCCCCTTTGGCACCGGCGTCAAGTTTCCTCGCCGCAATCCGAGCGCTCTCCGTCTGCAATTCCACGTTCTGACGGGCGAATTGCAATCGTTGTTCTGTCGTGCGGAAGTCGACATAGGTTGTCGCGGTTTCCGCCAGCAACAAGACCAGGACGTCGTCATAGTTTTCAATGGACGAATCGAGTTGAGCGTCGGCCCGTTCGATGGCTCGGCGAAAGCGGCCCCAGAAATCGAGTTCCCAAGCCAGACGGCTGCCAAATCTCCAGGTACTGGTTGATCGTGGGCCTGGACCGAATGCACCACTTCGAAGATTTCGTGTGTAATCTCCGAACAGTTCCTGTTGTTGGGGAAAGATGTTCCCTGCCACAACATTCCGTTGATATTCGAATTCCATCACACGCAGCCCGGCTTCTCTCAACGTGAGATTCTGGCTGAATGCGCTTGTGATGAGATGATTGAGGGTCGGGTCATTGAATGTTGTCCACCAGGCCGAATAGTCAGCATCGGCGACATTCACACGGGGATCGGCATAGTCGATCCAGTCATTTGCAACAGGGGCGACGGGGCGACGATAGTTGGGCCCCACCTTGAATCCGTTCTTGATATACTGCCGAAAGCCTGTTTGACATCCGCAGAGTGAAACAACCATGAGAATGGTTGCGGCAATGGCGAGTTTGTCCAGAGGTGGACATCTCTCGGGCAGTCCTCCAGGCTGTGCAGACATTCGTAACCTCCCTGATACGATGTAAGGACGGAAGAACCGCCTATCAGCGAGTTATCGGGAAAACTGCGGCTGCAATCGATCCTCCAATGGCTTCTGCTGCTATAAATATGCAGATTCTTTCGATTATGCCGATTGGGGTGGAAACGCCGTCTGCCATCCGAGGGATATCCTTGGAGCAGTCAGGGTGAATCATGGATACGAGGCGTAACTCTGTTTGAATCTGACCGCGCAGCGTCCGAAGTGATTTTTGAAACCGCGTTGCGGTTCTCGGAGTAATCAAACACGTTGCCGATTGCGCACCCCGACTCCGAGGATAGATTCACGGAGGTCAAGATCATCACATTTGCGCTCCGCGTTTCGGCTCAATCGCTCTACAATCATTATGCGACTTCTCATCAAGCTGACGATCGTTCTCCTTCTCCTGGGAGGCTTGGCCGCTGCTGCTTACCAGCCGGCGTTGGAGTACTGGGCGGAACGAAACCGTCCCCAATTTCGGACTTCGAAGACCGAACAAGGGGAGATCATTGAGACCATCAACTCAACGGGTAGCATCGAACCAGTGCTCTCCGTGCATGTCGGCTCCTTCGTTTCCGGGCCGATTGAAGCTCTGCACGTCGACTTCAACGATGAAGTCAATGAGGGAGATCTGCTGGCTGAGATCGATCCACGAATCTACAAGGCCAGCGTGGAACGCGATCGCGCTGCATTGGCGACGCGGCAGGCCGACTTACAGCGAATCCGAGCCCGCTTGCAGAATGCAAGTAATGATGAGCAGCGGGCGCTGGGACTAAAGTCCGACAATCCCGAGTACATTTCCGACACGGAACTTGATCAGTATAAGTTCGCCCGAATCGGACTTGAGGCGGAAGTGCTACTGGCTCAGGCTTCGATCGATCAGGCAAAGGCCAATCTGGAGAACTCACTCGCGAATCTGGAATACACCAGAATCACTTCGCCGGTCAGTGGCATCGTCATCGATAAGAAGATCGAACCCGGTCAAACGCTGGCGTCACAATTTCAAACGCCAGAACTGTTCATCATCGCACCCGACATGCGGGAAGAGATGCACATTTTCGCCTCGGTCGATGAAGCGGACATTGGGGAGATTCGGAAAGCGAAAGAAGCAGGTCAGATCGTTCAGTTCACCGTCGATGCTTACCGCGGCGAGCTTTTCGAAGGCCAAATATGGCAAATTCGATTGAGCCCAACGACCAATCAGAATGTCGTCACCTATCCGGTGGTCATTTCTGCCTCGAATGCCTCTCTAAAACTGCTACCCGGCATGACGGCGGATATTTCCTTTCAGATAGAACAAAAGAGTGACGTTCTTAAAGTGCCCAATGCCGCCTTGCGGTTTTACCCCGCAAGGGAACACGTCCGCGCCGAAGACCATGCCATCATCGATGGAACTGCAAACAGCAATGATGCCGACGATCGAGATGTGGCGCCAGCCAGTCAAAAGGCCTCGGCCGACGAGAATCGAAAGAAGCGGCATGTCTGGGTCAAGGACGGTCATCTCCTCAAGGCGATTCCTATCGTGACCGGAATCAGCGACTATAAGTTTAGCGAAGTTGTTTCCGGCGAACTGAAACCTGATCAGGAACTCGTCGTGGGACTGGAAACGAAATAGTGCCGTCGGGATCTGGATCGAGCGTTTGAAATATGATCACATTCAGGATCGCAATTCGGGCATTGCTGAAAAACAAGCTTCGGGCGAGTCTCACCGTTCTTGGAGTGGTGATTGGCATCGCAGCCGTAACGACGATGGTCTCCGTTGGCCAAAGCGCGAGTGCGCTGATCAAAGGACAATTCGAGACCCTGGGGACCAATCTGATTATGGTCATGCCCGGTTCAAGTCAGCGTGGTGGGGTGCGTCAGGGAACCGTTCCCAGTCTCACCTCGGATGACGCCATTGCAATTGCTGAAAACTGCGCCGATGTCCTGGCGACCTCCCCCATTGTCGGCACGAGTGGCCAGGTGATTTACGGGAACAACAACTGGAAACCAAAAGAACTGTTTGGAGTCGGTCCAGACTATCTGCTGGTCCGCAATTGGGATTTGCGACTCGGGGGATTCTTTACCGAGCGAGAAGTTGGAAACTCCGACAAAGTCTGTGTCATTGGACAAACGATTGTTGAGCGCTTGTTTCAGACCACAAGTCCCTTGGGAGAAACGATTCGGATACGCAATATCCCATTTCGTGTCATCGGAATACTGGGTACAAAGGGGGCGAACATCGTTGGCGACGATCAAGATGACGTCGTGCTCATGCCTTACACCACTGTTCGTAAGCGATTGAACGGTTCAGGTTTCAATGAAGTGCATCTGATCATGGCTTCGGCTCGCACTGTCAGTAACATGAAGTCCGCGGAGAATGAAATCCGCAATCTCCTGGCCGATCGTCATCGAATCGCGCCGGGGCAGCCAAATGATTTTCAAGTGCAGAACACAACTGAGATTGCGAACATTCTGGGAGTCATTACCGGATCGATGACAGCCATGCTGGCGGCTATCGCCGGAATTTCCCTGCTCGTCGGCGGCGTGGGCATCATGAACATCATGCTGGTTTCCGTGACGGAGCGAACACGCGAGATTGGAATACGCATGGCGGTTGGTGCGCGCAGTCGCGATATTCTACTTCAGTTTCTGGTGGAGTCGGTTCTGCTCTCCTGCATTGGCGGGATTATAGGCTTTGCACTGGGAATTGCTGGTTCAACTGGAATTACGATGCTGATCAATGCATATTCCACTGGAGTCGATTGGCCTGTCATCGTTTCGATCCCGGCCGCGATTACCGCAATTCTTTTTGCCGCCGGTGTTGGGGTTTTCTTTGGCTTCTATCCGGCCCGACGCGCCAGCCAACTCGACCCCATTGATGCGTTACGGTACGAATAGTGGATCGGTCGACGGAAATGGCGCGGTCTCTGCCGGTTTGGGATCAGATTCGATTGATTCATTCGGTCGGTCTTTCTCGAATACGGGCGGCTCGAATAACGGCAAGGGATTCCGATCGTCGTTCGTCTTCGACGGCAGATCGATTCGTCGATTTCCCAAGCCATCTTCGATTGGATTTTGTAGATCGAACGACTGTTCAGCAGGTTCATCACCTGCGGGGTAACGCGGACTATTTTCCGTGGGAGGAATGGCTGCGGGATAGCAAGCCTCGGAAAAGATGCCGCATGGAGCGATGAAGCACTTTCGTTCCTGATTGAACCGCACTCCGTGTGCCTCAAGAATCGTGCCTGTTTCCAGTTCCAGATTGGCGAGTTCCGTGTTGTACTGGCTCAATGACTGCGCTTCAGCACTGACGGAGTTTCCCCAGTCGGTAATCGCCTGTAGAACATTCAGAAAGATCGTACGACCATTCACGAACTCCGCCTGCTGCACTAGCAAATTCTCCTGAGCAGCGGCCCGAGCCTCTAAGAACGCCTGATACTGTTCGTAAAATTGATCCTGATTGCGAATCGTCAGGGCGATCTGATGCGTCGCACTGTGCAGTCCCTGGTCAAGATTAGCTCGATCCCGCGCGACGACCAGTTCTTGTTGCCTCAATTCAGCCCGCCCTTGCCGTAGCCCCAATGGGACCGAAAAATTCACGCCGAGCGTCCAGTCGGTGTACTCACCACCGTCTGTCGAAATTGTTGATCCGGACGGGGTGCGTCCCTGCAGACCATCCCAGCGATAGGAAGCGATTGCATCAAGGCGTGGTTTGGCGCTGTTCTCTGCAAGGATGACTCGTTGATAGTCGGCTTCGATGATGAGTTTCAGCTGGACGATGTCGGGACGATACCGTTCGGCCAGCGAAATCAGCTCCGCCCACTCGAAAGAAAGCCTCTGTGAGTGTGGGGGAGTCAACGGAATCACTTCCCCAACATCGACCGGAGAGAGCCCCATTATATTCAGCAAGGCAGCTTCCCGCTGCAGCACATTCGCTTTCGCTGCAATGAGATTGGCGCGAAAATTCGCGAGCGCAACCCGGGCCTGAGAGACATCGCCCAGATCGGCTAACTGACGCCGTTTACGGGCCAGTTCACGGTCATAGGCCTTTGTGGCCTGTTCGACCTGCTGTTCTCTTGCCCAGCGATCGGTTCTGGCAAACACCAGCGACCAATACCCTTCGATAACGCCTCTCACCAGATCCTGGACGCTCCCTTTCAACTGAAAAAATGATCGCTCAGTTTCGATACTGGCGATCAACACTGGAGCGAGGTTTGCCTCGACACCGCCGCCCTTCAACAGGGGTTGGACATAACTCAGCTCGGTGAAGCTATTCGTCTGCGGATTGAGAGGAAACAGTCCAGGATCGATATCGGATTGACTGACACCGACCCGAAGTCCTGTCGTACCGCCGAGAGCATTCAGATCCGTCAGGCTGCCGTCCAACACGTAGGAATCAGTGTCGGTCCCCACGATACGAGCTCCCGGATCAACGGGAATAAATATGCCGTTGGCCTGCTCATTCTGTGAGAATGTATTATTGATGGAAAGATTCGGATCGAAGCGACCACGGGTCTGGTCAATTGCGGTATTGGCGATACCGGGATCGTAGATTGTCTGTCCTGAGGAAGCCGCCCTGTTGCCAGCAAGCACCCGAATGACTTTTGAATTGCTCAGGGCGATCCGAATGGCTTCGTCCAGCGACAGCTTCAAGTCTTCCTGCGTGTTGTCCAGAAATGAGACAGTACGCGGGTCTGCATAGGACGGCAGCGGAGTGAGAGGAAGTGATTCGGGCGAACGATAAGTGAGATGTCTAGACTCGGGAATGACCACAGCTCGAGCCTGACGGGCATTTCGGCAGCCTGTACAGACGAGTCCCGAAATCAGCAGAATGAGAACAGCGATGGCTTTGAAGGAAGACATACTTCAGTCATCGCATTATATGCCGTCTGGTTTGCATGTTTTCATTGCAACGGTCAATCGTTTTCTGACATCTCGATGTCTTCGCGCGATTGTAGGGATTCCATGGCCTGATCGAAGTCGCGAGTGTCGGCGACAATTTCCCCGTCGAGTAACACAATCGTTCGATCCGCATTGCGAGCAACGTTCTGATCATGGGTAACGATTATAACGGTTAGGCCGTTATTGCGATTCAGTTCGCGAAAGAGATGGATGACTTCCCGGCTTGTCTTCGAGTCGAGATTCCCCGTTGGTTCGTCACCCATCAGAATCGACGGCTCGTTGATCAATGCCCGCGCGATCGCGACTCGTTGCTGCTGTCCCCCGGACAGTTGACTGGGATGGTGATCCATCCGGTCACCCAGCCCCACGCTCTCCAGCACGGCTTTGGCACGTTCGTGCCGTTCGCGGGCTTTTATCCCTCTGGTATACATCAAGGGTAGTTCCACATTCTCTAACGCCGTGGTCCGCGACAACAGATTGAAATTCTGAAAGACGAAGCCCAGGTGCTGATTGCGAATTCTCGCCCGCTGGTCTTTGGTCATTGTGACGATCTCTTCGCCATCCAGCTTGAAGCTTCCGCTCGTGGGGCGATCCAGGCATCCCAGCGTGTTCATCAGCGTCGACTTGCCAGAACCGGATGGACCGATCAGAGCGATGTACTCGCCGCGTTCAATTTTGAATGTCGCACCATTTAGGGCGACGACCTGGATTTCGCCCAGATCGTATACCTTGCGAACATCTTTTAATTCGATAAGAGCCATCAATACCTGCAGCAGATCGAGCCGCGGAAACATCCATACAAGGAAAAAGCAGAACACCGGACGCCTCAAAGGACAATAACATTACCCGCTTCCGGTTGGATTCAGTTTCAGAGATCCCCCAGGGCGCGATCGAAACTGCCAGACCGACTGGTCATCACCGCGATGACTGTATGCCTGCGCCAGACATTGATCGCCCTCCGGCCCGCTGCCAGATCCGTGAACGCCCCGCACGCCAAACACTCGCAGCGAAACTGGCTGTTGAACATTTCGATCTGGCCACTCTGCCACAGATCGCATGGCGAACCACAGCAATGTACTTTCTCGGTCAGCTCCAGCCTGAAGTGTATCCTGGTTCGCTTCCGTTGCGCTGTGGTTCGCAGGGAAGCGCTGCTTGGATAGCTAAGAAAAAGTTCAACGGACCGCCCACAGACGGCCCATTGAACTTCAGAAACGTTGATAGTCCGGGGTGACTGAATCGGGAACTGCTGCTGGAGCAGAATCCTGGTCAGCTCTCGTCTCGTTACCCCTCCTGATACCAGCACAGAATCACAATCAGAATTACCAAGGTGCAAAGTTATTCCGTTGGTACTTATCTACCTTGAGTTTCCATTGAATGGCATCGTTCGGTGGGTGCCCATTCGGTTGCAAGAAGGTTGAGGGTTGCATCCCAATCAGAGGGAATACTTCGGAGCCAGCGAGTGAATTGATGAGTCATCATCCCAGCGCCGATACTGGCTGCGTAGATCGTGCTCTTCGACGTGCACGTTCCCCTTTGAACCTCCGCCTGGCCAAAGAGTGTATCGCCGTAGTAGCGTCGACTATCTCCATCGGACGAGGTCAAGACGCGAACAACTTCGCCCAGCATGCGACCATCGGCCCAAAAGGAGCAGAGTTCGGCAACCGATCGCCAAATCGCCCCTCGGGCGGAGATTGAATCCACGCAGCAAAACACCGCTTCCCCGACTGCTTGCGTGGGCCGAAAGCGGTCTTGAACTACGTCCAGTTCGATCGAGGGATCGATTCGGGAGATCGCATCTGCAGTCGCATCAACTTTTAATTGACCGATGTCCCCGTAGAGATAACCCTGTGTCGTGACGTTCGTCAGATCGACGATATCAAAATCGATCAACTGCAATTTCCGAGCTCCAATCGACGCCAGCTGTAGAGCAACTTGCCGCCCGATCGCGCCGACTCCGATCACCGTCACCGTGGTCTCAGCAAGACATTCCATGGGGACAAGATCCCGCTGCCGACTGAATCGATCCGGTACATTTTCAGAAGATGTCATCACATTCCTCCTCGCTTCGATGGGCAAAACTGAACTCGGACATCCATTCGTCTTCCCAGTCGACTGAGCACGCCAGTTCCTGGGGCTGATCTCGGACGTCTCCTGACGACTTGTTCGTCACGGCAGGACGTTTCGCAATCTTCTGAACAACTTCGACGTCCACGCTCTGCAGGTATTCAATCTCCCAACTATCAAAGTCACTGCCGTTGAACTCTCGACCATAGTCGAGCTCGACTGACAGTTCAGTTTCACCGCCGGGACCGCTATTGAATCGCAGGCGGGCGTAGCAGTCACCTCCACGAGCGAGGATGAACATCACGGCCCAATCTGCGTTCCCGAACACTCGCTCAAACGTTTCTTCGTCGACTCCGCTTGGCTGCGGGCAATCTCCCGGATGTGTGTGAATCCATACCCGGGCAAACTGTTCTGGTTTCCGCCCCGCATCGACCTGCTCGTCGAATAACTCGGCGACGGCGTCATCCTCAAAGGCGACATGAGCCCAGGAGCAGGTCTGCCGCACCAGCTGGATATCCTCGATCAGCAGCAGGTCATCAGCGGCGGAGATCCCGAAGCCGCCGACTTCGGTGTCACCGTAGTCACGCAGAAACAGCAGCTTCGCCCAGGCCGTCGGACTGAATCGCAACGATGGGAGTTGTGGACTCCGTCTCTTCTTCGTTTTGTTGTTCATCGCAGTATTCGCACCTTTCATTGGTCAGGCAGGAGGAACAGAAATCAGCGTCGCAGTCGACGCAGGTACTCAGACAGCCATGGCAGAAGCGCTCGGAGCAGCCTTCGCATTCGCTGGTGCAGCCACAGCAGTAGCTGCGAAGGCAGTTGGGACAGATCACGGAACAGTCTTCGCAGACGGGCGTATCGCACTTCTCGCAGTCCGAGCCTTCATCGGCATCCATGGCGTGGCCGCAGTCCATACAGTTGACGGCCTGCCATGCCGAGAGGGCGACATAGGGACTGCTGTCGTTGTAGGTCCGCAGCAGATTGGCCACGATCGTGAAGAAGTCATACAGTCGCCCCTGCCGCAGCGCCATATCGATCGTCGCGTGACCTTCGCCTTCGCACAGGTCTTCATCCTGGACGTGAGGATGTGTGACACTATCGTTGGAACAGGCCGGGTTGGGTTCCAGCGCGATCACGCGGTAATGCCCGGCGTCGTCGCTGTAGTTGGCGTAATTCAGTCGGATCTCGAAGCGTCCGAGGTCGATGTTCTGCAGACAGATCGCCTCCGTCTTGACGGAGATCTCTTTCTGCTTGCGATCAATGGTGACCTCCTCGAGCTCGTCTCGCAGAGCCCGCAGGTCGGCCAGGATCTCGCGGGCTGACGCGGTGACCACTCGCGGCGTCACTTCCATCGCTGCATTCAACTGCAGAAGATCCTGCTGCAGCGACTTCAACACGGACTGGAGCTGGTTGAAGGTTAGATTAGCGGCGTGATGCCACTTTCTTTGCCGGGCCACGTCATACCGCCACCGGAGCCGTACAAGCTGCAGCCAGCGTTGTTCCGGCAGCCAGATGGCTCCGCGATCGGTCTCCATGTTCAAGTGACTGCTGATTTCAATCGCCACCCGCAGGAGTGATTGGTCCATCGGAGTCATGGTCTTTCCTTTCAAGGCAAAAGGCCGCCCAGCGTGGTGGCTGAGCGGCCATGGAATTAACGAGCGGAACTGGGATCACGACTGTGGCACGGCCGCTCCCTCGATCTTCGTCGGTGTGAACGACACCCGGTCACCTTCCTGCAGCACCTGGTCGGCCGAGCAAGGTTGGCGGTTGACCCGAATCAGATAGTTGTGAGCTTTGCTGGACCCCGTGTGCCGCTCGAAGAGCTGCATCACCGTCATGCCTTCGGAAACTTCGACGTAGTCTGCAAAACCGCCTCCATCGTTGTTGATAAAGAGGACCTTCATGAGAGTTTCCTTCGTGCGAGTCAGTGAAAAACAGGAAAGGACCGCCGCTGCGGACGGGGCTTCCGACGAGGTTGTCGCCGCCCCTTGTGCCGTTTGCTGCGGTGACAGATTCGGGCCGCCGCGATCCAGGTTCGACGTGGCTGGCGTTTGGTCGTGCTGGTCATGGCCTCACGCCACCAGGGATTCTGGAGCGATGTCGGCCAGGACGTCGTCATCGGCGATGAGACAGTCATCCCAGTCCAACATCGCAGGTTCGCAATCCCTCTCAGGTCTTGATGCCGTATCAGGATCAGAGAGCAGAAAGCCGAGCCGCTTGATCGTGGCGATTGATTCACCAGTAGCCGAAGCCACGGCTCGATTGAGTTCAGATTGACGCATGAGTTGTTCCTTCAAATAGGGCCACAAAAAAGCCCCGGCTGAGCAGCGACAAGGCTGCTCAACCGGGGCGAGTGAGAATCGGATTGTTAGGTTCGGTCAGCTCTCCGAACGCGAGGTGCGGATGATCCGTCGTCGGGGACGATCGACGAGCAGGCCGTCGAGAATCGACTGCACGCCAGAAAGCTGACTGCTCACCTGCTGCCGCAGACTGCTGTCGTTTCGCAGGGCCTGAGGCTGGACGCCGTCGACGATCTGGCGACACTCGTTGACTAGGGCATCCAGCTGTTCATTGGAGCGGACGTTGAGTAACTGAAATCGCTGGAAGAACTCGTGCAGGTTTACGACAGCCGTGTCGCGGAAGACCTTGGGACGACCGTCGTCATGTCCGCTCAGCCGCTCGGTCAGATGCGAGACCAACTGGCAAAGCTCATCCATAAAGGCCTGTTCGGCCAGTTGCAGAGCTTCATCGAAGCGGGCCTGCACCCGTTTTACTTCCTGCTCGTAGACCTCCGGATTGA
The DNA here is from genome assembly GCF_022267515.1 of Rubinisphaera margarita. Taxonomy (NCBI): domain Bacteria; kingdom Pseudomonadati; phylum Planctomycetota; class Planctomycetia; order Planctomycetales; family Planctomycetaceae; genus Rubinisphaera; species Rubinisphaera margarita. Next base: position 641,446 of record NZ_JAKFGB010000012.1, on the reverse strand, counting down.
GCTGCCGCAGATAGTCGGGCGGCTCGACCGACGGGTAGTCGTGCTCGATCTGAAACGCATCGAGCAGTGAAGGCGGGTAATCGCTCGGATCGAACAGATCACCAAGCCGCTCCCGCGCAGCCGATCTGAGCTCGTCGTAATGATCATTAAGCTCGATCACCGCTTCAGCCAGCTCAGCCTTGAACAGCTCGATCTGCTCATCGAACGGCTTGATGTGATCCCGGCGAATCAGTCGCAGGCCCGGTTCTGGATAGGGCAGAGAAACTCCCTTCCAGTAGCTGATGGCCCGCCCTTTGATGCTGGTCACATTCTTGAAGGCGGGGTGCGACGTATTGAGCAGCTTCTTGCCGGCCGACAGGAACTTGCCTTCGGCTCCGAACGAGTCTGCTGCCTGATCGCGCTGTTCAACACTGAGAGACTTGCGGACACCGAGCCAGATAAAGCTGAGCCGGGCGGCGATCATCGCTGCTTGTAGCCGGTGGCGAGAACCAGCTGTGCCTGTGATCTCATTCTGTGCTTCAGTCGTAATTGCCATAGGAAGCTCTCCAATAAGAAAAGGCCGGAGGTGACGATGTCACCCCTCGGCCTAAGTGCTGTGGAAGGTATCTGAGCGGTACTGATCAGTGCTGAACTGCCCGTCCGAATTGAAATCGACCGATCCAGATACGGCTGCCAGGCCGACGGCCCATGCGGCTCCAGCTCTTCGCTCCAGAATTGCAGGGCCGCTCGCAGCAGAACCAGATCATCGTCGGTCAGCACATCGTTCATGGAATCTCCCTCAGTTACTGGAGGGATCGCTGGACTTCCGACGCTGGCGGCCCGGCGTTAACTGATAGATCCCGCCCTTCTCAGCATCGAGGCAGCGGCCACTGGCCCAGCGACGCAGCGAATCAACCGACTCGGCGGCGGTCACTGCAACCGGGACAACATTGTTCGCCGCCTGCACGAGCGGCACATCCAATAACGCCGACAAACGACAGCAGGCCCGGATTTCCGCACCGGTCCACTGGTCATCATTCGGCACCCGCTGGTTGTCCTCCAGCTCGAACAGATGCAGGTACTGATTCCAGATCCGATCCTTCTGCGGACGCCCCGGCAGATCCAGAAAGACAATGCCGTCGAACCGCTCGGCCCGGGTCAACTCCGGCGGCATTTTCGAGATGTCGTTGCAGGTGGCGACAACGTAGACGTTCGAGGTATGGTCGTTCATCCAGGTGAGCAGCGTTCCCAGCATCCGAGTGGAGACGCCGGAGTCGGACTGGCCGGAGCCGGTCGATCCGCTCAGGGCTTTTTCGAGTTCGTCCACGAACAGGATGCAGGGAGCCATGGCATCCGCCAGTTGAAGCGCCCGGCGGATGTTCTGCTCGGTCGAACCGACCAGACTGCCCATCAAGGAACCGAGATCGAGCACCAGCGTCGGCCGACCGGTCTCTGCACCAAGGGCTTTGGCGAACGCCGACTTCCCGGTGCCGGGAACTCCGAGCAGCAAGACCCCTCGCGGCTGACGTCGCGCATCAGAGCTGACCTGGTAGAGTGACCGTAGACAGAACGCCTTGAGACTCTCCAGACCTCCAAGGTAATCAAAGTTTTCCTGGCTGCGATACAACTGCAGCAGACCGGACTTCCTGAGCGTACTCGCCTTGAGATCCCAGATCGAATCCGGGGTGAGGCGGCCGCTGCGAACGAGACTGAGGCTGAAGGCGTTCTCGGCTTCCAGGCGGGTCAGACCGGCCGAGGCATCCAGCAGCAGGTCCAGGTCGGCCCCTGAGGGAATTTCTCCGGCTTCCGTGGCGACTCCCGAGGCAATCTCCGACAGTTGCTGCCGATCAGGAAGCTCATGCTCGACCACAACAAACAGCTTGTCGAGCTCGATCGGGATCTGGACCACCGGGGCCAGCACGACGATCACGACCCGGCTTTGTTTGCCGGCAATGATCTGTCGAGCCAGCGCCTGCTGGACGTCCGCGGCTCCCAGGAAGCGATGAAAGTTCGTCAGCACCAGCAGCGTGGGAACCTCACTGTCCGCCAACTGCTCAGCGGCCCGGATCGCCGCCAGCGGCGAAGTGCCGGCCACATCACCGACTCCACTGGTGTGCAGGCCCGTCTCCACATCCCAGCTGGCCAGCTTCCAGCCTTCATCATGACAGATCCGGGCGATCTCCTGGAGTGCGTCGTCGTGCTCAAAACTCTGGAGCCAGATCCCGGAGAAACAGGCTCGCACAAGTTCCGAAAGATCATTCTGCAGGTTCATAGGTTCTCCTTGAAAGAGGACGTAAACAAACGGGTCGGGGCATCAGGGGCCTCAATCGCCGAAGGCGCCCAGCCCGTTCCAAGAGCTAAATCAGTCCTTCACGTTTACCTGCCGCGTATTTGGTGCTGATTTAGCTCGACTGCGTTTCTGGGACGAGTTTTCATTTCCGCGATCTTTATTCTCGTTCAAAATCCGAATCCGCTGCGCCACATCCCTGATCCAGATGTCGAGGATCTTGTCGACCAGCGGAGGAGCTTCTTTGAGTGCCATAAGAGGTCTCCATCAACGAAGAAAGCCCCCGGCGTTGAGACGCCGGGGGCTTTCGAAAAAATGGTATTAATCAGTCATCGCCCGCTACGGCGACATCTCCCAGTGCGGCGGAACGAATCCCGGCACCGGACAAAAGGAAAATCGCGGGTTTGTAAGACGCTTGAAGTAGTCTCCTGTGTCCTCAGCCGATGTCACCCGTTGCCAGGGATCGGTCAGGGACAGGCTTTCCATCAGACGATGGAGGGCCATGGCCTGCTGGGCAGCCGTGTCAGTAATCCGCAGCTGCGCGGCAATCTCATCAAAGAGTTTCCCAGCAGCACGCAGTTCTACGACTCGCTTGCGGTGGCCAACGCGCAGTGGAGCAGTTGTCAGGTCAACTTCGCAGCGCGTGGCGATCAGGCTCTCAGGGAGTTCCACGTCCGCCGCGCGACCAAAGTCGAACTGGAAAACGACGCGCGGCTGAATATGTCCCCCGTCAACGAGCCGGAACGGCAGGATGAAGAAGTCATGGACCACCGAACGCATCCACTCACCGAACTCCTGCGAGTTCAATGCCAGAGACTCGAAGGACTCCAGGGCGATCCGGCGCACATGATCCGCCGAGGGGATAACCGCCGACGTCGCGGGGCGTTGCTCCAGAGAGAAGATTGCATCATTGATGCCGGCCAGTTCCACTTCGAATTCATTGAGCAGGGCCAGCAGTGACGAGCTGGCGTTACCGTTGGCGATCTCAAGGGTAAGGTTGCGGATCTGCTGCGTCTTTTTCGTCTGCTGACGGCGGAGACACTGCAACTCTTCGCCAAGCCGCTCGCGATCCTGCTGGAGCTCGGCCTGCAGACGCTGGGTCCACTCGTGGTCAAACTCCGGCAGGTTCGTGATCGCCAGACGGGCCTGTTCGGCAACGCCCTGAGCCAGTGCCGGGCGATCCACGGTCATCGAATTCCAGCAGCGGTACTGCCGGGCTCCGTCGCACATCATGCGATCCTTGACCCCATGTCCGCCCAGCACGTACTTGCGTCCGCAGACGCCGCAAAGAACATGCTGAGCTGGCCAGCGGGTATCGCGGCGGGCGCGCCCCGGGCTGGTATTCACGGCGTTCTGAATCCCGTTCCGGTACTTGGCGTTCCGCCGGTTAACAATGCTCAGGACACGGTCGTAACGCTCCGGATCAATGAACGCGAGATGCGGAACGTCCCGGGAGAGCCGCTCGTGCTCAGGGGCACGCACGGACTTCCGTCGGCCGGTCTTGTTGATGCGTTTCATCTTGCGGACGTTGTGAACGCGAACCCCCTTGAGCAGAGGGTTTCGCGTGACCTGTCCGACGAGTGTGCCAGTCCACTGGGTCTTGTTCCTGTAAGGCCCCAACGGAAAGCGGATCTCGTTCAACCAGTCGGCAATCCGGGCAAACGTCTCTCCACGTTCCAAACGGGTGAACCATTCGTCGTAGACCGGTTCAGCGGAAGGGACTTTGCGCACTTCCGAGTCCAAGGCCGAGTTCGTGTCGGCTTCGTACCCCGGGATCAGCCGCATCGGCAACTGTCCGTTGGAAAAGCGATTTCGGACGCTGCGGCGAATCCGGTTCGACGTGTCCGTATTGGAGCTCTCGTGACGCATGGATGCGAAGAACGCATTCTGACGCCAGCCCTCTCGGAAGGTATCAACCTGATCGTTGATCGCGATCAGCCGGGTATCGCTGTCTTCGCACCGCTCGCACAACAGGATCGCTTCGACACGACGCATAATCCGTCCGAGATCTTCGGCAATGATGAAGTCAACGCCTCCGAGTTCGATCTTGTCCTCAATCTCACGGAGCTCTACCCGATCGACGCGTTCCCCGCTCCCTTGGCTCGCGATTTTCTCGAGCCGGACTTCGCCGGGATATTCCTGCTTCACCCAGTCCCCATACAGGGCGAACTGGTCGTCGAGACTCTTCTCGTCCTGATGGATCGTACTGATCCGGCAGACACCCAAGCCGACGTAATGGAGGCCGTTCTTTGGAGGCGGCAGCGCGTTGTTTGAAAAGCTCATGATTCCTTCCCTCATCACGCGTGTCGCGTGTTCTTCGAAGCCAATGGAAAAAGGCGCGAGCAAGTCACTCGGGCCTAAGAAGTTCGAATGAGCCATCCCTGCAGCGTCCCCATGACCTCGATCGGATGACTCTTCGCCGGTCGATGGGTGTGGCTGCGTGGACGATTCGAGAGGGAGTTCAATCGATTTCTGAAAATGGAAATACCGCATATGAGTCGACTCATATGCGGTATCAAGGAGAGGTCCGTATTAGCGAACGGATTTTGCTCAGAACAGCGCACTCAAGGGGCGTTTCAGGACGAAGGACAATTCGCTGACGTCGCGTTGGATCGTCGCTTTACTGACCGAGAACTCGACAGCGAAGATCTCGTTGAGCAGATCCTGTTTCCGCCGCAGCTGCTCGGGATAGCGATTCTTCAGTACGCGGAGAAAGTGCTGCAGCTGAAACTGACGAGCAAGGGTTTTCACCTCTCGTTTGAGCCGCGAATTCGTGGCGATGATTTCGCTCCATTCCCGGAGATGAGATTGAATGCTGCTGCGGCGGATTTCCTCCAGAGCCTGCGGCGTCTCCCCGCTCCCCTCGATCGGATAAATATCCGGGATGAAGGGAGCGATCGCCCCAGGCGGCGTGCGGCTGTAAGGATTCGCGGCGGTGAGCTGAGGCGCAAGCGGCAACGGGAGATCGAAGCTCTCCAGCCGCTGCAGTCTCCACTTTTCACACAACGACCGCTCCCGACCGATGCGTGGCGGAGGAGCCGACATCGCCTCTCCTCCACTCACTCGTGAGAACACTGGTGTCACCCGTTCGTAGCCTGACGAACTTGCTTTCGCCTCGCGGAGGTGATCCAGATCGGTCCAGAATTCCCGCTGACGAATCAGCCAGCCCAGGTATCCCTGGACATATCGCCGAGCATGGCTCAGTTTCTTTTCCAGGTCCCTGGCCACCCCTTCAGGATCGGTCTTGGCGAACTTCTCTGTCATGGCAGAGGAAATCTCGACCTCGCTCGGGCCGAGGTACGGATAGTGAACTGGCTGCATGCACCGGAAAGCGCCCGCGCTCTGTTCTTCGGCAAACTGCGACAGCTGTCCTTCGGCCCGTAGCGCGGCGTCATCCAGCAGCAGGGGAGGCATCCGCTGCAGATGGCCGATCAGGCTCTGAGGCAGCACATAGACCAGCTTCGACTCCAGCTGAAAACGCTCGACGAGATCGTCCGGAAACTGCGTGTACGGGACCGTCCCGGGTAACAAAGACACGTGGTGAATCTTCATTGATGCTTCCTTCTCCCGGGAGGTTCAAGGGCGTCACAGAGCCATGCGATCGGATGCCTTCCCGATCAACCGGTGCCGGGAATGCTAAGCGGATCCTCTCACCTCTACATGCCGCATTTTCGGGCCGGATTTAGCCGCAAGGGGGCCGTTCGACGGAAAATCGCGGCGTTTGGCGACCTACTGAACAGGGCTTTCGCCCCTGAAAAACAGGCAACCACGCAATCAACATCTGGTTCACGCCCGCATCTGCGAGCGTGAACGACTTGTTAATTGCGTTGTCAGTCCCTCGGCAGATCATGGGATAACGTCTGTCATGGTGTCCGCTCTTATTCTGCGGTGCCAGAACATTGGAATTGTGGAGCCACCACGAATTCCAGTCAATCCCGTAGGAGCCTTGAGTATGAAGAGTGGCGCAAGTGGAATCTCTCGGAATAGCAGTACGTCCACATTCGGGCTGACGGCATTCACGTGAAGGTCCGGCTCGAAGATAACGCCAATAGAATGCGATGGATGCTGGTGATCGCAGGGGCTACGGCCGATGCCAATAGGCAACTGCTGGCTCTCCAGGATGGCTATTGAGAAAGCGAATAGAGCTGGAATGAACTGCTGCTGGATCTGAAGCATCGCGGGCTGGAGATCTCGCTGGCCCTGACCATCGCCGACGGAGCCCTTGGCTTCCGGGCGGCTCTGAGAAACCTCTACCCGGAAACCAAATAGCAGCGGTGCACCGTTCGCAAGACCGCCAACGTACTGGGCAAGCTAGAAAGACCGCGACGAATTGCTGACATTCGTCGATTTCCCGGCCGAACACTCAGTCCATTCGCGAACGAGCGACCCGATCGAATCGACTTCGAGACGATCCGGTTTCGTGTTGTCCACGTCTGCAGGCTGAAAAGCATATTGATCAACCGTGCTCTCATTTTGTCCCATTGATCAGCAAGTGCGGAGCGAATAAGCCGTAAGCAGACAAAAGGGTGAGCACTGAGGATTGCCAATCTGCCTTCTGTCGGCAACCAGAGCGAGCGACCTTCTGTCCACCATGGCTGGCATTTCCAACCATCTCTAACTATCCTCATGATCACCTTGAAAATGCACCTGAGAAAGAACAGCAGCGATGTTCGATGGATTCTTCGAGAAAGCCACTGGGAATCGTCCTTATCCGTTTCAGCGACGGTTGGCACTTGGAGAGCGCTGGCCGGAAGTCCTGCATATTCCGACAGGATTGGGAAAGACGGCGGCGGTGATTCTGAGTTGGATCTATCGGCGACGTTATTCCGAGACTGTGCGTTCCAGCACACCCCGGCGGCTTGTGTACTGCCTGCCGATGCGGACTCTCGTTGAACAGACTGAGTCTGCAGCCAGGCAATGGTTGGAAGCTCATGAATTGTCTGACGCTTCGAAGGGTGGAATCGGCCTGCACGTGCTGATGGGCGGAAGTGACGACGGCGATTGGTACAAGCATCCCGAGCGAGACGCCATCCTGATCGGCACCCAGGACATGCTGCTGTCGCGGGCGTTGAATCGCGGCTATGGAATGAGTCGTTACCAGTGGCCGGTGCAGTATGCCTTGCTGAATAACGATTGTCTGTGGGTCCTCGATGAAACCCAACTGATGGGTGCGGGGCTGACGACGTCCGCCCAATTGCAGGGATTGCGAGATCGCCTGCAGACTTACGGTTCATGTCAAACATTGTGGATGTCGGCAACCCTCCGTCCCGAATCGCTGACCACCGTCGACCATCCTCTGCCTGCGGGTGGTCAATGGCGGACGGAAACTCTGGAAGAGGACGATTTCAGCAGCAAGTACGTCCAGAAACTGATGACCGCTGCCAAGCCGCTCGAACAGGCAACTGTGACGCTGTTGGGAGATGCGAAGTCGCAAAAGAAGTATCCCGGAGAACTGGCGGAGTTGATTACGGCTAGGCATCAGCCGCAAACGCTGACGCTTGTCGTCCTAAATCGAGTTTCGCGGGCACAGGATGTATTTTCCGCGATCAAGAAGCGACTCGGACAGCAGGCCGAGACCGATGTCCGATTGATTCATTCACGGTTTCGCCCCGAGGATCGCGCAGAGACACAACGGATCGCCCTCAACGAAAAAGAGATGCCGAAAGGAGGTCGCATCCTTGTGGCAACCCAAGCCATCGAAGCAGGGGTTGATCTTTCGGGGACGACATTGTTTACGGAACTCGCCCCCTGGTCGTCCCTGGTACAGCGGTTCGGTCGCTGCAATCGTCGCGGGGATTGCGGGATCGCAAAAATGCCAGCTGCTCAGATTGACTGGATCGACATTGAAACAGCCCGGACGAAACCCAATGAACTTCTCCCGTACACCGCTGAAGAACTCGATCTGGCCCGTCAGTCACTCAAGCAGATTTCAGATGCCGGTCCGCAATCGCTGGCCGAGATCGATGTCGAAGAAATCACACCGCTGGTGCATGTCATTCGTCGCAAGGATGTATTGGAACTGTTCGATACCACACCCGATTTGAGCGGCAACGATCTTGATGTGTCTCGGTACATTCGGGAGACCGAAGACAAGGATCTGCAGGTCTACTGGCGTGATTGGGATCTGACCAAGTCCAATCCCAAACGTATCCCAGAGGTGGCAGGAAAGGAACTCAGTCCCGAGGCTGCTCGCGAGGAGCTTTGCTCCGTTCCCATTGCTGGTTTCGCGACGTTTCTGAGCTTGCTCAACAAGGAGGAGAAAACCAAGCACCTTGCCTGGATTTGGAATCCACTGGAAGGGATTTGGGAAGAATGTCGATCTCCCCGTCCGGGCCAGACTGTATTGCTGCACCGATCCGCAGGTGGATACGACAGCGAACTTGGCTGGACGGGAGATCTGAAACATCGCCTGCCGGCAAGCGAATTGTCGGAGGACCAGCAAGCTGGCGTAGAAGCACAGGCAACAATGGTCGCTATGGATCAGGAAGAGACTGGAGCCTGCGTGTCACTACAGCGGCACGTGCTGGACGTGAAGGAAGAAGCACAGGGACTGCGAGACGCTAAGGAAGCCGACTGGGACGAGACCATTCCCTGGAGCAGGATCATTTCCGCGGCTCATTGGCACGATGTTGGCAAAGCTCACGCGGCGTTTCAGGCTGCGTTGCGGGGAATATATCCAGAACTAGAGGATAATGAATTCTGGGCCAAGTCAGGAATGCCCTCGGGACGCATACGATATGCGGTTACCGAAGACAATCAGACATTCAGTCGCCGAGGATTCCGGCACGAGTTAGTCAGCTCGCTGGCTTATCTTCAGCAGCATCGCTCGTCAGATGAGACGAACCTGATCGCATATCTGATCGCAGCTCATCATGGAAAAGTGCGGCTGAGCATTCGCAGCATGCCGAACGAAACAAAGCCGCCCCAGTCTGAAGAAAAGCCCGAGCGATTGTTTGCCCGTGGAATCTGGGATGGCGACGCGCTTCCCGCGATAGATCTCGGTGATGGGGAAGTCTCTGAACCATTAAGCATCGATCTATCGCTGATGCAACTGGGCGATCACGTCGACAAAGACGAAGAAGTTCATCCAAGTTGGCTGTCGCGAACGCTGCAGCTCCGAGACGATTATGGCCCGTTTCGGCTGGCATTTCTCGAAACGCTGGTCCGTGTGGCCGACTGGCGAGCGAGCGCACGAGGAGATCAACGATGACAGAAACGTTTCACGAGCTCGAACTGGCCGGCTGCGCTCCTACACCACTGGCTCACTACCTGAAAGCGTTGGGAATCTTACGGCTCGTCTCGGAACAGATTCCGGGGAGTCGTGCACAGGGCTGGTGGGAAAACGATACCTTTCGGCTGCGTTCAAGTTTGGATCGGGACGGATTAATACGGTTCTTTCTTGATCAGTATTCCCCCACACCGCTGATCGCACCTTGGAATGGTGGAAGCGGTTTTTATCCGAAGGACAACCGAACGGCTTTGGAATCGATCCTCGCCACTGACACCGCCCAATTTGCTCGCCTCCAAACCGCAATCAGGAACTGCCAGACACTTCTGGAGCGTCAAGGGTTGGCTGAGAAGCCTCGCGATGAAGAGAAACCTCGACTGCTGCAAATCTGCCGAAACACGATGACGGATGAGTTACTCCCGTGGTTGGATGCTGCCTATCTGCTCACAGCCGAAGGCCCCAAGTATCCCCCACTGTTGGGTACCGGTGGGAACGATGGCCGCTTGGAATTTACCAACAACTACATGCAGCATCTACTGGCCATCCTTCCGGGATCAGCACATTCCAATAACATGCCTCTACTGTCTGAAGCATTGTTCAATGACACTGCATCCGTTCGGCACACCGGCACGATAGGACAATTCGACCCCGGAAATCTTGGTGGTCCAAACAACGGGACCGGCTTTGATGGATCGAGCACGGTCAATTCCTGGGATTACGTGTTGATGCTGGAAGGGGCTCTCGCATTTGCGGCCGCGTCGGTCAAGAAGCTCGAAGAATCGCAAATGGGAACACTCGCTTATCCATTTTGCGTACGGCCAGCAGGCGTGGGTTACGAAAGTGCATCTCTTTCTGATGAAGGAGCGGCCCGCTCAGAAATGTGGTTACCGCTCTGGCAGACTCCGGCTTCATTCTCCACCATCTCTGTATTGCTAGCCGAAGGACGTGTCGAGACAAACCGTCGACGCGCGAAGAACGGAGTCGATTTCGCTCGGGCCATTTCCACCTTGGGCGTTGACCGAGGCATCAGTCAATTTCAGCGTTACGGCTTTCATCAGCGAAACGGCCTGGCCTTTCTCGCCGTACCGCTGGGTCGTTTTGATGTTCGTGCGCAGCCATTAGTCGAGGAACTCCTCGCGCCTCTCGATAACTGGATGGGACGATTCCGCCGAGCAGCCAGCAACAAGAACGCCCCGGCAGCCGCTGGCCGCGCTCTGCGAACGGTCGAAGCGGCGATCTTCAAACTTTGCCAGCGACCTGAGCCAACCATTGTTCAACAACTTCTGATGGCGTTAGGGGCCGCTGAGGCGACAATCGCTCAGTCCTCCAAACTTCGTGTTGGAGAGAAGGGCAGTGGATTAACGCCCGTTCCTCTCCTGGGCCCAGAGTGGGTTCTCCATGCTCGCGATGACAGCTCAGAATTTCGGCTCGCGGCGGCACTCGCGAGTGTCTGGCACGAAACCATCGGGCCGATCCGGAAACATCTGGAACCCGTCAATCTTGAACAATACGGTCGCGGTTACGCACGCTGGCAAGAGAATGCCGATTCACCGAGTCTCGTCTGGACCGGCGGCGATCTGGTCCGCAACCTCAATGCGGTATTGCGGCGACGACTTATCGAGATTACACAGCACGGTAAAGCACAAGGTGATGTCGACTTCGTTGCCCCGCTCAGCGGGAAGTTCCAAGCTCGGCTGGAAGATATCGCGGCCTTTATCAACGGTAAGACCGACGATCGTCGCATTCAGGACCTCTTTCGTGGACTGATCCTGATCAACTGGAAGACTTTCGATCCGCGTTCACTTCCGCGAAATAACTCACCTGCTGGTCCGCCCCCCGAGGCAGCCTATTCCTTATTCAAACTCTGCCACCTGGATCGAAAACTCGAAGACCGGACGATCCGGCTCCAGCCGCAGATCATCCATCGAGCACTGGCCGGCGACAGCGCCGGAGCGACGCAAATGGCGGCTCGACGCCTCTTCGTATCAGGATTTCCCACGGCAGTTTCAACCATCTTCGTTCCAGCGAATCGCTTGAGTCGCATCACGGCTGCATTGATGTTTCCGATCTCCGACCGGGATGAAAACGAACTTGCCAGATCAATCTTCGCTCGGCACAAGCGAGAACAAGATCGGGACGAATTGGAAGTAACAGCGACGTCGCAAGCCTGAAACGTATCCTCTTTTGTATCACCACCAAGGAGTCTTTCATGTCACTTGATCTTTCCGCCCTTGAAAAGCAGCCCCGATTGCTCATGGAAGTTCCGCTTCAACCGGTTCAGGGATCGCGTTTTCAACCGACGGGATTTCCTGACTTGGGAGCAGCCACGTTCCGGGGATTTGATAACGATGGAAGCGAGATTCCCTGTCTACTGGTGGAATCCGCTCAGTCGATGGCCAATCGACTGGAAGCTGTTTGCTGGGATGAAGGTGCTGATTCTCTGATTGAGCCGCTGCAGGGGCTGCCCTACATTCAGGTATCTGAAGCGGGGAAAATGATCACGAACTCAATTCTTGAGGCCCACCGAATCAATAGTCCCTATTTTCTGGAAAGCAAAGACCGAGCATTCTTTGATCAGCTCAAGAGTGACCTCGGAGGGCTCGAAACTGGGCGAGTCAACATCCGACAGCTCGCAGCCGTCGTCGCGAAATACGATCCCAACTCGCTGATCCACGGGCTGTTTCTTGCGAAGAAGGAATTGGCCGGTGGTCGATTGCGATTACCCCGAGTCCTATCGTCATTCATTGAAGCTCAGCGAGTCGAGGTTGTTGCCTCTGGAGGCGTAAAGAACGACAGTCATGATCCTCAAGGTGACGCGAAGAAAGGCTTCGGCAATGTTCCGTTCCATCGAGAAGAGTTCGCCTCTCCGGAAATCAAGGCCTATTTTAATCTCGATTTGGCACAACTGCGGGGATACGGCCTCGGTGAAGCGATCGAACAGTTACTCATCACATTGTCGCTCTTCAAAATTCAGCGATTCCTCTTTGAAGGGCTTCGTCTCAGAACGGCTTGCGATCTAGAGCCAAAAGGGGAAATCATCGTCAAGCGTCCGGCTGATTTCCAGGTTCCTCAACTTTCGGATCTGGAAGCGGCATTGCCCGGCCTGATCGAAGCGGCCGCGGATTCGTTTGCTGAACCTCGTGTCACTCAAGTCACCTATAAGAAGTAACCATGCTGACAATCGAGTTCCGATTTCCGACCGGCAAGTGGCATGCGACTCCATGGGGACGGCAAGTCAACGAAGGCGCTGTGGAATGGCCGCCCGCTCCCTGGCGGATTCTGAGGGCGCTCATCGCGGTCTGGCACCAAAAGCATCATGACGTCCCCGAAGAAGCCATGCGGGAGCTGATCTCAACCCTCGGAATGGCTTTACCTGTCTATCGATTGCCCCTGACATCAGAGGGGCACACGCGTCACTACATGCCGATTGCCAGCCACAATAGGACCAAGATCTTCGATACCTTCATCGCCCTATCGCCGGAGAGCCCGGTCCTCGTTCACTGGCCTGATGTGACGCTGCCCGATTCACTCCGCCAGCTTCTCACTTGTCTCCTTGAATCGATGTCCTATTTGGGGCGGGCCGAATCCTGGGTCTTCGCTACACTTGCTGACTGGAGCGAAACGGCAGACGCCAAGCCGCTTGCTGAAGCCAGCGTCGGCCCGAATCAGGAACTCGTGCGATTGCTCGCTCCCGCCGGACTCGATGGGTACCAACAGTGGAGATCCCAGTACATATCGGACCTGAAGTCTCGCAAGCTGGCGGAAAAACAAGCTCATGCCATCTCCAAAGGCAAATCCTCGGAGACCGCCAAGCTCACCAGGAAGGACATTGAACAGCTTGAGAGTTCGGTTCCTGTGGACCTTTTCGATTCGCTGCAAAGGGACACCAGCGATCTCCGCAAGGCGGGGTGGAATCGACCGCCAGGAAGCGAATGGATTCCATACGTCCGGAACAAGAAGACTGAGCCACCACGAATCACTTTTCGGTCAAGTCAGTTGAAGCCAATGACTGCCGCCCGTTTTGCCGTCGCTGGCGCGGTCCGGCCCAGACTCACTGAAGCATTGTTTCTGGCTGAGCGCGTTCGTCAGGCTTTGATCAAGATTTCCGATGGAGCAGAGGTGTTTATCGGGCGAGATACAGATTCCGGACATAGCGCAATCGCTCAAGGACATCAACATGCTCATATCTTCTGTGAATCCAATGATGATCCGCAGGGCAGAGTCACGCAGGTCAGTCTCTATGCAGACATTCCATTCGATGCTCGGGCGGAAAGAGCCCTTCGTGCGTTGCGGAGGACCTGGGGCCGCGATGGGCACGATCTGCAATACGTCCTCATCGGTCTCGGAAATCCCGAAGATTTCGGTGGGGTCGACGAGCGAAAGGGCGAGTCACCCATTTTTGCTCAAGCAGCGACTTGGACTTCTCTCACTCCCTTCGTTCCCGCTGATCGACTCCGGCGCCAATATCGACTTGATGATCCCGGCGAGGTCATACGTTGCGAAAAAGATTTGTTCCGAATTATTCGCAAAGAGTTGAGTCGCAGAAGCTGGCTGCAGAATCACGCCTCAAAGCTGACCGCGGTCGGACTGTTACCGAGAAGTTCGCGACTGGGCAACTCCCGTGCTCCCGTCCTCAAGTTTCGCCGAGAGCGGAGATCCGGTGGAGGACGCAGAGGCAATGCCAGTGCATTCGGCCTCACACTTCGATTCTCCGAACTCGTTTCCGGTCCAATCTCGCTGGGATACGCCTCCCACTTCGGTCTCGGTCTCTTCATTCCAGAAATCGCTGTGAATTCTCACTCGGAGGAAGAATCCTCTTCTGTTCACTCGGATTCATAGGTATACTCCTCAATAAGCAGCCGTGCTAGCGAACCGGCTGTATTCCAATCCTCAGGGAGGCTAATCGACCACGGATTATCGGGGCGGGTGAGGCCAACTCGCCGTGGTCTAGCTGAGGCAGTCGTGAGGCTGAGCCCCGGACTGAATCCTATGGTTTCCGATGATCTCCCCGTCCGATCCGCAGTCGTCCTCGACGGCTCATTCCACGGCGGCGACCCCTGGCGCCGCTCGCCAATCTTCAACTTCCAGTGGCTCCGAGGATGCGAATCAGCTGATCCCGGTTCGGATGCTCAACGAGTTCACTTACTGCCCGCGGCTCGGTTATCTCGAATGGGTTCAAGGTGAATGGGCCGAGAATATCGAGACCATGGAGGGCACCTTCGGGCATCGCAATGTCGACAAGCCGGATCGGAAATCGATTCCTGCTCGTAAGAAGTCGAACGACAATGGTGACCGAGACGAAGTCCAAAGTGACTCTGCCAATGGCGATTCAATTCACGCGAGGTCGATCACGCTGTCTTCCGACGCGGACGGAATCGTCGCCAAACTCGATCTGCTGGAACTCGATGGCGGCGTTGCCACTCCAGTGGACTACAAACGCGGGCAGGTTCCCGACAATCCGGAACAGTCCTGGGAGCCGGAGCGGGTGCAACTGTGTGCCCAGGGACTGGTGCTTCGCGCCAACGGATTCGAGTCGTCACAGGGCGTTCTCTATTACATTGCCTCCAAGCGGAGAGTCGTCATTCCCTTTGATGACGCACTGGTCGCTCGCACTCGTGAACTGATCGTGCAGTTCAAACAGGCCGCGGCGGAGGAGCAGATTCCGCCTCCTCTGGAGGATAGCCCCAAATGTCCGCGCTGCTCGTTGGTCGGCATTTGTCTTCCCGATGAAACGAACCTCCTCCGTGCCCCTGAAGAATCAGTTCCCGATGGCAACCGCATTCGCAAACTTCTTCCGGCGAAATCTAAGGCCCTGCCGCTCTATATCCAGCATCAGGGAGCGTTCGTCGGCAAGTCGGGTGACCGTGTGACGATCAAGCTGAAGGGAGAGGAACTGGCGAGCGTGCGTCTGCTCGACGTCTCGCAGGTCTGCGCATACGGCAACGTCATGTTCTCGGGAGCGGTGATCGCTGAACTCAACCGCCGCTCCATCCCGATCGTTCACAAGAGTTATGGCGGGTGGTTTCACGGCATCACGACGGGTTTGTCGCACAAGAACGTGGAACTGAGAATCCGCCAGTTTCGCACGGCCGACGACCCCGAAGCCGCTCTGACCATCTCCAGGCAATTCATCGCAGGAAAGATCAAGAACTGCCGGACATTACTGCGACGTCAACTCGGCTCGACGGATGATCCGGTTATCGCCAATCTGGCGGAGTACCGAAAGCGAGCACTGCGGGCCGACTCAGCCGAGACGCTCCTGGGGCTCGAAGGGATGGCCGCAAAATGCTATTTCGAGAAATTCTTTCCGATGATCTCAGGTATCGAACACTACGATGTCGACGGTCGCAATCGTCGCCCGCCGCGAGATCCCGTGAACGCGGTGCTCTCCTTCGTTTACAGCCTGCTCACCAAGGAACTGACAGTCACGTTGAATTCCGTCGGCTTCGACCCGATGCTGGGCTTTCTACACCGCCCCCGCTATGGCCGGCCTTCGCTCGCTCTCGACTTGGCCGAAGAGTTCCGTCCGCTGATCGCCGACTCGGTGACCTTGATGGCCTTCAACAACGGAGAGATTAATCAGGATTCGTTCATCGCACGAGCAGGTGCGGTTGCCCTGACGGACGCCGGTCGCAAAAGTGTGATCGCTGCGTTTGAACGCAGGATGGACACCGAGATCACGCATCCCATCTTCGGCTACAAAGTGAGCTATCGCCGAGTTCTGGAAGTCCAGGCCCGGCTGCTCGCCCGCTATTTGCTGGGAGAGATCGAGGAATATCCCGGCTTCGTCACACGATAGAAATTCGACTTTCTGCGAGGTTCCCCATGCGCAGCGTCTACCTGATTGCCTATGATATTGTCTGCCCAAAACGTTATCGCAAAATCTATAAAGCGATGTGCGGACATGGAGACGCGGTGCAGTACTCCGTCTTTCGATGCGAACTGTCCGACATGGAACTTCAGAGCCTGAAGGACCAGCTTTGGCCAGTGATGAACCTTCATCAGGACCGAGTCATGATCGTCGACTTGGGTCCGACCGAAGGCCGTGGCGACGAATGCATTGAATTCTGGGGAGAGCCACGAAGCTTGATCCCCGACCGAGCCGCAACGATTGTCTGAATCTGACAGAAGATCATTCACGATAGTCGCGAACCGTGGTAAAATGCGGCTCAGAATGCCGGGCGAGAGCTGCGGTGCCTCAAAAATCCCTGTCAGTCCTCGCAGCTCTAATGTGTTCTTTGGCAATCAGTAACGAAAAGGGCAATACGATGAGTAACCCTCTGAGAGCACTCATCTCCGGACCCCTCGCAAACCGCCTTGTAAGTCCTTTGTTTTTAGGAACAAAGGACGCGGGCGGTCATCCGGTCTAACCATGACCGGCCCCATTGAAGCCGGTCGTCAGCGTCATACTTGAGGTGTCGTTTCGCCTCGTCATCCGGTCTAACCATGACCGGCCCCATTGAAGCGATGGGGTCATTGAGGGGAGCCGGCTGGTCGGCTACTCGTCATCCGGTCTAACCATGACCGGCCCCATTGAAGCGTGCCGTAGCGCGGCCAGAGGTATTGCCAGCCGAGCGTCATCCGGTCTAACCATGACCGGCCCCATTGAAGCCCCAGCTCAATTTGCGGGTGCGGTCCGGCGACTCTCTGGTCATCCGGTCTAACCATGACCGGCCCCATTGAAGCAACGGCACTGATCATACTTCCTCCCGTTGACATCGAGTCATCCGGTCTAACCATGACCGGCCCCATTGAAGCATGCTTGGGCCTCACGGGCTACAGTAGGTTGGGTGGCCAGACAGGTCATCCGGTCTAACCATGACCGGCCCCATTGAAGCAGGCCGTGAATGAGTTTGGGCAGCCGATCAATCCCTGTCATCCGGTCTAACCATGACCGGCCCCATTGAAGCCCGAAATCGGAGCGGGCAACTTCCACAAGATCGAGGTGTCATCCGGTCTAACCATGACCGGCCCCATTGAAGCTCAATGATCATTGCCTGTATGGACTGGTCGGCAATCGTCATCCGGTCTAACCATGACCGGCCCCATTGAAGCATGATGTCCTGTCTTATCTCGCTCGGCGCCTGGGTGGTCATCCGGTCTAACCATGACCGGCCCCATTGAAGCTGTTGAGAGCGTGAGCACGGAGCGAGGATTACGCTTGTCATCCGGTCTAACCATGACCGGCCCCATTGAAGCTTCCAATATCATCGCGTCGATCGCTGAAGTCCGCTTCGTCATCCGGTCTAACCATGACCGGCCCCATTGAAGCCGGCGTCATTCGCAAGAAAATGCACGCTCCTCCGAAGCCCGGGGTCATCCGGTCTAACCATGACCGGCCCCATTGAAGCCCACAGCCACTCACGAGACCGTTCAATCCGCTTCTTGTCATCCGGTCTAACCATGACCGGCCCCATTGAAGCGTGATCTGCTACGCCGTGGCCTACGAATCGTCGGCATGTCATCCGGTCTAACCATGACCGGCCCCATTGAAGCGCCACCCCCTTCGCCGGCACCAACTGCTCGAACAATGTCATCCGGTCTAACCATGACCGGCCCCATTGAAGCCCGGAATACCTGTTTGTCGGAGCTTCGCGGCTCCCAGTCATCCGGTCTAACCATGACCGGCCCCATTGAAGCAAGGGGATGTCGCTTCGTGAGTCCGTCCTGAAAATCGTCATCCGGTCTAACCATGACCGGCCCCATTGAAGCCGATCGCGAGCCGGGCTTCAGCCTCCTTGTCTCCCTGTCATCCGGTCTAACCATGACCGGCCCCATTGAAGCGCATCAAGGGGCTCGCGAAGGTGCTTTCGCATTTGCTCGTCATCCGGTCTAACCATGACCGGCCCCATTGAAGCAAGAGGCAATCGCATGAAAATCCAGATCACCACAAAGTCATCCGGTCTAACCATGACCGGCCCCATTGAAGCTGGCTTTTCCCCCATGGGGGACACTTCTTGCCTATCGTCATCCGGTCTAACCATGACCGGCCCCATTGAAGCATAACCATCATTATCCTGATGCTTGTTTAGTTGATGTCATCCGGTCTAACCATGACCGGCCCCATTGAAGCGTAGCAGCGGGCTACGGTTGCGAAACGTCAGATAATGTCATCCGGTCTAACCATGACCGGCCCCATTGAAGCGCGTGCGGCTTTGCGTCTCCGGTTTATGCTCAACAATGTCATCCGGTCTAACCATGACCGGCCCCATTGAAGCCAGGCTCAGCAACAGCTGGCCGTGCTCGGACTGCAGCGTCATCCGGTCTAACCATGACCGGCCCCATTGAAGCCAGGTCGATAGCCTTCAGTTTCCCGGATGCGATCCAGGTCATCCGGTCTAACCATGACCGGCCCCATTGAAGCAAAAATCAGCGAGTCGTCATAGCCGCCGAGGTGCTGGTCATCCGGTCTAACCATGACCGGCCCCATTGAAGCCACTGGTGTGCAAGATCGCCCTTGTGATTCAGTTATTGTCATCCGGTCTAACCATGACCGGCCCCATTGAAGCCATTCGACATATCCAACCGGTCTCCATCCAAGTAAGTGTCATCCGGTCTAACCATGACCGGCCCCATTGAAGCCCACCCCTTCCGCTCGTCGTATGTCCGCTCGAACCGGGTCATCCGGTCTAACCATGACCGGCCCCATTGAAGCGGGTAGGAATACATCGCGCACTCCGCCAGCCCCCGCCGTCATCCGGTCTAACCATGACCGGCCCCATTGAAGCAGCACGCTCCAGCAATGGATGCTCGTGACCAGTCGGTCATCCGGTCTAACCATGACCGGCCCCATTGAAGCGTGGAATCCGTCGCCCGTTGTAGCGATTGATCCCCGTCATCCGGTCTAACCATGACCGGCCCCATTGAAGCGAGCAGATCATCGGCGTCAGTTGGTTGCGGGAGATCGTCATCCGGTCTAACCATGACCGGCCCCATTGAAGCGGGGTACGTGTCGACCACCCGAAACGTGCCCGTCGTGGTCATCCGGTCTAACCATGACCGGCCCCATTGAAGCACGAAATTATGGAAGATAGCTGACCAACGCCGGGTTGTCATCCGGTCTAACCATGACCGGCCCCATTGAAGCAAACGGTCAATTGACGATGCAAAACGCCAGACGCGTCATCCGGTCTAACCATGACCGGCCCCATTGAAGCCGCGTCGGTGTAGACCACGATGTCGCCGATGGGCACGTCATCCGGTCTAACCATGACCGGCCCCATTGAAGCCGAGTGAGCCGTGAGCCGTGAGCCGTGAGCCGTGAATCATCCGGTCTAACCATGACCGGCCCCATTGAAGCACTCACTGTGCAGATGGCTGAAGCTCACCGCCTGCGGTCATCCGGTCTAACCATGACCGGCCCCATTGAAGCCCGACCACATTGTCGACGCGACCATCAATCGCCGATGCGTCATCCGGTCTAACCATGACCGGCCCCATTGAAGCAGCTCGCCGGCTGCTCTTCCACGCGGGTCATCTGGTCATCCGGTCTAACCATGACCGGCCCCATTGAAGCTCGCACTCTACCTCGCACACAGCATTATCAGGACTAGTCATCCGGTCTAACCATGACCGGCCCCATTGAAGCTTCTGAACGTGTGGCCGAAATGGCGTGAAATTCTCGTCATCCGGTCTAACCATGACCGGCCCCATTGAAGCTGCCAGTCGAACAACTTACCCGGCAGGTCAGAGACCGGGTCATCCGGTCTAACCATGACCGGCCCCATTGAAGCATGGACTGAATCACCGCGTCGACTGCTCGTTCGATCGGTCATCCGGTCTAACCATGACCGGCCCCATTGAAGCCTTGTCCACGAAGATGGCGATTTCTTCCTCAAGGGCTTGTCATCCGGTCTAACCATGACCGGCCCCATTGAAGCGAATAGTCGAACCGAGGAAAGAGACGTTTCGAGCGAGTCATCCGGTCTAACCATGACCGGCCCCATTGAAGCATTCCCTGAAGGTCGCCGGTTCGAATCCGGTCCCCGCGTCATCCGGTCTAACCATGACCGGCCCCATTGAAGCGATCATTCCCGCGCTCACGACTCCACCCCCGCGCCGTCATCCGGTCTAACCATGACCGGCCCCATTGAAGCGTGTAACTCTATCACTTGAGGCACGACTTGAGAGCCACGTCATCCGGTCTAACCATGACCGGCCCCATTGAAGCGACTGGCAGCGGTACGAGTACGTCGACCGGGTCCTGGTCATCCGGTCTAACCATGACCGGCCCCATTGAAGCGAGTAGACCGGCGCCTGGTACACGGGCGGGCTGTAGTCATCCGGTCTAACCATGACCGGCCCCATTGAAGCGCCTCCGTGGCCAGTCCGGCCCGGATGGTATCCACCGTCATCCGGTCTAACCATGACCGGCCCCATTGAAGCCAGCTCCTTTGGAGCCCGGGCTAGTCTTCGGCAGCAGCGTACTGACGGGACGGTTCTGGAAGCAGGGAAGGCTATGGCGAACTGTCGCTCCGGCTGCGACGGGTGCAACTGATCTTGTCCCACAGAACGACAAAAAGGTATCACCAAAGGTATCTCCGAGGGCAAATCCAGCCATCCCGCAGAGGCCAAAGAAAAACGCAACCTGTTTCCATGAAACAGGTTGCGTTATGTCGGGATGACAGGATTTGAACCTGCGACTTCTTGACCCCCAGTCAAGCGCGCTACCAGGCTGCGCTACATCCCGTGTGTGGGCTGAATCATAGTCATCCGGGCGGGGGGCTGCAAGTCGTTTGGTGGTTTGGGAAACGACCTCGCAGAAGCCCTGTTTTTCAGGTTTTCTCTCGCGTTTCCGCACAGATTTACAGGCGTCGGACGATGTCTTTCAGGCGGGCGAATTGTTCGACGAGGCGGGGGACCGTATCGATGCCCTGGACGAACATCATCAGATATCGGAAAACCGCGAAGATATCTCCCGCCAGAATGTTCGGAATTCGGCAGACGACGAGAAGCGCGAAGGCCATCAGCCCCATGACGAACAGCTCGGTCAGTCCTGTCGTGCGGGCTTCCAGATCCGACATGCGGACCCAGCAGCGGGTCATGGAGTTGTAGTGTGTGGCGACCTTTTCATCGGTCGCCTGACCGATGACATCGACTTCGTCCTCCCAGCGATCATGCAGATCCCGGCTGACCTTTTTGACACTCCGACTGTAGATCGCGTTCAGGACAAAAACCGGAAATGCGATGCAGAGGCAGGCGAGCACGATTCGCCAGTCGTAATAGAACAGCATTGCGATGGCCCCGATCACGGAGAAGAGAGCCGTGACCATGCGGGGAACCTGCTGTTCAACGAACGTGATGAACTGCCGCGAAAGCGAGGCGCGAGCCGCGACGCGGGACGTCGGAATGTCGGCCTTCCGTTGCGTGCAGACGAGCCGCGTGACCCGCTGCGCGTACATGTGCGAATAGACGCGGGTGTCGTACATCTGCCGGGAGAACTGCGTCGCCATATGAGCGGCATGTCCGAGCAGGAACCACCACAAGCCGCGATAGGAATCGCTGAGCAGATCGTTCACGGCCAGGCCGAGCAGAAATGGCTGCAAAAGCCTCAACAGATTCTCGACGATCAGCAGAACGTAGGCCAGAATGACGGGCCCGCGATTCTGCTGAAGCAGCGTCCAGAGTTCGCCCGTTACGGTGGAGGGGGGAGTGAGCGGAGAATCGGCGTCTGGAAGTGCAGCCGCGGCGGGGGCGTCCATCACGAAGCTCGATTCAACTGAAGGCGATCAAACGGAGAGAGACCAGTCCCTTGACGAATTCGCGAAGTTGGGCGGCATCGGCGTCGTCGGAAATCGTTCTCCAGGTTGAAAACGGGCAGGGCTGGATGTTCGCGAGCCGCTCGAGAATCATCTGGCCTTCCGGCTCGAACATCGCCGTCCGGACTTCCTCTTCATCGGCATAATAAAGGACCGAAACGGGAGGTTGCTCGCCTTCGTCCAAGAACTTCTGCGACTTGAGACAGGACCAGCTGATGATCGGATTGAGATGAACCGTGAGATCATCCCCCCGGTCGAGTTGCGGCAGCAGCGTCGGGGCGATGGTGACCAGTTCCTGAAACCGGACGTGCGCTCCGCGATTTTCTCGTGCGAGCCGTTCGACTTCATAGCGGGCTCGCTGACAGGAAATCGTGTCTTCCTGTTCGGGAGTCAGGTCCTGAGTCTCTTCCAGCCACTTCAGCATGGCGTCGCACTCTTCGGAACTGCCTTCGTAGGCGGCGACCGGTTGTGAGTCGGCGAACTCGACGGCCAGTTCTTCGAAGTTCGGGAAGTCCTCATCCTCCGAAACGAACGGCATCAGCCGAATCAGAACATCGATCCGCTTATCGAAGTTCCCGTCGATAAACATCTCGACGTGCTTCGCCTCGTATTGCTTGCCGAGGTAGGGAAGGACATCGTCGGTCCGGTTGCCGGCAATGGCCCGGGCCACTTTCTGAATCATGTCCCGATACTGCAGCTCGGCTGCTTCGGGAGACAACTCCTGTGGACTTGTCGAATCGGTTTGCTTTTCGGTGGAAGCCATCGTTGCACCCGCGGAAGATCTGGGGAAACATCAATCAGTCTATGCAAGGTCCTGGGACTGAACTCAGCTGTTCACGGTCGCCTGACTGGACGACGTTCCTTCGGCGAGGTCGTACATCTTGTGAAGCTCGCGGCGCCATTCTTCTTCGCCGGGGAACTCAGCATCGCGTTCAATGAAGACCGCATCGACTTTTCCCTGCCCAAGTTTCAGGGAGTATTCGTAAAGGTCCCAGACGTCATCGGGAATGGGCTGGGAGTGCGTATCGAAGTAGAGGCCCTGTTCTTCGTCGAAGAAGCCGCCGGCCAGGTGCATCTGCACCCGCGGTGCGTACGGCATCACTTCTTCCACGAACTCTTTGGGGTCGAACCCGAAGTTCCGCCCGTTGGCGTAGACATTCGTGACATCGAGCAGCCAGCCGACGCCGGTTCGCTGGAACATCTTCTTCAGAAACTCCGGCTCGCTCATTGTGCCTTCGAGCTGGAACAGGTAGGCGATTGTTTCGATGTAAAACGGGAATGGATCGACGTACTTCTGAACATAGTCGAGATTGCGACAAACCACGTCGAGCGCGGGTTGAGTCAGCGGAACCGGAGCGAAGTGTCCCATCTCGACTCCGCCTTCGCCATCGCGGGTGAACCCGAGATGATCGCTGATCGCCGTCGCATTGTTTTCGATGGCCACGCCCTTGAGCGCATCGAGATAGGCCTTGCCGGGAGGATCAGGACTGCCGACTGAAAGCTTGAGCGCATGGATGGCGACATAGTCGATGTCATCGCCATTGATGAAGCTCTTGGTCCACAGCGGTAGATCGGCATGTTCGAAGGTAATCTCGGCTGCGTTGAGCTTGGGATCCGAGAGAATAAACCGGTTTTCGCGGCGGACGGCGTAGCCAATTGCGGGCATCATCGCTTCGATCCCTTCCGTAGGGTTGGATCTGAGGGCAGAGGTAGAAAAATAGCTACCGCCCGCATTATGGAAGCGGTAGCTACAGAATTGCAAACCCTCTTTCGGCTTTAAGGACATTCCCGGTCTCCGCAGAGAACACGGCCCAATGTCGAGCAGTCCGAGGGATGGCGTTCAAGGTTTTCGGCAACAGCCGAGTCAGCGCCTTATCGGCAGCCGCAACCACGGCAACTGCGACAACTGCGGCAGGACCGGCAGGAGTTACAGCTTCGGCAGCGGCGACAGGAACGACAGCAACGACCGGCGGTCATCTGGCCAGATCGCAGCTTGGAAACTTCACGAACCAGTGCCGTTCCCGTGGATTTCGAAGTGACAGAATTCATTGCAGCGTCTCCCTTACGAAGGTGTCGTACCGAAGGCCCGCCCAGTGCTGACCCTCGAGAAGTTCAACGACGTCTGAAAGTGTCGTTTCCCCTCCGTACTTCCAAGCGGGAAGTCATCGCCACAGGGGACGCGATTTCCGAAAACTTTATGGCTTTCGTGCCGAAACGAGCGGAATTCGCAATATTTCCGGCAGTTAGAGAGCTTTCCCGAGAGGGGGTCGCATTCCAGCGGAGGGCGTCTACTATGGATGGTGTCGACTTTCCCTGAGGAGCAGGCATGAAAAATGCGACACGAAGCATGCGACTGGAACTGCACGTGCCGCTCCGATCAGTCATTTCGCGTCCCGTTTTCACATCAAGGAACGTTGCCATTTCCTCGCCAGTGATTTCCCACGCTGAGTCCGTCGACATCTCGAAACTGGTCCGCCGCTATCAGACGGTCCGCCATCAGACCGAAGCACTCTGTGAACCGCTTTGCGCGGAAGATCAGGTGATTCAATCGATGCCGGATGCCAGTCCCGCCCGCTGGCATCGTGCTCACACGACCTGGTTCTTCGAGACGTTCATTCTCAAGAAGTTTCGGCCTGATTACCGGCCGGTGAATCCCGCTTTCGAAGTGCTGTTCAACTCGTACTACAACAGTGTCGGCGAACAGTTTCCGCGGCATCAACGAGGACTCTTATCGCGTCCGACCGTCGAGGACGTGGGGCACTATCGACGAGCTGTCGATGAGCAGATGCTCGAACTGCTCGAACAGAATGGGGACGATGCGGAACTGCGGTCGTTGCTTGAAGTCGGATTGAATCACGAACAGCAGCATCAGGAGCTGATTCTCACCGACATCAAACACATGCTTTCGTGTAATCCTTTGCATCCGGTCTACCGGGAGGACGCCGCGAAGAGCGCAACAGGCGAACCGCCTCCTCAGCACTGGGTCAGTTGTGAAGGAGGAATCGTGGAAATCGGAGCCAGCCCGGAAGGATTTCGCTTCGATAACGAGCTTCCTCGTCATCGGCTGCTGCTCGAACCTTTCCAGCTTTCGAGCCGACTGGTGACCAGTTCCGAGTATCTCGAGTTCATGCGGGATGGCGGTTACGAGCGGCCGGAGTTCTGGCTTTCGCTCGGTTGGAACGTCTGTCAGCAGGAAGGGTGGAGGGCGCCCCTCTACTGGCATTCGACCGGAGATGGCTGGTCACAGTTCACGCTGTCCGGTTTGCGACCGATCGCCCCACACGAGCCGGTCTGCCATGTCAGCTTCTTTGAAGCGGATGCCTTTGCCCGCTGGGCCGGTTATCGCCTGCCGCTGGAAGGGGAATGGGAGACCGCAGTGGCGGCCCTTGTCGGGGATTGTCCTGCGACGCGTTCCGGCAATTTCGTGGAGTCGGAAACATTCCACCCGCAGCCGGCGAAACGCGATTCGCAATTCCACCTGCAGCAAACGTACGGCGATGTCTGGGAGTGGACGGCTTCTCCTTACGTCGCCTATCCGGGATACGTCACGCCGCCGGGGGCGATCGGCGAGTACAACGGCAAGTTTATGTGCAATCAGTACGTCCTTCGAGGCGGCTCCTGCGTCACGCCGGGAAGCCATATTCGCGGGACCTATCGGAATTTCTTCCCGCCGGAAGCCCGCTGGCAGTTTTCTGGCATACGCCTTGCGAAGTGATCGGACCAGTTCACACATATTCCAAGCTCGCAGAGAAGGGCCTTTATGAACCAGCACAGTCTGACAACGGCAACCGAAGCTCAGGCCATTGAGGAATTTCGTTCCGACGTCCTCCGGGGACTCTCCCAGCGTCGAAAGCGACTCTCCAGCAAGTATTTCTACGATGAAGAAGGCAGTCGCATCTTCGATCAGATTTGTGAACTTGACGAATATTATGTGACGCGAACTGAAATGCAGATCATGGAGCGTCACGTCGAAGAGATGGCCGATGCAATTGGCCCGAACAGCATGATCATCGAACCGGGAGCCGGGAGCAGTTTGAAAACGCGGCTCTTGCTGGAGCACGCGGCCCCGGGAACGAGTTACGTGCCGATCGATATTTCCCGCGAGCACCTGTTTCGTTGTGCGGAACAGATCGCGTTCGATTTCCCGCAGATCAACGTGACGCCGCTGCATGCCGATTTCTGTCAATCCATCGACCTGCCGCCCGAAGCCGATAACGGGCAGCGTCGGGTCGTCTATTTCCCCGGCTCCACAATCGGTAACTTCGAAGTCCCGGTCGCACAACGACTGCTGGAGCAGATCGCCCATCTCGTTCAACCGGATGGCGGTCTCCTGATCGGCTTTGATCTTCGCAAAGACGTGAATGTTCTGGAACGCGCTTACGACGACCGTCGCGGGGTGACTGCGGCGTTCAATCTGAACCTGCTGCATCGCATCAACAACGAACTCGGCGGAACATTCGATATTGAGAACTTCCGGCACCGAGCCATCTTCAATGAGAATGCGAGTCGAATCGAGATGCACCTCGTCAGTGAATGCGAACAGACCGCTCGGGTCGGCGATCATCAGTTCCACTTTGAAAAGGGGGAATCGATCTGCACCGAGTATTCGCACAAGTACTCAATTGAGGACTTCAGCGACATGCTCGAACGGGCTGGCTTCCAGGAACAGCAGCTCTGGATTGATCCCCGAAAGTACTTTGCGATCGGATACTACAATCTGTGATCGACGCGCTCCCTCCATCAGCATCGGAACTGTTCACGCTCACCGATCGAGGGCTCTACTGCGAAGCAGGAGACTTCTACATCGATCCCTGGCGGGGTGTGCCGAAGGCGCTCATCACGCACGCGCACGGCGACCACGCCCGCTGGGGGAGCGAACAGTATCTGGCTTCGGAACAGTCCAAACCCGTACTCGAACGAAGATTGGGTGCAAACAGTGAGATCTCGTCGTTGCCCTACGGCGAGACACTGCAGATCAATGGGGTGAAAGTCTCTTTTCATCCCGCCGGTCACGTGCTTGGCTCCTCGCAGATTCGCATCGAGAAGCAGGGGCAGGTCTGCGTCGTTTCTGGCGACTACAAACTTGATTCTGATCGCACCTGCGAGAACTTCGAAGTCGTTCGCTGCCATACGTTCGTCAGTGAGTCGACGTTCGGATTGCCGATCTATCACTGGCCCGATCAGCAGGACGTCTTCGACAGTATGAATCGCTGGTGGCAGGAGAATGCCGCAGAAGAACGCCCTTCCGTGATCTTTGCCTACGGATTCGGAAAAGCCCAGCGGGTGTTAAGTGGGCTCAATCCGGAAATCGGGCCCATCTATTGTCATGGGGCGGTGGAGAAGATCAACGCGGCTTATCGCGAATGTGAGATCGATCTTCCGCCAACCGAATACGCCGGCCGGGCAGACGATAAGAAAGACTGGAGCAGGGCGATGATCATCGCGCCTCCTTCCGCTCAGACGACAACCTGGCTGCGCAAGTTCGGCAACTATGCGTCCGCGTTCGCCTCGGGGTGGATGACCGTTCGCGGGCAACGGCGGAGACGCAACATCGAACGAGGCTTCGTCCTCTCTGATCACGCCGACTGGCCGGGGTTGCTGGATGCCATTGAGCAGACACGAGCCGAACGGGTCTACGTCACGCACGGTTACAAACGCCCGCTCGTTCACTGGTTGAACAACCACGGCTACCAGGCGGCAGAACTCGACACCATGTACGAAGGAGAACAGGACGACGACCGCTCTGGCGACGACGAGGAGACAACAGCCCCGTAACAGCGGCAAATCACTGCTACGAACTGCCACTTCGGATTTCGTCCGCCTGTCTACAATCTCACTCTGTCTATAATCTCACATGGAACAGTTCTGCCAACTCTTTCGACGCCTCGACGAGACAACTCGCACCAGTCAGAAACTGGAGGCGATGCGGGATTACTTTCTCGAAGCCCCCGCCCCCGATGCGGCCTGGGCGGTTTACGTCCTCAGTGGACGCCGGCTGAAGCGGCTGGTCAAACATGGCGACCTCCGCCGCTGGAGTGCCGAACTGGCGGAGCTGCCCGACTGGCTCTTCGAAGAATGCTATCACACGGTCGGCGATCTGGCGGAAACGATCGCCCTTGTGTTGGGCTCAGGCGAAAAAGAGACCGTCTCCGGCACATTGACCGAGTGGTTCGAAGAACGCATCCTCCCGCTCGGATCGATGAAGGAAGAAGGGCAGCGACTCCTCCTTCAACAGGCGTGGAGTGAACTCGGAAGCTGGTCTCGATTCGTCTACAACAAGCTGATCACCGGCGGACTTCGCATCGGCGTCTCTCAACGGTCGGTCATCAAGGCCCTCTCGATGGCCTTCGAACTGGAACCGAACCTCATCTCTCATCGCATGATGGGAACATGGGAACCGACGCCTCAGTTCTTCAATCAGCTCATCTCGCCCGATGCCGGCGAAACCGCACTCAGTCAGCCCTATCCATTCTGTCTGGCGCACGCTTTGAACGATCCGCCCGAGTCACTCGGCTCCCTCGACGACTGGCATGCCGAGTGGAAGTGGGATGGCATCCGGGCTCAGATTCTCCGGCGCGGCGAAGAGTTCTTCCTCTGGTCGCGTGGCGAAGAACTTCTCAATGAGCGTTTCCCGGAACTCGACGATGACATCTTCGCACTCCCGGAAGGAACGGTGATCGACGGCGAAGTGCTCGGCTGGAAGGACGGTCGCGTACTTCCGTTCGGCGATCTCCAGAAGCGAATCAATCGCAAGAAGGTCGGCCCGAAGATCATGAAGGATGTGCCGATCCGGTTCATTGCGTTTGATCTTCTCGAATTCAAAGGCGAAGACATCCGCCAGCAGCCGTTCGCAGAGCGTCGTCGGCAATTGGAGACGATCCTGACAGCCGATGAAGAGAGTCGGCTCATGCTTTCTCCGCAAGTTACCGGTAACGCTTGGGAAGAGCTCGCTGAAGAACGGACTCGATCGCGGGATCTCGCGGTCGAAGGACTGATGCTCAAAAAGAAGTCGGCTCCTTACGAAGTCGGCCGCGTGACCGGTACCTGGTGGAAGTGGAAGATCGAGCCTTACACCATCGATGCGGTTCTGATCTATGCGCAGGCTGGCCACGGACGCCGGGCCAGTCTCTACACCGATTACACATTCGCTCTCTGGCAGGGCGATACACTGGTGCCGTTCGCCAAAGCCTATTCCGGTCTGACCGATGCCGAGATTCGCCGAGTCGACCGCTTCATTCGCAACAACACCCTGGAGCGGTTCGGTCCGGTGCGGAGCGTGAAAGCCGAGCTCGTCTTTGAACTCGGTTTCGAGAACATTCAGCGATCGACACGGCACAAGTCCGGAGTCGCCGTCCGTTTTCCGCGGATTCACCGCTGGCGGGAAGACAAGAAACCCGAAGACGCCGATCAACTCGAGACACTTCTTGCAATGATGCCCGGTGAAGTCGAGACGATCTCCTCTGCTGCGGAGCAGGGCTGATGGCATCAACCGCTCGCCGCAAATCGGCTCGCTCCCTCGCGATGGATGAACTGACTAGCTGGTTCACCGGGCAGGAGTGGGCTCCATTCCCCTTCCAGAAGAAAGTCTGGCGCGCCTGGCTGGCCGGCGACTCGGGGCTGGTCCATGCGACAACCGGCACGGGGAAAACCTACGCCGCCCTCGGTGGTCCACTGCTCGAAGCCCTGAAAACACGGCGACAGAAACCGGCCACTGGAAAGCCGAAACGATCGCGCAGCCGAAAGTGCCGACTACTCTGGTTGACTCCACTGCGGGCCCTCGCTTCGGACTTGAGCACGGCTATTCAGCGGCCGCTCGATGATCTCGAACTCGACTGGCTCGTCGAAACGCGCACCGGGGATACCACCAGTTCCATTCGGCAGAAGCAGTCGACCCGTCTGCCAGAAGTCCTCGTCACAACTCCTGAAAGTCTGTCGCTGCTGCTGGCTCGGAAGAACGCTCGCGATCTGCTTTCCGAGGTCGACACCGTTATCGTCGACGAATGGCACGAACTGCTTTCAACCAAGCGCGGCACACAAACCGAACTCGCACTCGCCCGTCTCCGTAACTGGAACGAAGACCTGCGAGTCTGGGGACTCTCCGCGACCATCGGCAACCTGACTGAAGCAGCCGACGTGCTTGTCGGGGCCAATCCGTTGCGACCGCCGCAGATGATCAAGGGGAACGCCCATAAGAAGTATCGCATCCGCTCCATCATCCCGGAGACAATGGAACGGTTCCCCTGGTCGGGCCATCTCGGACTCAAACAGTTACCCCAGCTGCTCACCGAGGTTGAGAAAGGCGGCACCTCCCTCGTCTTCACGAACACCCGATCGCAGGCGGAGCTCTGGTATCAGGCGATTCTCAAGCAACGTCCCGAATGGGCCGGAAC
The DNA here is from genome assembly GCF_022267515.1 of Rubinisphaera margarita. Lineage (NCBI taxonomy): Bacteria > Pseudomonadati > Planctomycetota > Planctomycetia > Planctomycetales > Planctomycetaceae > Rubinisphaera > Rubinisphaera margarita. Next base: position 610,804 of record NZ_JAKFGB010000012.1, on the reverse strand, counting down.
CATTGCTCTGCATCACGGATCGATCGATCAGGACACACGCCGGTGGGTTGAAGACGCGGTCAAAACGGGGCGTCTTCGATGCGTCGTCTGCACGTCAAGTCTCGACCTCGGCGTCGACTTTACTCCCGTGGAACGTGTCTTCCAGATCGGCAGTCCCAAGGGAGTGGCCCGGCTCATGCAGAGGGCAGGGCGGAGCGGCCACCGTCCCGGCGAAACGAGTGAAGTCGTCTGCGTGCCGACCAACGCCCTCGAACTGGTCGAAGTCGCGGCGGCTCGCCGAGCGGTCCTCAGCGGAAACGTCGAATCCCGTTCCCCGCAGGACAAACCGCTCGATGTGCTCATTCAACACCTGTGTACCATCGCCCTCGGCGGCGGCTTCAGGAAGAAGGACCTGCTGCACGAAGTCCGGCAGGCTTGGGCCTACCGCAATCTTACCCAGCAGGAGTTCGACTGGGCCCTCGACTTCGCCACCACCGGCGGAGAATCTTTGCGGGCCTACCCCGAATACTCGCGACTCGAAACACCCGATGGTCAGCACTTCGAACTGACCGACCGCAAACGGGCCCGGCAGCATCGACTGTCGATCGGCACCATCTGCGGCGATGGCACGCTGACCGTCAAATACATGAAGGGAGCCCGCATCGGTTCGGTCGAGGAATCGTTCGTCGCCAAACTGAAACGGGGCGACCTGTTTCACTTCGCCGGCAAGTCGCTGGAGTTTGTCAGCATCGACAACATGATCGTCCACGTCCGCAGGGCGAAGAAAGCCGCGACAACCGTTCCCCGCTGGATGGGTGGACGGATGCCACTGTCGACCGAACTGGCCGATGCCTTCCTGCAGGAACTGCGTGAGTACCACGAAGGCGACCGCAAATCGCCGGAACTCAAAGCGGTCAGCGAGATTCTCGATCTGCAGGAAGACTGGTCGGCTCTGCCTTCGCGAGATTCACTGCTGATCGAGCGGGTCAAATCGCGAGAAGGGCACCATCTCTTCTTCTATCCGTTCGCGGGCCGCCTCGTGCATGAGGGACTCTCCGCACTGGTCGCTCATCGACTCGCCCAGCGGGAGCCGATCTCGTTCACGATGTCGGTCAACGATTACGGCTTCGAACTTCTCTCGCCGCAGAAGGTCGATCTGCCGGACGATCCCCGCGAGCTTCTGTTCCGTCTCGACACCATGGCAGACGACATCATCCACAGCATGAACGCGGCGGAGATGGCCCGACGACAGTTCCGCGACATCGCCCGCATTTCCGGCCTCGTCTTCAATGGCTACCCCGGCCAGCAGCGGACCACCCGCCAGCTGCAGGCCTCAACCGGGCTCCTGTTCGATGTCTTCTCAAACTACGATCCCGAGAACCTGCTGCTGCATCAGTCGCGACGTGAAGTTCTCGAACAGCAGCTCGACCAGTCCCGCATGCGTCGCACAATGCAGCGACTGCTGTCGAACGACGTCCGCATCGTCTACCCACCCCGGTTGACTCCGTTCGCATTTCCGCTGTTTGTTGACCGCCTCCGACAGAAGCTGAGCACGGAACAGCTGAAGGATCGCATCGCCCGCATGTCACTCGTCCTTGAGAAGGCCGCCTCGTAACACAGCGAACAGGGAAACGGGATGCCCTCATCAGTTTCAATCACGATCAAAGACGTCACTCTTGAACTCCTCGCCGACCGTGCGATCTTCTGGCCCGATCAACAAACGCTCTTCGCTGCCGATCTGCACTGGGGCAAGGCCGGCACGTTCCGCCATTTCGGCATCCCGGTTCCGGAAACCGCCACCCCTGACCTGATCCGTCTTTCTTCTCTCATTAATGAGCATTCCGCCCGCCATCTCGTCGTTCTGGGTGACCTGACGCATCACCACACCGGAGTCGACCCGCAGCTCGTCGACATTATCACCGGATGGCGGCATACTCATCCCGAACTGCGAATCACGCTCGTTCGCGGCAATCACGATCGTCACCTGAAGAATCTTCCCGCCGAATGGGATATCGAATCGCTGCCCGCTCCGGTGGCGTTGAAGAACGTCATCTGCCAGCACGAACCGGCGGACTTCTCGGACGATTCTCCACTCGTTCTGGCCGGACATCTGCATCCGCGTGTTGAACTGCAGGAAGGGTATACGCATCGGGTGAAATGTCACGGATTCTGGTATTCACGGGGCTGCCTTGTGCTGCCTGCGTTTTCTTCGTTCGTCGATGGTGGTATCGTCAAACCGTCCGCTAACGACCGCGTCTGGGTCACCTTCGAAGATCAGATTCTCGAAGTCCCCACCCGGCGCTGACTCCTGACAAAGAGACTTCGACGATGCCCACCTGCCGCCTCCTGATTTGCCTGATTGCACTCTGCCTGTTCTACTCAACTCCGGTTGAAGCAGCCGATCTGCCGGCTCTCACGGAGTTCAAGTTCCGCAGCACGCTCGACGATTCCGAGCAGCCCGCTCTCGTCTGGATGCCCGAACAGGCGAAGACGGAAGCGACGCCGCTCCTTGTCTTCCTTCATTCGTGGAGCGGGAACTATCTGCAGAACAACAGCAAATGGCAGAAGGAAGCGGTCGAACGGAACTGGGTCTATCTGCATCCCAATTTCCGTGGCCGGAACGATCATCCCGAAGCGTGCGGCTCGGAACTCGCCCGGCAGGACATCCTCGACAGCATTGAGCATGTGCTCGAAGACGCGAACATCGACCGCTCCCGCATTTATCTGGCTGGCACTTCCGGCGGCGGGCACATGGCGATGCTGATGGCCGGCTATCATCCCGATAAGTTCTCAGCCGTTACCGCCTGGGTCGGCATCAGCGATCTGGCCGAATGGCACCGCTTCCATGCCCGCACCACGCCGATCGGCAACTACGCCCGCATGATCGAACGCAGCCTCGGCGGCCCACCGGGACAGAGCAAAGAAATCAACGCGAGATATCGCAATCGCTCACCCATTTTCCATCTCGGCAACACCGGCGACCTCCCCATTGATCTGAACGCCGGCATCCACGACGGCCACACCGGCTCGGTGCCGATCACGCACACCCTCAACGCCTTCAACCGCATCGCCCGTGCGCAGGAAAGCCCAGAGGTGACTGAGGACGAGATCAAGCAACTCAGCAATGAACAGCCGCTCGTCGCGCCACAGCCCTCGGACAACGTCTCGAAAACCGAATACAACGTCGACATCCACCTCCGCCGCCACGCCGGCCCGGCTCGAGTCACCATCTTCGAAGGCGGCCACGAGGGTCTGCCGCACCCCGCGATGGAGTGGCTGGAAGATCAGCTGCGGGAGACGAGTTGGGAGTAGTTGCTCAACGAACGATGTCACTGATCGCGAGGCAACTCCACGAAACGGCATCTCAGACAGAAGCATTCATCCCGGCCGTTTCCTCGATGTTCCCTTCCTCCCCGTCTTCTTCCGTCGCTGACGATTCCCCTTCGGTGCGAACCCCGGCGTGTCTTTGTCGCCCACCGGGATCTCCTGGCCGACTTTTTCTCGGAGTTTCTCGATGCGGTCCCGGAGTTCGGCGGCTCGCTCGAATTCGAGGTTCTCGGCAGCCGTGAGCATTTCGCCTTCCATCGCCTTCAGGTATTCCTGCGTCACGAATTCCGTCTCTGAAGAAACGCCGGCGGCTTTCTGAACGATCTGACGGGCTTCGATTTCGTCTTCGATGCCGCGACGGATCGCCTTCTTGATCGTCTCCGGCGTAATACCATGTTTACGGTTGTATTCGAGCTGCAGCTCGCGGCGGCGGTTCGTTTCGTCCATCGCGAGTTGCATACTCGGCGTGACGGTGTCGGCGTAGAGAATCACCTCGGCATTCACGTTCCGGGCAGAGCGGCCGATGGTCTGAATCAGACTTGTGTCGTTTCGCAGAAAGCCTTCCTTGTCGGCATCGAGAATCGCGACCAGAGACACTTCCGGCAGGTCGAGACCTTCTCTCAGCAGGTTCACACCAATAACCGTGTCGTGCACACCTTCGCGGAGTTCCCGCAGGATCTCGACCCGTTCAATCGCATCGAGCTCCGAATGCAGCCAGGCGCACTTGAGCCCCTCGTCCTGCAGATAGCCCGTAAGATCCTCGGCGAGCCGCTTGGTGAGCGTGGTGACCAGGGTTCGTTCGTTCCTTTCGATTCGCAGCTTGATCTGTTCGACCAGATGGGGCACCTGTCGACGAGCCGGGAGAACGTGCACGACCGGATCAACGAGGCCGGTCGGACGAATGATCTGTTCGACGATCTCGCCTTCGGACTGATCGAGTTCCCAGTCGGCGGGAGTGGCAGAAACGAAAACCACCTGATTCCGCCGGGCGTTCCATTCGTCGAACGTGAGCGGGCGGTTGTCGAGCGCCATCGGCAGTCGGAAACCGTGATCGACGAGTGCCTGCTTGCGCGACCGGTCGCCGGCATACATGGCCCGCACCTGGGGCAGGGTGACGTGCGACTCATCGATGAACATCAGGAAGTCGTCGGGGAAGAAGTCGTAGAGCGTATAAGGCGGCTGGCCCGGTTTGCGGCCCGCCAGCGCCCGTGAATAATTCTCGATCCCCGGGCAGAATCCGGTCTCTTTCAACAGCTCCATGTCGTAGCGGGTTCGGGCACTGAGCCGCTGCATTTCGAGCAGCTTGCCTTCCCGACGGAACTCCTCGAGCCGCGTGTTGAGTTCCTCTTCAATCTCGACCATCGCGCTGTCGATGCGGCTCTGCGGCAGCACGAAATGCTTGGCCGGGTAGATGTAAATGTCGTTGTGAATCTTATGCACATCGCCGGAAACCGGATCGATAATCGACAGCGACTCGACTTCATCGCCCCAGAGCTCGATGCGATACGCGAACTCCTCATACGCCGGCCAGAGCTCGATCACATCACCCCGCACCCGGAATTTGCCGCGAGCCCGCTGATAGTCGTTGCGGTCGTAGTGAATGTCGATCAACTGCAGCAGAAGTTCGTCTCGATTCACCTGCTGGCCGATCCGCAGGGGGATCATCATGTCGAGATAATCCTTCGGCGAACCGAGGCCATAGATGCAACTGACGCTGGCCACGACAATCACATCCCGCCGGCTGACGAGCGCACTGGTGGCGAGCAGCCGCAGCCGGTCGATCTCATCGTTGATCGAGGCATCTTTCTCAATGTAGATGTCGCGTTGCGGAATGTAGGCTTCGGGCTGATAGTAGTCGTAGTAGCTCACGAAATACGTGACCGCGTTGTTCGGAAAGAAGTCGCGGAATTCGGCGTACAGCTGGGCGGCCAGCGTTTTGTTATGCGACAGCACGAGCGTCGGGCGGTTCAGTTTCTGGATGACGTTCGCCATCGTGAACGTCTTCCCGGAACCGGTCACGCCGAGGAGTACCTGATTGCGTTTGCCTTCCTCGAGACCGCGAACGAGCGAATCAATCGCCTTCGGCTGGTCCCCGCCGGGGGCAAACTCACTGACAAGTTCAAATCCAGACATGAAAACTCCACAGCCAGGCGGCTGGTTTCGATGTTTCTACGGTGACCAGACTGGCCTTGAGATCTCTGCAGGTCGCCCCGGCTGTTTCAACCGGAGTGGTGCAGCCACAAGACGTCCGCACGTGCGCATCAGGCTGCCCGATGACCGCTTGATGGCCCACCAAACGAACCATTATAGCAGGCTAGTTCAGCTCAGGAACGATGAGCTCAGCATTGATCAGTTCCCGGCCCCGGCGGACGGTCACCCGGAGGACGTCGCCTTTCTGCAGCTGATGCAGCCGTTCGTAGAACTCTCTGCACGACTGCACGAGGTCGTCGTTGGCAAGGACGATCAGATCGTCCTGCAGCAGTCCCGACTCGGCGGCTGGGGAACCGGGCTGAACGACATCGATGTAAGCGGGAGTTCGGGCGACGACATCGGGAACGAGCCGAAAGCCCATCGGCATCGTATCGACCGGACGAATGACAGGCGGCAACTCGACACGGTCTCCGGTCACAACTTCTCCGCGGACAAGCTGCCCGATCGTCTCGCGGAAGTCGTACAGCGGAATGGCGTAGTTGATCCACAGGTTGGAGCGGCTGTCGCGAATCTCTTTCCCGATGATCCCGAGCAGTTCCCCCGTCGAAGTCGTCAGTGCCCCGCCGGCCGCGCCCGGATTGTTCATCACGGCATCGACCACGATCACATCGCCCTTATATGTCATGTCGAACCGGCCTCGTCGAGCGGGCAGGGGACCGACCATGGCGATGACGCCGTGAATGACGGAAACCGGCTCATCGCCGGCTGCGACATTGAACATATTGCTGAAGCCAAGCACCGGCGTTCCCGGCCCTCGCTGTGCGAGCTTACTCAAATCGAAGTGGGGAGCATTGCGAACCTCGATCTTGAGCACCGCCAGGCCGGCTTCCCCGGCGCCGGCGACAAATGTCGCGGGCAGACGTCGCCCATTATCGAGCACCGCGACGACCGAATCGGTATCGAGCAGATGGTTCCAGACCGTGAGAATGTGGCCATCGGCTGAGATCAGAATTCCGGTGCCGTAGCTCGCCAGATTGGCCAGCCCGCCGGCTCCGTAAAGCTTCACCGTCTTCGGCAACACCTCGCTCAGCGTCTCCTGCTGGTCGCCGCGAACGGGTGCGGACACGAGCAGAACGAGAAGCGCACACCAGAGCGGAGTCAGTCGGAGATCACGCTGAATATTATTCCAGAACATGCGGTCTATTTCAGATATGCGTCGCGGCGGCTCAGGGAGCCGGTTTCTCCACGTCGCCAGTTTCCATGGACTTAACTTCAAAGATAGTCGCCGGCTTTCCGTCGACAACGACCGAGAACTGCACCGGCGTGGAGTGTGGCTGATCCGGCTTCCACGTTGGAATACGGATGCCGCATTCGGGCATATCAGGCCGCAGTCGCACATCCCAGCCGACCAGCTGCCCGGCTCCCTGATCGAAGTACCAGCGGATTTCGCGTTCTGAATCGAGAGTAAACAGAACATCGACCCGCTGCCCAACGCCGTCGAGCGGTTCGCTGCCGACGTAGTACATCTCGGTGAAGGCATCCTTCCCCTTCGTCATAAACTGCTGCCACTCGTAAAGAGCCATCAGCATGCCTTCCGAGTTCAGACCTGCGACAAACGTTTCCGGTCGGCCAAGGTCCATCAGAAAGGCACGCTGTTCCTGCGGCAGTTCGAGCAGACAGGCAAACTCGGCAAGCACGAGCCTGAACTCGGCTCCGCCGGCAATCTGCCCGGTGAATGTCCATTTGCGGTCCGGGCCTCCGAAATCGCCGAGCGACTTCATGCCGTTGAGCAGTTTGTCCTGGCGAGTCCGGTTGAAGTGGTAGTTGACGAAACCGAGCCGCCCCTCGTAGAGATGCTTGTGCTCTTCCGGAATTACGATCGGCTTCTTGCCGTGCGGCAACGGAATGGGGATCGGCATCTCTTCCTTCGGCTCGTCGTCCGGATTGGCCGGCATGGGAGGTTCACCAGCAAACTCAAGCAGTTCACCCGTCGAATGCAGGGCTTCCAGACGGGGGAAGATCTCGAACCGTTCGCCCTCGCGGCGGTAGACCAGCGGGATCTTCCAGCCTTTCGGATAGATCCCGAGCACATTCTTCAGCTGATTGACGCTCCCGATCGGACGCCCCCCGAAGGAGATAATCTCGTCCCCGCGACGGAGTCCACAGAAGTAGGCGCTGCTCGTTTCCAGAATCGTATCGACGATCACGGTCGAGAACTCGTCGGACCTTACGGTCGCTCCAAGCGTGGCATGATCGACAACGCGTCCACTCTGAAGATGGTCGCGGAAGTTCTTGATCTGATTGATCGAAATCGCATACCCGGCTCCGGCATTCACGCGACCGCGCTTCTCTACGGAAATCCGGCCATTGATCCCGACGACCTCGCCCTGTTCGTTGAACAGCGGCCCGCCGGAATTCCCGGGATTGATCGAAGTATCGACCTGAATGCAGTCGGTGTATTCAAGAAACGTCCCGGCCGGATACTGATACCGCTGCACCCCACTGACCATGCCGAACGTCAACGTCGGCTGAAAGTCTTCAGCCAGCAGAAACGGATTGCCCATCGCCAGCGCCCAGTCGCCAACCTGAACGGTATCGCTGTCGCCCAGACGGGCAAACGGAAAATCGTCCCGCCCGAGCAGCTGAATCATGGCGACATCACCCGTCGGATCGATTCCCATCAGCACGGCATCGTAAATTTTGCCGTCGTTGAGACCACACTTGAGGAATGGCCCGGCTCCATCGACGACGTGGAAGTTCGTCAGCGTGAGTCCATTCGGCGAAATCAACACGCCAGAGCCGCCTCCCTGGCCATCGGGCGGGAAGATCGCCACGACAGTCGGGCTGATCCGGTCGATGACTTCGATCCGCTGCTGTTCAGCGGCGATCACTTCGGGCGGAAGTTCGATCTGCGCAGCGAGTCTGGTTGCTCCCCCCAGGCAGAGCAGAGCGGCAACAATCGAAGCGACTGCAGCGGTCAGATATCTATTTAAGTAGTCGTGCATCCACAAGATCCAGGTGGTCGCCAATATCAAGTCCCTTGCCAAAGTCGACCGTAATGTAAAGGAAGCGTTTGCCGCTCAGGGGAAGATCGAGCGGGATGGGATCCATGCGGGCATTCACATTGCCTTGATACAACACTTCGTCATCGCCGCGAATGATCACGTCGACATCACCATGCCCGGCGGCAGCCACTCCATGGTCAATTCCCATCACCGCATGCAGTCGCGTGTACTCCCCGGCGAGGCGATAAGTCAGCTCCGTCCTGGAATGAATCCAGAGCCCCCGCGAGAACTTCTCCCGGCCCAACTGCAGTTGCTTTCCATCCGCAGTACGGTCCCGCTGGTATTCCCAGATCGTATCGAAGAACGGAGTGTACTCGGTGCCTTCAGGTGTCAGGTCGGAAAGATAAACGACTCGCCCGAGGCTGAAATCGAGGCGGGAAATGTTCTCAGTCGAACATCGAATCTGCTGCTGCGGCCCGGTGCTGGCGATTAACTCCTGCCCCTGCAGAGCGACACTCTGGACGAGCAGACGCTCCCCGGTCACGGTCTCAACAGCACACCGAGCCTGAGTCCCGGGTTGCATCGCCACGGCGTGGATGATGCCGAATACTTTGGCAATGGGGACGTCGATCTCGCTGCCATCATAAAGGAAGGAGATCTCGGACTCATTGTACTCGGTGACTACGCCGGGAAGGAAATCGAGAACGTCCCCCTTACGGATCACGAGCCGATCATCGGCTGCTGTTTTCGAAAGCAACTCCTGCCACGGTTCACGGGTGACATCATCCAACGGCTTCAGGAGCAGCGATTTCACATTCCGGAAAGGAACGCTGATGGTTCCGAATGCACTGGAGGCGAACGAAACGGTCAACCCGTCTCCTGTTGCCTGACTGCCGCGAAGCTGCGAGCCATCTGTCAGGCGAATCTGCTGAGAGGCGCTGCCGCCGGCTGCGGGTTTCGCCTTGTTCTCCGGCCAGCTGACAGTCATGACGCGGTCAAGTGAAATCGCATTCACGTTTCCGCCAGACTCCAGGACGAGCTGCTCGCTGGCGAGATCGCTGAGTTCGCCAGTAATTGTCTTCCCGTCCATCGTCGCGACATCGACCGCGAACGCAGAGGAGACGAACAGACACAGAGCCGCGCAGCTCCCGGCGATGAAACGGACAAGATCGAATCCAAAGGGCATAGGACTTCCGTTTCCTTCTAAGGGTTCTGATTATCCCGCTGAGCGGCTTTGCGGTTATACGCTTCGATCGCACGCTGATAGTGCGGCGGGAACATGGTTCCCAAAATCTGCTTGGCTTTGGCCTGATCCTTCGGAGGAAGATTTCCCCAGCCGGCCTGTTTGCCGAGATCTTTCTCATCGACTTCACCAGGAGCGGTCTGCCCTTTGACACGACTGTCCTGAGAGGGCGAACTCGGATTGTTCTGCGAGCTGTTTCCCGCTCCGCCCCCACCGCTCGCCTGCTGTTCGAGTTTGGCGATCAGTTCGTCGAGTGTTTCGATGATCTCTTCCTCGACTTTCTGAACCTTCTGCCCACTGCGGCCGATATCGAGCCGTCGCTCGACATCTTTCATCTTCCGGGAGATCTCATCGAGACTCTTGTCTTCCCAGCGGGCCATGTCCTGTTGCATCAGTTCGCCGAGCATGCGGTAGCGCGTCGGCAGCGATTCGCAGTCGGTCAGCAACGTCTTCAGCGACTCGCTCGCGATCTCCTTCTGCAGTAGCTGATGGGCACATACCGACTTCTGGAAGAAGTACCCCGCAGGCTCCGCCAGCAGCGAAGGGTCGAGACCGGTCAGTTGTTCCAGTGCCTCTTCATACATCTGGCGTTGAGTCAACTGATCGACAAACCAGCAGCGGAAGTTCACTTCAATCCACGGATCGTTCACAGCCGGCAGGCCGGATTCGTGGGCTTCCAACAGTTCCCGATAAGAAGCGTTGCGAACGCGGTCGACGAAATCTCCAAGTTCCGGCCCCGAAAGACGAACGGCAGCAGCGATCAGTTCTGTTGCCGGCAGACTGGAGTGAGCCTCAGCGAACTGCTTCCACGGCTCCACATTCTCCGCCGACTGTTCGGCGATCCAGGCTTCACATCGGGCAGCGATTTCGTCGTGCGACATCGCCTGATAGTTCTGGTCAGCGTCTGACTGATTCTGAGCAGCAACTCGATTCGGCGTCATCGCCTGACCGACGAGAGCGATGGCAACGGCCCAACAGCCGATGCCAAACCACTGTAAGATTGACTGGAACGGTCTGGTCATTCGTTGCGTCCTGTCGAAAGGTCGTAGGTCGCCCGCTGGATTCGGGCCTGTCGGATCGACAGCTGGTCGAGAAGATCGAGCAGCTCCTGATCGGCGGCCTGTTCGCCATCAATCTGACGTCCATACTGACGCGTTCGTCGATTCACCCGATACTGCAGCGACCGCAACAGCTTCAGTTCTGCAATCAGATCGATCAGCGCCGGATCGCCCTGTTCTCCCTGTTGCTGATCGCCCTGCTCGTCTTTCTCTTCGAGCTTTTCCATTTCGCGTCGAAGAGCTTCGACCATTTCTTCGAGCGCCTCGATAATGTCGTCCTCGATCGCAATGGTGATGTCGTCGATCTGGAATTTGTTCAGACGCTCGGCCACTGTCCGCATATCCTCGCGGAGTTCGAGCACCGCTTCGGGGAAGGCCACCGAGGTTCCCTCTTCACGGAAGAGCACGAGTGCCTTGTCGGCTTCGACGACAATATCCTGCTCGTCTCGAGCCAACTGAGTCGAGCGGGCCCGATGTCGGGGCACACGCTGTTCCGCCGGAATGTCGTGAATCTGTCCGCTGGCTTTTCGAACCGCCATCTGCAACTGCAGCATCTTGCGGAACCGCGCCTCGAGGGCAGCCAGCATGATCTTCTGTTCTTCTTCACGAAGCTGACGCAGAATCTCTTCGAGCTGAGCCTTCGCTTTTTCCAACTCGGCAATCGCCCGATCCTGCTCGCGTGAGGCGTTGTCTTTCTGCTCCTTCTTCAGCTCGTCGATCGCCTTCTGCATCCGTTCGATGGCCGACTCGACTTCTTCGCGGCCAGCGGTCTGCTGCTGATCCTGAGGTTTCTGTTGTTGCTGCTGTTCGGAATTCTGCTGATCCTGCTCGGAACCTTCCGAAGGCTGCTGATCCTGAGGCTGTCCCTGCTGCTTTTGTTGCTGCTGAGACGGGGACTGCTTCGAGTCCTGCGGTTCGGAAGGCTTGCTTTCCGAGTCGGACGATTCGCCCTGCGAAGGACTCTGCTCGCCCTCTTTGGGCATCGACTCCGTATTCTTCGGATCGCTCTCTTTCGGCTTCTGTTCGCCATTCTGCTCCGAAGGCTTCTTCTCCCCGTTCTGTTCGCTTTTCTCGCTGTCTTTGCTTTCGGAGCCTTCCTGCGATTTCTGGTCACCGCCGGCTTTCTCGGCTTCTTCGCGACGCTGCTCGTCCTGCTTGTCGATTTTTTCGGCCAGCTTCTGCGTATTCTCGGTCACGTCCTGCTGATCCTGCTGAAGGCTCTGCCCGGGGCGGCCGCGTTCGGTCCCCGCCCGGACTTCCTTCTGCTGGATGACGAGCTTGTTCAAATCGCCAATCAAAGCCTGCAACCGCTCGATTTCGCTGCCGAGACGCTCAAGCTCATCTTCACTCTGGAGAACATCGAGCAATGTGAGCAGCGACTCGATGAGATCTTCCTGCCGCTCCACGACACCAGCGTACTGCGGCGTCTCTGCTGTCAGAAGTTCAAGCAGGACGTCCATCTGGCCATCAATCCTGGCCTCGTTGCTCTTGCCGATGACGCGCATCAGGAGTTCCGCACGAGCTGGATCGGTCTCCTTCATATAGCCATGCAGCTGAGCGAGGGTCTTTGAAAACCGCTGATACCGAGCCGCGATCGACTGCTGGGTTTCCTTGAGACTCGCATCTTCCACCGCAGGCGTTTCGACAGTCTCTTCCTGTGCGGAAGCGGGGCGGGCCAGCAGGACCGCCAGACAGACCGAGAGCAGAGGAACGGTCCAGATCACTGGCAGGCGTCCGAGGATCAACACGGTGAACACTCCTCTTTCGGTTCGAAACGGTCGCTGATGGCGAAAATCCATTTTAGATCAGTTGAGCAGATCGATCAGCTTCTTTTTTCGCTCTTCTTCGGTCTTCTCCCGCAGGGCCTTCTGGTCGTCAATAATGCCCTTGAGAAGCTCGATCACTTCCTGAAAGCTTTCCAGCTTCCGCATTTCTACAAGAATCTGCCGCAATCCGGTCAGCAGTCGATCCATGTCGGCCAGACAAACGGCAGGGGTCACGTCGGTCGATGTATTCTGTTGCAGGCTGAAGTCAAGCAGCCGGAAGTTGTTCTCGGCCTGAGCAAACTCCTGCTCCAGCAGACCCGACAGCGGTGCGATAATCTTCTCCTGAAGTCGAGACCGCATCTGGGGCGTCTCGACACGGTTATTAATTAGTTCCCGCAGGATGTTGTCAAACGCGAGGCGAATCGCATCGGCTTCGATTGAGTCCTTCCGCAACGTATTCAGAGTCCGCTGCACGGCGTCTGGCAAGGGGAGCGGTTCGGAGCTCCCCTCGGCGTCCGAGGGCGGAATCGCAGCGCCCGCAAAGTCATCTCGGGACCGCGTCAACTCATCGATCAGCTGTTCGAATCGCCGTCTGAGATTCAGTTCGTCCTGATGCAGCAGGGACAGCAATTCCTCGTCGCTGACGATCTTCAATCGATAGGTTTCACTTCGGGAAAGATGCGGCCCATTAATCGTGTCGACATCGGCTGCCAGCAGATTAAGAAACAGCACCTGCCCGACGTTCAGTTCGAGCGGGAGAACATCGAACTTTTCCGCCGGCTGTTCGGCGGTGCCCCGCATCGCAAACTCGAGAGCATTCGCCGGCTGTCGGACAGTTGGTCTTGTCTCGGTCTCTTCCGCCTGATCGATCCGATATTCGAACTGTGTCGAAGCGAGTCCATAGTCATCGCTCAGTTCCCCCTGAAACGGGATCAGGGCCTTGCGGGTGATCGCCTTACCAATACCGACCAGACGGGTCGTCACCTGGGGCGATTCATCACGTCGTCCGCGAATCACCAGACGGATCGGCTCCAGATTGACGATATCGCTTTCGTCCTGCAGCAGAATTCTCAGTGTCTCCTCTCGCAGAATCACTGCACCCTGCACGGGACCGCCACTGGCCTGCTCGACGTTTTCAGGAGTCGGTGCGAGTGTTTCACGTTGAGTCACAAGCATGCCGACTGAGACGTTCAATCCATCCTGAGAAATGAACGGGGCTGACGTTTCCGCAATCGGCCGGGTCAGAAACGGAATTCCCCGGTCATCGAGATAACTGCACACCGCGGTCGAACGCCCTTCCACGGAACGATCGAGCTTAACCTCGAAGCCTCGGCCGGTAATGCGAACCATCTTCAGCGGTTTGGTCGAAGTGGCCTTCAGCTCGAGCTCGGTTTCCATCGGCACCGTAATCTCGGTGGCGTCGATTTGTCGCTCGCGCTCGTCGCCCACACCCGACTGATTCCAGCCTGTGTATTCCGGGTACGTGCACACCGTTTTCATCGAAGAAATGGCAGGCTCGGGAACGGCGATCACCTTGTAAGGTTGAGGCGTCGTGAAGTCTCCGCCGGTCACGGTAAACTCAAGGTCATCGACCAGGTCGCCAATAGTGTGACGGAACTCGCCTTTCCCTGCGGGAGCCATCAGGGCGCGACCGCGAGCTCCCGTTGAGGTTCGATAAGAGACGACGACTTGCTCCGGCGGAAGCTTGTCGGGCAGCACGCGGGCCATGATCGTCAGGTCCGCCCCGGTGGCATGTCTGAGAGTGTGGTCTTCGAAGTTACGAATACGGTCTCCCGGCTGCGCGACGACGAAAAGTTCCAATCCGTTTCGACGGACCCAGTACTCATCCTCCAGACCGAGATAGGCGTCGGACCAGCGTGAGACTGTCGAGGGGCTGGCGACGGAGACGGTAATCAGCGAGACCAGTCCGATGGTGGCCGCAACGACCGCGATTCGGAGCGGCCGAAAATTAAAGACGCTGTCGATCTCCAGCGAGTTTACCAGACGGGACGCATCGGCTACGGTTCGCTGCATCATCGACTGCGTCAGCGCCGAAGGCTTTCGGGCGTCGTTTGACTCCGACATTTCGACCACGGTAATCAGTCGATCCCGCAGTTCAGGAAAGCGACGTTCCAGCAGCATCGCCAGAGCGCGGCGTTTCAGTTTGATGAGCATCTGCCAGATCAACGCCTGATACGCGATGCCGATCACGAGGGCCAGACTGGCGATCACAATCAGCAGGCGAACCGGGCGAGGAATCTCCAGTCGCGTCGCACTGAACCAGAGTGTGTCGAAGCTGAGTGTCAGCCAGAACAGCACAGCCAGAGTCGCGAGAACCAGGGCGAGTCCGCGGATGAAAACGTACCGACGGATCGAAGATCGCAGCCGCGACAGGATCTGGTCAATTTGTATTGGGAGAAGCGGGTCCATAGTCGTCAGGCGAGTTGTAACAGTTTACGGATCAGCCATTCCAGACCAAACAGGCCCACAATGAGGTACATCAGCCAGCCGCGATCCCAGAGCGTGCGAATCTGTTCGCCCAGCAGAAACTGTTCGCTGGCCTGAGGAAGAAGGCTCAACACGCTGTTGGCTTCACTCAACGGGAAGTAGCCGCCCCCTGTCCCGGCAGTCAACATCTGCAACTGCCGCACGTCCTGCCGCAGGTCGCGATTCTCCAGGTCGGGGAGTTCGGCGACCACCGATTCGCGGATCGCGTCTTCGGTGCCGGGAATTCTCAACCGCACCTGATAACGACCCGCGGTCTGGGCACGAATCTCACCCACATAACTTCCCGCATAGGAAGCATCGGGCCGCAGCTTCGGGGCAGGGGAGATGAGCCGTCCATCCGGCCGTTCGACTTCGATATCGACTCCGTCAACTTTGAGTGGCTCGAAGCTGGCATCGAGCAAACGGGCCCGTACCTTGATCATTTCACCAAGTCGAACCGTCTGCTGGTCGACCAGCAGAGTTCCCCGGGGGTTGCTGCGTCGCAGACGATTCTGAGCCGCTTCCCGTCCGATCCGTGTCCAGAAACGTTCAAAGAACTCGGGATCTTCCGCCCGCAGTCGATAGAACTCCGGCGATCCGATATAGAAGGTTCGTCCCTGTCCATAAAACTGGCTGGCCAGGAAAATCGGGGGCTCCGATTCCGTCAGATCCCCCACGCCGCCTGCCGTGGCATAGACCGTGGCTCCGGTCTTCGCGCCGGCGGTTGGATAAAAGCGGTAGAACCCAGCAAATTCGTCCCAGAAGTTCGCGGCATTGCCGGCGTCTTCGTCGAGGTTGAGAAGCGGAACGGAGCGACCTTCTTCGGTCAAATTCAACGGCCGGACCTGAGTGGATGCCGAGATGAGATCTATGCCGGGCAGGATCGTGTCCAGAAACACCGGATGCAGATCCATGATCATTCCCAGCTGATCGCGGGAACTGGCCAGCAGTGGGGTATTGATGTCTCCAGCGATGAAGACGACGCCGCCTCCTTCGTTGCTCACCCATTGTTCGAACAGTCGACGGGATTCGTCGGGCACGTCCATCCAATTGGGGTCGAAGCAGATCACGACATCGTATTCGAACAATTCGGCTCGTTCGGTCGGGAAACGGTACAACAGACTGTCGACATCCTGGCTGATGCCGTCCGTGCCCGACTGCAGATAGGCATCGACCGTGAAACCCGGATGCCGTTTGAGGACGCCGGTCAGAAACCGGTAATCCCACGTCGGGCCGCCTGCGAAAACGAGCACTTTGACTGGACGCTCAAATGCGTTGACGGCCGTCACACGGATATTGTCGGCCTCCTTCACTTCGCGGACCTGCCGGACTGGCGTCGCTTTTACCTGATATTCCCATTCGCCTTCCAGTGTCGGCGTGACCGGAAAGGTCACCTGCACTGGTGTGACATCTTCGAGCAGGGTCGCCGTCTGTTCTGCGAGCGGGTAGAACGCGGTCTCCGTCCCCGGCTCGCGTGTCAGCAGCTGCACATTCACCTGCTCGCCGGCCAGACCTTCTGCACGGACATAAGCTTCGATATCAAACGGATCGCCCAGTTGAACATCGCTCGGCGAAACAACTTTCACCAATTCCAGATTGATCGGAGCCTTCGTGCCGCCAGTTCCAAGTGCAACGACTCTCACCTGCAGCGTTCTCGCGACATCATTGGCACTGGCGACATCGATCCCCGCGTTGTTGCCTCCGTCGCTGACGACAATGACTCCGGCCAACGTCCGTCCGTTGAGTTCCCGGGCAATCTGCGCCGTGACTTCCCCCAGACGGGTTTCGTTACCCTTAGGTTGCAGGGCTTCTTCCCAGACCACGGGCTCCGATGCCGGCTCGTCGGTTTGTGTCTCGCCCGCCGGCAACGGCGGAAGTGTGGTCAACCGATTCGAGACTGCCCCATCAAACGAATAGATCGAGACTTCGTGCTTCTGCCGCAGTTCATCGATCCACGTCGATTCCTCGATCAGCTCGACCACCCTCTGAAACCGGGACGGAACATTGTCCACGGACGCCGAATCGTCTGGCGGATCTTCGGCCGGATTGAGCATTGAGGAGGAAACGTCGACCAGCACGGCCACGCGGGACGGGCGGTCGGCCCAAGTCTGCGTCCGTGTGCGAGGATTCAGAAAGACAATCAACAACCCAACGATAGCCAGCAGGCGAAGCGCAGGTAGAAGTATCCGGAGTGGCATCGACAACTCGACGCTGTCGCGACGATAGAGTTCGATGCTCCAGGCAATCAGACCGCCGATGATCAGTGTCAGGACGGTCCATTCAACCGCTCCGGTTGGCCAGCTCCATTCTGTGAAGCGAATCGACTCCTGTGCGAGAATCAGGAAACCGTTCATGATCTCCCTCCCGTCGTGGAGCGTCCCGTTTGAGTTCGTGGCCCAAGATCGCGTCCCCGGCCGTATCGAGAACGCAGAATGGATCGCAACCCGGCTGGCTTCGCGCTCGGATTGCGGGCGTGATATCCCAGACGATAAGCCAGCCACTGTTCGCCAATCAACAGGGCAACGAGGAGGGCCAGCAGGAACATCCGCAGTTCGCGTCCCGGATCGTCCTGCGTCAGTCCTTCAAGTCCGCCGACATCCTGGACGACAATTCCGTCCACGCCGGCCAGTTCGCGCCGCATCGCTTCAGGCGTCGAGAGAGCCAACTCGGATTCTTCAGCCGGAACATTAAACGCGACCAGTTCGGTGGTCGCCACGCGGGACAGGTCCTCTTTACTGATCCGATAGATGCCCGGCGTCTGTGTCTGATCAAACTGCGCCAGCAGCTGGACCGTTCCATTCTCCGGACTCACCTGTTGCGCTTCGCCATTATTCTCGACTTCCGCCGTGGCCGTCATGGTGACAGGACTGCGCCCCGTTTCTTCCGGCGGATAGAAAGTGACATCGGGATAGGCGACCGCCGGATCGATCTCCACCAGCAGGTCTTCGCCAACCAGCCGCGTGGAGGACGCTCCCTGTCGACTGGCGATGTACTTGACGAGTTCGAGGTGAAAGACCGTGAAACCGGGGGCATTGATATCGAACGGCCAGTTATGCCATCGTTGCTCGAGCACAGGACTCATCGGACCGGCCGATGTCAGCGAGACAAACACCCGCCCCCGGCCAAAGCGGGTTTCGAAGAAGAGTGGAGCCTGATTTCGCAACCGCCCCAACACGCGGACTGACTGCGGCACCGTGCCATCAGCCAGCGGCACATAGCGATAGATATTCAGATAGTAAGCCAGAAGTCCCTCTTCGGCATTTAAAATCTCGAACAGAGGGCGATCAGCCAGTTGCAGATCTGCGCCGGGATTCGTCGGGTCTGCTCGCGGCAGCTCGATGGGCGAAGCGGCGATGTCCAGTGGAAAGATGGAGGATGCCATCAGAGCCGCCTGATCATCGGAAGCTTCGGATTCTTCGTCCTCGTCGGATTCGTCACTCAGCCCGTTGTAGAACGAAGCATCGACGCGATCTCCCATGAACCAGGCAAGTCCTCCGCCAGCTTCGACGTAGGCCGTCACGGATCGCAGAATGTCCGGAGAGAGACGATCCACGTTCAACAGATAGAGCGCCGTAAATTCATTGAGATTCAGGTCTCGCAAGGCGTCTGGCCGAACGATGACAACCTCGAAGCCGGTAATGGACGAGTCGGCTGCAAGAGCATCGGCGACGTACTCTGCTTCGCGTGTCTGTTCCGATCCATCCGCAATAAGCACCCGCTGACGTTCTGGAACGTTGATCGTCACGTACCGCGTGTTATCCGCCTCCAGGGCGTCGGCCGGTAACTGCACGGAGATGGCATGTTCGCCCGCCGAGGTCAACGTGACCTCGAACGATTCGTTGACGGAATCTCCCGCCTCGATGCTTGGAATGCTGATCGATTGCGGCAACGGTTCCCCATTCACAAGCACCCGGACAGGCACGTTCTCGACGACCGTGTCTCCTCCATTCGATACCTCGGCAGTCAGTTCGACTGGCACGCCGACAGCCGCCGTGTGGAGACTGCCTTCAAAGTTTACGACGGACAGATTCCCATGCAGCGAAGGCACGGTCGGCACGAGATGCACGCGAATCCGCTCATCGGTCAGCGTTTCGAGATCGGTTTTCAACGTCGGCGATGCTCCCCATTCCTGTTGCCGGAAGTCGGAGAGAACGTGCACAATCTGAAAAGCCCCCTTGTTAGCCGTCAGCTGTCGCTCAACAGCCGGGAAGACCTCTCGCCATTCGGCTGATCCATATCCGCAATTCCGCTGCATCGTTTCCAGCTGATCTTCCAGTTCTCCAACGAGCGAGGTATCCGCACGCCGGCTGGTGAAGCTCGCCGCGGTCCGATCCGGATTCGAGGTCTGCATCAGCGTCACGGAGTGGTTGCCGCCGTGAGACGCCAGATCCGAGACGAGCCGCTTCAGGGTTTGCAATGCCTCGCCGTAAGCGGTCGTCTCGCCCCAGCGATCCCGCATCGAACCACTGTCGTCGAGCACAATCAGGTGATGCGTTTCATTCTTCTCCAACAACGATAACTGCGAAGGATCGAGCAGAAGGCGAGCGAACAGAGCCACGATCGCCAGCACGATCAGAATTCGGAGAAGCAGGAGCAACAGCTGTTCGAACAGCAGCCTGCGACGGTTCTGTTCCTGACTCTGAAGCAGGAATTCCATCGCCGCGAAACGAACGGTCCGGTAGCGCAGGCGATTCATCAAATGAATGATGATCGGAATTGACACCAGTGCGACACCGCCTGCCGCCAGCCAGGGATTAATAAAAAACTGAGACAACATTCAGTGAGCTTTTCTCCAGTTCGCTCCGCAGATCCACTGCTGTTCCTGATCCACTCCGGTTGAATCCAGATCTAGTTCTTTCGCATACCGACACGGTGCTTGAGATAATGAGCCAAAATCGCATCGAGGTGCTCGGTGGTCACAATCGAACGATAGTCGACAACATGGCCGGCACAGAACCGCCGAATCTCGGCCAGAAACTCTTCCATCGCCTTGAGATAATCGGCTCGCAAACCGCGGGGATCGCAGATCAGTTCTCCCGCGTTCTCCATCCCCTCGAACTTTGTCGTGCCGTTGAAATCGAAATCGACTTCCTGCGGATCGAGAATGTGAAAGAGCATTACATCGTGCCCCCGCAGTCGCAGCAGCTTGAGTCCTTTAAACAGTTCCTGGCGATCACAGAACAGATCGGAAATCAAAACCACCAGTCCGCGACGCACCCGCTGTTCGGCGGTCCGTCGGAGCATCGGATAGATGCCGGTCTTCTGCGACTGTGGTTCGGCCATGACCAGCGTGCGAATCACGTCGTGCAGATGATTCTTTTTGCTACGAAACGGAAGCATGTCCCGGATGCCGTCATCGAATGTCGTCAGACCGACCGCGTCCTGTTGTTTGATCAGGAGATAAGTGAGCGCGGAAGCTAACTGACAGGCGTAATCAAGCTTGGAAACCCCATGCGACGAGTACGTCATCGACTCACTGACATCGACCAGCAGAGTTGTCCGCTGGTTGGTCTCTTCTTCGAACTGCTTGATGTAGAACTTGTCGGTCTTGGACCAGACCTTCCAGTCGATTTTGCGGATGTCGTCCCCGGTCACGTACTCGCGGTGCTGGACGAATTCGATCGACTGGCCGAAATAGGGACTTCGGTGCAATCCATTGAGGAATCCTTCCACCACATTGCGTGCCTGAATCTCAAGTCGCGAGATCCGACTGACCGCCTCAGGCGGCAAATATCTTTTTGAGTCTTGGATCACGACTCAGTTCCCCTTCCTTCGAAGGCGTTTCCTGAAGCAGGCGATCGATCACATCGTCGGTCGTGATGCCTTCACTTTCGGCGGTGAAGTTGGTCACGATGCGATGCCGCAGTACCGGGCGAGCGAGAGCGGCGATGTCTTCGGTCGACACGTGGGCACGCCCATAAAGCAGGGCCCGCGTTTTGGCTCCCAGGATCAGGTATTGCACCGCGCGAGGACCTGCTCCCCAGCTGAGCCATTCCTTCACGAAGTCCGGAGCGATGTCTCCACGAATACGAGTCTGACGCACCAGGGCCAGAGCGTATTCCACGACATGATCGGAAATCGGAACCTGCTTGACGACCCGCTGCAGTTCGATGATCTCATCGGCGTCGAGCACCTGCTTAAGCATCGACTCCTGAATCCCGGTCGTTGCCTTTGCGATCGCCTTTTCTTCAGCGAACGTCGGATAGTCGACAAAGACCTTGAACATGAACCGGTCCTGCTGCGCTTCGGGCAGGGGATAGGTTCCTTCCTGTTCGATCGGGTTCTGCGTGGCCATTACGAAGAAAGGATCGGCCAGCAGATGCTGGTTCTGCCCGACAGACACGTGCCGTTCCTGCATGGCTTCGAGCAGAGCGGCCTGGGTTTTGGGAGGAGTCCGGTTGATTTCGTCGGCCAGCACCATGTTGTGGAACAGGGGGCCGTGAAGGAAGCGGAACTCGCGTTTTCCGGTTTCGCGATTCTCCTGCAACACTTCGGTTCCGGTGATATCGGCTGGCATCAGGTCGGGTGTAAATTGAATCCGACTGAAGCCCAGCGACAGACAGCGGGCCAGGGTGCTGATCATCAGCGTTTTCGCCAGTCCCGGAACGCCTTCGAGCAAGACGTGGCCTCGGCTGAACAGAGCAATGACGAGCTGTTCAATGACCTCCTGCTGACCCACGATCACGAGCTCCATCTGCTCCTTGATACTTTGGTAGGCCTCGCTCAGACGTTCGATCGATCCCTCGGGCAGTTCGCTTTCACTCATTCTCTGCATTTCTCACTCAAGAGGCTGAAGCCGATCCCTGCAGTCGCAGTGACTGTTCCGACGATTCTGGCTCACGCCCGTTTCGTCCAGTCGTTTCAATCACTGCTCGCGGATAATCCTAGTCTTCTTACCCAGCTTCCGGAAAGAGTCAGCCCCGATTTTTCTGAGGGCGGGGCTCCAGGGAGTTACCGATCCCGCTTCTTTTCGGGACTCGGCAGCGACCCATTTCACGGTTCCTGTTTTTCCCACCATGGGTTACAAACGACACCAACGTGTGCCGACAAGCACCACGGACCAGACACCAACGCAACGGAGGAGCAGGTCATGCAGATTCAGGACGACGAACGAGAGATCGAGTTCCTTGGCTCTCTGAATAAAAAGGAACGCCGCGTACTCGGTGTTCTTATTGAAAAATCATTAACGACACCAGAGTATTACCCACTCACGTTGAAGGCGCTTGCCAGTGGATGCAACCAGAAGAGCAATCGCGAGCCTGTCACGAACTACGATGAATTCGAGCTCGAAGAAGTCCTGGATGGACTGCGGCAGCGCGGCCTGATCGCCGCCGTCCAGACCGCTGGCGGACGCACCGAGCGGTTCCGGCATCTGCTCCGCGAAGCGACCACATGGAATGCTGGCCAGCTGGCCATCATGGCGGAACTTCTGCTTCGCGGGCGTCAGCAACTTGGTGAACTCCGCAGTCGAGCCAGCCGGATGACCGCCATCGAATCGCTCGACGAACTCCGTGAAGAGCTGGGCCTGCTGATGCAGGACGGATACGTCGCTTCCTCCGGCGATCTGGGTCGAAGAGGCGTCGAGGTCAACCATGCCCTGTACACAGATGGAGAAAAACAGCGGGGCGAGATGCAGTTCAGCGATCTCCCTGAAGAGTCCGCATCGGCCTCTTCGAAACCTGCCCGTCCCCAGAGCAGTCCCGCGCAGCCGCAGACGTCCGGCGGGCAGGAACTCCGAGAAGAACTCGCCGAACTCAAGGAGATCATCTCTCGTCTTGAGGATCGGATCACGGCCATCGAGACGCAACTGGGCATCTGAATCGGCCCTCGTTTCAGGCGGAACAACAGGAGTTCATCCTGAAGCGATTCTGTAGATTGCCAACATTCATCGTTTGACGGATGGGAGTCCCGGCTTACAATCGGAGCCAGCGGGACGCACGAAATTTGAATGACAATCCGGCTTCGACCGGAGGATCCTGAGTGGTCGGACGTGACATTCCTTCCGGGCGTTCAGCGAGATTTGAATTATTCACCTTTGGAGTAGTTGCAGTGCAAATTGAAATCGCGTGTCGACACGGCAGTATCGGAGAACCGGTTCGGGACTACATTCACGAGAAAGCTGAAAAGCTCCTGACCTTCTTTGAGCGTGTCACGCAGATTCAGGTAACGTTCGACTTCAATGGGAACCGTGTCAAAGTCGAAATCCTCGTCGACGCCGAACACAAGCACGACTTTGTCGCTCACTACGAAGGCGAAGATGCGCAGATCTCGTTCGATCAGGCGCTGCACAAGATCGAACACCAGATCAAGCGATACAAAGAGCAGGTTCAGGACCATCGCCGCGACAAGTCGCTCGGCGAGCTGGCAGAAGCCATTTCGCTCGAAGCTGAAAACAAAGAGGGCGAGCCAGAACAGCCCGAATAGTTAAGTCCTGCGGTCGAGACGACTCGATCCCGCCAGGATAAATGCCCTTGCTGGCAAAGCCGACTTCGGTCCCAGCCGGCGAGACGAACCAGGTGAAACCGGAAGAAGGTGGAGACCAATTGGCGGAGTTGCTCTGCATCCGTTTCCACCTGTTGATTTTTACTACATTGAACATACCATCCTTCCATGCCTTACCCTTCCGCGGAGCATAAAGAAATGAAGTTCTCAGAGATTGTTGTCAAAGATTCGGTCATCACGGATCTGCAGGTCAATTCCAAAGAGGATGCGATCCGTAAACTGGTGGGCGGGCTCCGCGCAACCGGTCAGATCTCCAGCGACAACGAAGAGAGCATCGTCGGCGCGATCCTGAAGCGTGAAGAGCTGGGATCGACCGGTATCGGCAAAGGAATTGCTGTTCCTCATACGAAACACCCGTCCGTTGATGAACTTGTGGCCACGATCGCCATCGCGCCAGAAGGTGTCGATTTTGCCAGCCTCGATGGCGAAGATGTCTACATTCTGTTCATGCTGATTTCGCCACCAGACCGTCCGGGCGACCATTTGCGGGCCCTGGAAACAATTTCTCGCCATCTGCGAAACGAGAATTTCTGCAGCTTTCTTCGTCAATCCAAGACTCAGGAGCAAGTTCTCGAGCTGCTTCGAGAAGCCGACGAGAACGAACTTTAATTTCCCAGCGAGCCGGACGCATAATCGGCACGCCACTTGCAATAGGCAGTTGAGGGAAATTTCTGAAGAATCAGACGAATTGACGACGATTCGTATCGCCGATCTCATAAGCACATGCTTATAATTTGGTTTCATCGATGGGTTCCCATCGAACCAGCACAGGTTGCAGCCTCGTAGGAAGCACAAAGGCTGGCACGTAAACCATCTCTTGACCAGCGGTTGTATTCTCTTCGTTTCCCAACTGTATTTAGCAATCCGCCCGCGCTGCACACTCTCCAGGCATTTTTGCGAAGCGAGTGTGTTATTCCCGAACCTGTACACACGGATGGAAATTCCAGGTTGTCTGACGTTCTGAATAGAAACAGCGTTACCTTTTGGTCTACGGTGTGTCCTCTCAGAGCCAGACTCTCTTCAAGCAGGAGTTATGAAATTGGTGGAGCCAAAGCAAATTACCATGGGAGAAAGTCCCCTCTGCAGGGCAGAAGTTACTGTCAATCTTGAACATGGACTGCATCTGGTCCCGTGTTCCAAGATTGCCGAACTCGCACGCAGATACGACTGTGAGATCCGAATTCTCAAGCATGAGCAAGTAGTTGACGCCAAGGCTGTATTCGACCTGATGACACTTCGTGCCGATCAGGGAACCTCGCTTGTCGTCGAGGCGGAAGGTTACTCCGCAGACGAAGCGATCGAACAGCTCGTCGAGCTCTTTGAGAATGACTTCTACGTCGACCGCTCTCGCTAAGTCGATCTTTGTCGCCTGACGTATTGCGAGACACGAAGTCTCTTGTACGCTCGCGGTAGCGACTCTTCGATATCGATTCTCCGGCTGCCGTCATTCAGGATGATCGCTCGGCAGCCAGGACGGGAATCAGCTTTCCTCGACCGGTGATCGATCCAGCGTTGAATACGCTGCGGATTTCTCGGAAGACTTCCAGATCGGTGCTCGAAAACATCCGATCCATGAAGTCGATTTTCTCAATTCCGATTCCGTGTTCTCCCGTCACTGTCCCGCCGAAGTCGAGACATCTCTGCAGGATCTCTTCACTCGCATCCAGAACTCGTTGTACCTGCTCAGGATAACGTTCATCGAACAGGATGATCGGGTGGATGTTTCCGTCCCCGGCGTGGAAGACGTTGAAGATCGTTAAGTTGTACTTCGCTGCCACGTCGAGCACGTAGTTAAGCAGTTCCGGCAGCCGCGTTCTTGGAACTACGCCGTCCTGCGTGCAGAAGCTCGTACTTAACAGTCCGATCGCTCCGAACGCCTGCTTGCGACATTTCCAGAGCGCAAGACGTTCTTCCGATGTTTCCGCCCTGCGGATCTCCCGGCACGCTCCCGCGGCACAGATCGCATCAATTCGGGCAATCTCTTCGATCGTCGCGGAATCGGGTCCATCCACTTCAATGATCAGAACTGCTCCGGCATCCGTCGGCAACCCGTGTTTGTACCGATCCTCGATCGCCCGCAGCATGCCCTGATCCATCAGTTCAAGGGCGGCCGGAATGACACCCGCTCCGATAATCTCGCTTACGACAGTGACCGCATCTTCCAGCTGGTCGAAGATCGCCAGTCGGGTCTGCCAGGACTGCGGATTGCGTTCCAGTCGAACGGTCGCTCGGGTGCAGAAGCCAAACGTCCCCTCGCTTCCTGTGAACAGGCCCGAAAGATCCCAGCCGGTGTCGAAGCCTTGCGGTCCGCCGAATTCAACGATTCGGCCGTCAGGCAGGACAACTTCAATTCCAAGCACATGATTGGACGTCACGCCGTACTTAAGCGTATGTGGTCCGCCGGCATTGGTCGCGATATTCCCGCCGATCGTCGATGCACCCGCGCTCGAGGGATCGGGGGCAAAATGCAATCCGGTTCCGACCAGATCTTGGTTGAGACGCCCATTCACGACTCCTGCATCGACAACGGCATAGCGGTCCAGCAGATTGACTTCGTGGATCTGGTGCATTCGCGACAGACAGACGGTCACGCCCCCATCGATGGGCAGACATCCGCCCGCCAGACTTGTCCCCGCCCCTCGCGGTACCACGGGAATACGCTGTTCGTGAGCCAGCCGCATGATGGTGGAGAGTTCGGCCGTTGACTGCGGAAAGACCACCAGATCGGGGATTCGCTTCTCGACCAGATATCCGTCTGACTCGTAGACGAGCCTCTCGACCGGATCGTTGAGGATCTGGTCGGGTCGCAAGGTCTCGGCCAGCGCGGCTGAAAAGGCATCAAGGTTCATGGCGTTTCCGGGCAGAGCATCGATTCGTTCTCAATCGATAGCCTAACCGGTCGGCAGCGACTTCGCATCCATTGGAGAAGACGAGAAACCCTACGGGTGAGCAACACCCGAGTTCAGGGCACGCGAGTAGGTGCTACTATACCCTCCGGGCAGTTCGTAGCTGGGTGTCGCGCAGCCGGCAATGGAACCTGAAATCAGGAACAAAAGGGCAAGCAGCGACAGATGACGAAGGTTCATCAGCAGACTTGAGGACGAAGAGACTTAAAAAGCAGGCACACAGACTCTGCTTCAATCATCGGCGGAACATTCGTGCGACGTCCGGGTAAAATCTGCAAGAGCGCCCAAATCGGCTCAACTGCCCTCCGAGGTCTCGTCGCTTTCGCTCTTCGCGCAGCGAACTGGCCAGGCGTCGGCAGGCCAATTAGAATCGGGATTCCACGCCAGAATGAGGACACAAAATGACTGAACCGCTGCTGCTCAGGCAGGACGTTGACCAGACTGCCAAGCTTACTTTAAACCGGCCTGAACGCAGGAACGCACTTTCGCTGTCTCTGCTGCAGGAGCTGCTGACCGCGCTGACGGAACTCGAAAACGACTCGAAGATCCGCACGATCGTTATCGGAGCGAATGGTCCGGCATTCTGCGCCGGCCATGATCTGGGCGAGATGGTGGACCGGCCTGAAGACGAGTATCGGGACCTGTTTGAAACCTGCTCGCGGGTCATGCAGAAAATCCGTCAGGTCCCCCAACCTGTCATCGCCAAAGTTCGCGGCATGGCGACTGCGGCGGGATGCCAGCTCGTTGCCGCGTGCGACCTTGCAGTGGCGACGCAAGATGCCCGCTTCGCGACGCCCGGGGTGAAGATCGGCCTGTTCTGCACCACGCCCATGGTGCCGCTTGTCAGAGCAATTCCCGCTAAGGCGGCTATGGAAATGCTGCTGACTGGCGTTCCGATTTCAGCGGAGCGGGCCGTGGAACTCGGTCTGATCAATCGCGTCGTCGCCGAGAATGAACTCGATGAAACCGTTCAACAGTATTGCAACGCCATTGCCGCGACCAGTGCCATGACAGTTCGCGTCGGCAAGGAAGCGTTCTATCGTCAGCTGTCGATGCCGGAATCCGATGCATACAAGGACGCCGTCGACGTGATGACGACCAACGTGGTCGAAGCCGATGCCCAGGAGGGAATCTCGGCCTTCCTCGGAAAACGGGCGCCCCAGTGGACTCAGAAGTAGCAGACGAAAGCCAGAAAGAATGTCAGACCTTCCGTCCTTCGACACGCTCTATGAACAGGCCGAACAAAACTCAGCCCCCGTCGCGGTCGCCGCTGCCGGAGGGGCCGATGAGACCGTACTCGAAGCCATGAGCCAGGCAACCGAGCGAGGCTGGATTCACCCCATCCTCTGCGGCTCCGAAGTAGAGATCCGCCGTCTCGCCGACGCCAGAGAAATCTCGCTCGATTCGTTCACCCTGGTGGACTCTGAGGAGCCGGCCGTGGATGCGGTGCGCTGCGTCCAATCCGGGCAGGCTGCTCTGTTGATGAAAGGGCAGGTCGCCACACCAGATCTCATGCGGGCCGTTCTGAATCGTGAGACCGGCCTGCGAACCGAGAGAATCATCTGCCAGATGGTCCTGATGGAAATCCCCCGCGACGATAAGCGATTTCTGATGACCGATACAGGGATTACGATTCGCCCGTCGCTCGGGCAGAAACAGGATCTGCTCCGGCACATCGTGGAGACGGCTACCAGACTCGGGAGCGAGTCACCTCGCATCGCTCTCATGGCGGCAACCGAGAAACCCAACGAAGCGATGCCCGACACGCTCGATGCTGAACCGCTCATGACCTACGCCCGGCAGACCTGGGACGACCGCTGTGCCGTCTCCGGACCGCTTTCTTTCGATCTGGCGTATGCCACTCGGGCAGGAGCGAGAAAGAACATCGACGACCCGGTCGCAGGTCATGCCGATGGAATGCTGTTTCCCGATCTCCTCTCGGCTAACCTGACGGTGAAGGCGATCATGTACACAGCCGACTGTCGCTTCGGAGGGATTCTTTGCGGCACCAGTGCCCCCGTGGTCTTCATGTCCCGCGCGGACGACACCGTGACGCGGCTGAACTCACTGGCCTATGCGTTGCAGATTGTCCGTAACCACTGAAGCCGTTGAACTCTCGCGCACCAAGTGAATCATGCATATTCATCCTCAACTTCTGCAGGACTGCCACGCTCTGGGCCACTTTCAGGCGTGCCACCTGCTCCTGCATCGCAACGCGATCGTCCCCTGGTTCATTCTGGTCCCGGCAACGGACGCGATCGACCTTCTGGATCTTTCCGTCGATTTGCGGACGACTGTCCTTCAGGAATGCGAGTGCATTTCCCGCTATCTAAAGGATCAACTTGAGTACCCCAAGGTCAATTTCGCGGCCTTGGGGAACGTCGTTCCTCAGCTTCATATTCACGTGATCGGTCGCAAACCCGCGGACGCCTGCTGGCCGGCTCCGGTCTGGGGAAACCTGAAAGAAGCTGCGGAATACAAGCAGTCCGAACTTGATACGATGAGGCGTGTTCTCCAGCAGGAATTTGCCCTGCAGGTCAACTCGACCGCCGCTGACGATTAATACTCCGGAACAATCGGCTCAACGATCCATCGATCAAGCGTCTGAAACGTCTCCATCAGCGTGGAGGGAACCTGACGGACTTCGCGGCGAACGGTCATGAACCGACGCGACTCGTAGAGCGGCATGTACCAGGCATTGATCAACATCTGATCCTGTAACTGTCGAAGCATTGTGTTGACGGCGTTCCAGTTCCTGGCATTCTCAAGTCGAAGTAACGTCGTTCGCACATAAGACGGCAGGCTGGCCAGATGATCGACCGAGATGTGAGAGCGGGACGTCGCCAGCCTGGGCAGTTCGTGATCAGGAGCAGCCATGCAGAACTGCACCAGATCCACATCAACCGTGCCTTCCGGCAACCCGGTCAACCCCAGCGCCTCGGCTCCCGACGTCGAATCGACAACGATCTCCGTCTCGACTCCCAGCCGTTTCCATCGCTCCGCGATCTTCGCGGCCAGCTTCCGCATATCAGCCGAGGACGGGCACCCGAGTCGGATCTGCAAGGGCAGATTCGGATTTCGTCGCAGTAGAATCATCAACGCCCGCGCGGAGGTTTCATCAAAGGCCGGAATCAGCTGCGAAGGACTCCACGCATGCGAGCTGGATGGACAGATCGAATTTGAAATCTTCGTCAGCGACTGACCAGGACTGCCTTCCGGAACAACTTCCGCTAACAGGTCCTCGCGATTGAGCATCAGCATCAACGCCAGCCTGTACTCATGAAATCCATCCAGCCGTCCTCCGATACGGAATCGCAGCCCCACACTCTGAGGAACCTGATACTCCAGGACGCCGAAGCGCTGATCCTGCCCGATGCGGTCGACATACTCCAGCGGAGTTTCCGGCAACAGATGGACTTCGTCCCGCAACAGGGCTCGCAGCAATTCCTGTCGGTCGGGATAAATGTGGCGGTGAACCTCGGCGACATTCCGCAGCTGATTGCGCCGCGGCGGTTCGAACGCACGTTGATAGCACGATTCAAAATCTTCGAACGGCAGCGGCTGGTCGATCACGGAGTACCGGAAGTGACTGTCGAGCAACACGGGTGGCTTTTCGTCAGGTTGCCCATCCAGAATCGCAGCCAGCCGGGCGAGGGGGTGAGGCATTTGCGAAGCGAACTGAATCTCGATCTCGCTGGGAGACGCAACATGCACTTCGGTCAGGTTATTGGCGAACAATCCCCGCTGTTCGCTGCGGCGTTCCAGTGTGCTCCCGAGAAGCGACCTGGCGAAGTGATGACTATCGACGATCGGACGCGACTCGGACGGCTGTCGGTTCAGCATGAAGTGCAGGGTAATGCGTCGTCCCAGGTCATCCGGCTGCCAGGTCTCGATGAACCGTGACTGGTACAACGGATAACCTTCGGAGAGACGCTCGATTCCGATCCATTTGTGGGTCTGCAAACCGTCGAGCGCACGCTCTCCACCCGGCTCGTTCTCAACGACTCCAAAATCGAGGGTCTGATACTGCTCCTGAAGGATCTGAACGCGTCGGTTGATCTGAGCGGAGAACGGCCAGATTCGAGCCGCCTGCTGGGCCCGCAACGATGACTCCCGTCGCCTACCGGCTTTGGCATCCTCCTCCGCCGTCGCCAGGAGCGTCTCGGCATCCGCCGTCAGACGCTGCTTCCATTCGCCCGCCTGACGCTGTGCCGGAAACATCTTCACGGCCGCCGCGATGAAATAGCGCAATCGTCGATAGTCCCGTCGTGGATACGCTTCATTCCCGATGCCGTTCAAGACATCTCCGGTCAAAATCGGCAGTTGCGGATCGTCCGGGTCGGTTACGTAGCGGCGTTTGATCAATGAGAATGCCCGCTCCCACTGGGAGGTATTCAACTCACGTTGAACTTCAGCTCGGAGCAGAGCACGTTCGCGATCGATCAGTCCGGGCCAACGAATCCGTTTCAAACGCTCCTCTTCCCGTTGATCATTGACCACCTTCTCCCAGCGTCCCACGGCGCTGATCAGCCGGCGTGCATTCTCGATATCTCCGGCGAGCAGCAGCTTGTCGACCTTGAGCAGACAGAGATCTTCGTGGTACAGAATGCGATCCACATAGCGGACATGCAGCCGATAGTCGTCTTCGACGCCTTCTTCAGACACCGCCAGGTAGATGTAGAAATATCGCTTGTAGTCTTCGAGCCAGTCTGCGAGTTCGGGGTCGGCCGGCGGACGGTCGTCGAGAAGATCTTTTTGTTCCCGTTCCAGCCACTCGAGGTGGTCGGGACGAGGCCAGAGACCGGGTACACGAAGTACGCGTCCGCCAATCAACAGAATCCAGTCCTGTTTGGCTCCTTCGAGCAAGCTCTCCAGTTCCGGCAGCGGCAATTCAGAGAACAGAGGAAGTTCGTCTGCGTCTTCTGCTTCGACCTTCTCGGTCGACTCGACCGGTTCCGGTTCTTCGGCTCCCGGCTGAGCTGCGACAGGGGTCGAGAGGAACACGCTCGACAAAAGCAGAGCGAGAACAATGCACGGCTGGTATCGCTCAATTTGCACTGGCGGCCTCCTCTGTTGCTACAGCCCCTCCAGCGAACTGCGACAAAGGAAGCGACAACACGCTGCCAGACTCCAATCCCAGGGTCAACACGTCACTTCGCCGAACCGGTTCGCAGCAGACGGCGGACTGCAACTGAATGCGACCGAGTTCCTCGCCAGTCGCTGCGCTCACGATCAGAAGCGTTCCGTCGTGTTGCGACAGAAGCAATCGGTCCTGATCGAGAGAAAAGACGGGAATGGAGAGGGGAGAGGTTCCCAGCGAGAGTGACCAGGACGGCTGTCCGCCTCCGCCGCGGGGGTAAGCATCAATTCGCTTTCCTTCAATCTCGACCAGTGCGTAAGCTCCGGCAAGATGCGGCTTCGTCGTCGGCAACGCCCCCAGATCTGTTGTTCCAGATAGCGACAGTGAACCGATATCGATCCTCAGCAACTGGTGATCGGAGGTCGTCGCCAGCAGTTGTTCGCCATCCGGGGACCAGCCGACAACGGCATCGTCGAAACTGTAGTCGGACGTTTCCGCCAGATGCCGACGTGGTTCTTCTCGAACAGTCAGCTTGATCAGCCGCCGCCGGTCCTCGAGCACGAGAAACTCGTCGGCTGTGGCCGCGACCATTTCATAATCGGATCGTTGCTCCTGTTCGGCGACTTGAGGGAACCGCCAGGGATCGATCGCCACGCCGGCTTCGTTCAACGGCGTGGAATGAACCCCACTGGTGCCAGTCCAGAGCATTCGATCGCCTGCCAGAAGCGGCTCACGCTCGCAGGGTTCCGGGAGTGTGATACTCCGTGTCACCTGTCCTGTATGTCCGAGAAGCTTGCAGGCATTCCCACGAACAAACACCACATGCGGCTCGGATGAATCTCGTAAAGCATAGATCTGTCGACTTGAACCGTTCTGGGGGCCGCTCGAACCGGCGAAGATTGATTCCGTCGGCGTGACCATTGAGTATGGACCATTTGATGCACGGCCAACATCGAAGAGTCTTCCATTGAAATCAATGCAGAACGGAGCCTGCGAGGGATCTGGCCGAGGGACAACGGCTACGGGATCCATCGAGGTCGACAGCACCCAGTACGTTTCGTCCTGCAGGAAGTTGTAATGCAACAGAGTGGAGCCGATCCTGGGATCTTTGCGGCCCGCCGCGAATGAATTCCCCGCGAACGTCTGCAGACTCTGCGTACTTCGTCCCAGATCGACTGTCGACTTGGACTGATCGAAGGCACTGGTCAGCAGAGTCAGCGTCCGCAGGTCCTCACCGGCGACCAGCAGACGGTCCCCTTCGAAGGGCTTCAGGTACAGCCGCACATCAGCAGAGTAGGGGACGGAGGCATTGGTGATTCGCCGCAGAAACGGATCGGCCGGATTGTCCGAAAGCTGCCAGGCAGCAATCTGCGGCCCGTTCATTTCCACGAACAGCCGGTCTCCCCAAAGCACCGGATGACCGAGCGCGATCCCCGGCAGTCTCTGAGACTGGACGATCTCGAAGTTCCACTGCTTCTCACTCCACCGCAGAACACGAATTCGACTGGAGCGCAATTGGTCCTTCTCCGTGGTCAGCAGCACATCGGCGACGGTGAGCGGCCGAAGCGTCACCGTGCCCGGAGCATGACCGAGATACCGAACTTCGGAGCACTCCCACGTCTGTCGGTCGATGAAATACAGAACATCCTGAGTCCCCACGCAACAAAGAGACCGGCTGTCGAGAACGGTCACTGGAGCCGAAATCTGCTGCGGAAATTCCAGCGACCTGACGGTTTCTCCCGTCTCCAGCTGGATCGCGGTCATCCGCCGGTCATCGGTCGTCACGAAGACCGTATTCTCGGTGACCGTCGGCTCGGTCAGAACCCCGGCGGGGAATCGCCGCCGCCATTGCACTTCTCCGTCGGCTCGACGCACCAGAGCCACACCAAATCCGTCATCAACCGGAAGAAGCCAACAGGCGAAGCGAGTCTCGACTCCGATTGGTTCAAAAGCCAACGGTTCACCCGTCTCAATCCGCCATCTCGGTTGTCCCGTCATCCGGTCCACTGCGGTGCAGCCGCCGTCCGCCAGATACCAGACCGGAGTCTCGTCGGAAGTGACATCCGGTCTGTTTCGCTGGAGGTCGATCAGAAACACCTGCTGACCGGGTGTCGACGACTGATCGTCGACGACGGCAGGCTCCGAGGGCGCCTCGACCGTTTTCACATTCGTCTGCTCGATGCCGAGTGCCGAACGGACCCGCGTCACCAACTCGTTGCGTTCGGCGAACGAAGGATAACGGGCCACCGCTTCCCGGAAGACCTGGAATGTCGCGGGAGCATCCTTCTTCTTTAGTGCGGAATCGAGTCTGGCGAGACTCTCCTGAAGCACGTCGTACTCCAGTAAATCGGCCAGAGCGGTGCGACGAGCGGTCTCAATCTCGGCTTCATTATTGTCATTGGAGCCATCGGTCGCTTTGAACCGCACGAACAGCTGTCTGCCCTGATCCCCCAGTTCCAGAAACTGAGGATCATGCGTACGGCTCGCCTGACGATATCCATCCTGGGCAATCCGCATCGCATACGTCGACAACAGGGGATACCAGTCGCGGAAGTTTTCGTTATTGCGAAATTGATCGATGAAACTATTCGTGGCGGCAATCGCCCCTTCGAGACTTGCTCCCGCTCCGGAAAGCTGCCGGTCGATTCGAGAAAACGCAAGTTCAACCCGGGCCTCTTTCGCCAACTTGTGAGACGGGTAGTCCGAGAGAAACTGTTCGTACTTGGCAATCGCCTGGGCGTACTTCCGTTGCTCGCGATCATCTTTCGCGTCCTGATACGCCAGTTGAGCCGTCTGCCGTCCGATGAGCAGATAGAAACCTCCGGCTGCGATCACCAGAATGAAGCCGACGATCGTCAGTGTCGTGGTGAGCGGAGAGCGTACAGCGTCCCGTTCGCCAGGCCGCCGCGAGCGGGTCAGCCAGGCTTTCACCGACTCGTCTTCCATCTGCCGATCAGGACGGGCGAGCTTTACGGCTGCGAGCGACTTTGCCGAGGTTTTTCTGGCGACCTTCTCTGGTTTGACATCCGGAGTTCCTTCAGCCGCTTCCGGTTCCATGCCCGGAGCATCGGAGGGCTGCGTTTCCTCGCCTTCTGAAGCAGACGGAGTCCCCTCCGGTCCGACAGTCTCCTCCTGCACAACCGCAGAAGTCTTATCGATCTCATCGAGATCATCCTCAGCCTCGTCCATCGGAACGATGTCGACACTCTCATCAACATCAAAGTAGACGGCTTTGAAACGACCGTACGTGATTTCGTCTTTGTCCTTGAGAATCTTGGATCGGATAGCCTTGCCGCCGATCAGAAGATCCTCTTCCGACGCAGCGGAGACTTCAAAGCGTCGAGCTTTCTTGTTCCACAACACGCGAGCCAGCAAGAGCGGCACGCTTTCGTCGTCCACCACGACTGTGTTGGAAGTATGTCGCCCGATCGTCACCGGCTCTTTGCGGGCCAGCTTCTGTTGACGGGTCGTGTCATCGAGATGAATTTCCAGATAAGCCATCGCGTCCGCATCTACTCCGGTTGGTTCCACTCATCTGGCGTCGTTCGTCCCGTTCCTGCAGTCGTCCAGGCCAGGGTCATTGTTCCGGCATGACTCCCCAGCGGATTCGCTGCATTCCGACTTCCTGAGCGGCGTCGATTGCCGCAACGATCGCTTCATGATGCGATCGCTCGTCGACTTTGATAATGACTTCGCTCTTGGAATCCCGTGTTCTCACTTCGGCCAGAAGCTGCGGCAAATCTCGGGGATCCTCAACAACTTCTGACTCGATAAAGTAACGGTTTGCGGCGTCGATTTCGACAAGGATCGACTGATCCTCGAGCTCTTCGAGCGGCATGACCGTCTGCGAGGCTCCTTGTTGATCGGGATCGGGAACGGGCACTTCGATCGATTTCTCGATCGAGAATGAAGCCGTCACCATGAAGAAAATGAGCAGCAGGAACGTCACATCGACCATCGGCGTGAGGTCCATCTCATCCAGATCGCTCTGAATTCTGCGAAGCACGAAACCAGGTTCGTCATCTTCATTGTCATCCGCTTCAACGACCCGGCGCTCGGCTTGTGCTTCAGGAGACGATGTCCTTTTCTGAGTCGGTTCCGGCGCGGGTTCGAGTCCAATCCCGGACGGTTCTTCATCGACGAATACCGCGGGCGGATCCTTGCGCTTCGCACTCTGCAATTCCGGAACGTGGGTTTCCTCGCCGCATTTCGGGCATTGTGTGAGCTGCCCGGCTTTTTTCCGGGTGATGCTCATCAACTGCTGACAATGTTCGCAGCGGAAACGAATCGGCATAAATAAACCGGCGTCAAACGAGGTGGATGCGACAGGGGTCAATTCTCAGGGAGATGGCGACGAAGGATTCTGTTCACTGACGGCATAGTGAAAACGCACTTCGCCAAGCGCCTGCAGCCGTTGCGTAAGTTGTTTGATATATCCTGACGGAATCGTTCCCGACGCCTTCACGATAATACCTGACTTACCCAGGTCGACCTGTTGCCGCACGTGCTGAGTGATCTCATCCAGGGTCATCTCGGGCGCAGGGGGCTCCCCAGCCATCAGGAGAGGAATACCGTCCTGATCAATAACGGAAACAATCACGTTTTCGGAACGACTGACGCCAACTCCGTGATGCGCAACCGGCAAATCGATCGCCGGCGTCGACTGCATCGTGGAGGTGACCATGAAGAAAATCAACAGAAGAAAGGTGACGTCGATCATGGGAGTGATGTCGAGGTCTGCTTCCTGCGAAGAGCGTCGCTTCGCGGAAGTTGTACCACTCAGAAAGCCGCCCTTCATGTGCTCACGTTCCGGTAATGGACTTTGTGACAGGGAACAGGCTCATCGCCCTTGTGCGGTTAAACCAGAAACCTACAATCGAAGAGAGGTCGACGGAATTGTCGGCCGGAAGAGAAGAACGATCGCAACAAAGATGGTCTGCCGCTGAGCAAGTCATTCTATATTGCCACCAGGAACCTGTCGAGAAAGGACAACACATGGCTTACTCCCTCCCGGATCTCCCGTACGCATACGATGCCCTCGAACCGCATATCGATGCCCGCACGATGGAGATCCATCACACCAAACACCACCAGGCCTATATCAACAAAGTCAACGACGCCCTCGAAGGACATCCCGAGCTGGCATCGAAGTCGATCGAAGAACTGATGCGGGACCTGAATTCGGTTCCGGAGAACATTCGCACCGTGGTCCGTAACAACGGTGGCGGGCACGCCAACCACTCGCTGTTCTGGACCATCATGAGTCCGAACGGCGGCGGCTCGCCTTCTGGCGAACTGGCATCGGCCATCGACAGCAAGTTCGGCTCGTTCGATAACTTCAAGACTGAATTCGCCAACGCAGCCGCGACCCGCTTCGGAAGTGGCTGGGCCTGGCTCTGTGTCAAAGGCAGCGATATTCACATCGAAAGCACGCCGAATCAGGACACGCCGCTGTCCGAAGGACATACGCCGGTCCTCGGTCTCGACGTCTGGGAACATGCCTACTATCTGAACTACCAGAACAAGCGCCCGGACTACATCTCTGCATTCTGGAACGTTGTCGACTGGGATGCCGTCGCCAAGCGCTTCGAAGCTGCGAAGTAGTCATCACTCCACGCAAGTGGAATGAGAAATCGGAAAAGGCTGGGACGGCGAAATGCTGTGTCAGCCTTTTTTGCTGCTTCAGACATAATTATGAAGGCCGTCCCTAACGGACGGTCCGCCCACGCTCGTATCCAGAGGCGTCTCAGAGTTGATTCCGTCGCCTAGAGCGGATCGCTCTACCGTATGTCCGCGAATGAGCGTTGAATCGCCTGAAACGCTGCATCTTTCGCGGACCGAACGGTCACACCAAAAAGTAAACTGCTCTAGGTCTTCGGACCTTCCGGGAACAGCATGCTCACACTGGTCCGATCGTGTACCGACCGGATCGCCGCGGCAAAGACGTCAGCGACGGTCACCACGTGCAGCTTCGGGCAGGCATCAACCGGCAGCGGTTCAATCGTGTCGGTCGAGAACAGCTTCGTGATCGGGCTGGCCATAATCTTCGGCACGGCTGCCAGGGTCAGGGCAGCGTGAGAGACAGCCGCGTAGATCTCGTTAGCGCCCCGATCTTTCAGCAGTTCGGCCATCGAAATCAGTGTGCCGCCGGAGATTGTGAAGTCATCGACGATGACGACGTTTTTGTCTTTGACGTCTCCGATAATTTCCAGGACTTCCGCGTTCTCCGTATGGTCCGCGCGTTCCTTGTTGCCGATGACGACCGGCACACCAAGCAACCGGGCGAACGCCGAAGCTCCTTTCGCGAAGCCGACGTCGGGACTGCAGATCACGAGATTGGGAATTCCCAGCGAGCCAATGTGATTGGCCAGCACGTATCGACCGTAAAGATGGTCGACCGGGATGTGGAAGAATCCCTGAATCTGTGGACTGTGCAGATCCATCATGAGACAACGATCGGCTCCGGCCTGTTCGATCGCATCGGCACAGACGCGGGCTCGAATCGAAACCCGTGGCTCGTCCTTCTTATCTCCCTTGGCATAACTGAAGTACGGAACGACAGCCGTCACATTCTGCGCACTGGCGCGTTTCAGAGCATCGATCCAGAACAACAACTCCATGAAGTTGTCGTTCACCGGATGATGCACCCCCTGAATGATGTAGCAGTCACGCCCCCGAACGTTCTCCAGCGCACGGACGAAAACATTCCCATCGCTGAACATGTGGGTTTCAGCCGGTGTGAGTGAGATCCCCAGCCGGGAAGCAATGGATCGTGCCAGCTGCTGATTCGCTGAACCGGCGAGTACGGCCAGATCCCCCTGAGGCGCCTGAAATGGCATGGCCCGGGGCCCGGTGAACTCGTGATATGACATCACGCCTGATTCCTATCAACTCAAAGAAGTAACTTCGTCCCCACAGGACGTCTGGCGGCCATGATACATGGGATGGAGCGAACCACAAGGACATCGGCAGAATGGCTCCGCCGGTCGGCAGACAGTCCGCAACCGCGACGCTTTGGCACACTGAACAGGTGGCAAACCGACTGGAGAGTCGCCGACTTTCCCGCAGAATTGGCGTTAGCGAATCACGGACTCAAGCGAGCGAACCGGCGCAGCGGCCGTGCGGAATCGATCCCCGTTCTTAGCCAGAAGCAGCACCGAACCTGGCCGCAGAAAACGATCCGCTTCATCGAGCACAACCGTCGACTTGGGCAGAACGTCGTGCAGTTCGGCCAGATCCGCTTTCTGAATGCAGAGAACGCCCTCGGGATTCGTCTCCCAGAACGACTGGATCTCCTCGACGGAATGATACCGAAGCACAGGTCGCTGAGCATAGAAGGGAAGATTGGGTGCAAAATATCGGTACGTCGCCATTGGCACGGCTCGGTCTGTCTTTTCGTTTACGGCCAGTCCCAGCAAACTGCTGTCCTGTGCCTGACTGATCCATGGGGCTGCGCCTGAAAAGGCTGCGAGTACGAGTCCCACCGCACAGATGCCAAGTCCGTTGAGCACGGGTGTGCGGTCATCACTCGGGTCGTGACGAATCATCCAGAGGCCAGCCAGAATTGGCAGCACGCCGACAAGTCCCACGGCCCAGTATCCCGGCAACAGCAGCCAGGCCACAATCGGGAACGCGACAATCAGCACGGCTCCGGCGATCATCAGCGAACGTGCACCCCATACGTAAGCCCACTCCGGCAATTCGATCTCCCCTTCCTGCCAGCGAACCAACATCCAGGCAGTCAGCAGAGCCAGTGGCGGATAAGCGGGGAGAACGTAGTTTGGCAGTTTGGTCTGAGCGATTGAGAAGAACACGACATAAACGCCGGCCCAGCAGAGCAGAAACAGCAGCCCCTGATGATCCTGCGGCCACTTCCAGCGTTTCATAACGGCCAGATACAGCGTGATCGGCAAAAAGACCGACCAGGGAAAAAACCCAGCCATGATTGCGACGACATAGTAGAAGATCGGTCCGCTGTGTCCCTCCATCGCTGAAGAAAAGCGACCAACGTTGTGGCCTCCCAGAAAGCCCTCCAGCCAGGCCCCGTCGGTCACGATGCCGACAGTGATGTACCATGGCAGAGCGACCAGCGCGAGAACGGCGACCAGCGTTAAGGGCCGCATCGCCCACAGAGCCGGGAAGAATCGCGATGGAGCGAAGAATGAAACCAGATAATGCAGGAGTTCATCAGCCAAATCGAACGGCTTCCGCCAGTCCAGCCCCACCGGCAGATAGGGGGCACCTGCGCGACACATTAGATACAGACCAATTACGGCGCAGGGGAGCAAAAATCCGACAGGTCCTTTGGTGAGAACCGCCAGCCCCATCACCGCATAAAGGGCCAGAAAGCCCCAATACCGCTGTGGCATGAACGCACGAGGCCCCTGCGTTTCATCGGGAGTCGCCCAACCCTTTTCTGTCCGAACCTGCGAGCGGACAAACAGGAAGATCGACAGCGTGATGAACGAGATGAGCGTGGCATCGGGCGTCGAAATCCGGCTGCTCGTCACAAACATCAATCCGGACGCCAGGATCAGTCCGCCCCAGAGTCCCACGGCATGACCAAACATCATCCGACCGATGTGATACACCAGCAGCACGGTGCCGGTCGCCATGATTGCCGACGGCAAACGAGCCGAGAATTCGCTGACGTCAAACACCTCAAATGAGGTCAACATCAGCCAGTAGAGCATGATCGGCTTGTCCGTCCGCAGCTCGTAATTGTAAGTCGGAACGATCCAGTCGCCCCGTTCATGCATTTCGCGACCGCATTCCGCGTTCTTCGGTTCGTCTTCATCGAAGAGTCGGGCTCCGCCCAGATTGAAGAAGAACACGCAGCCGCACGTCAGCAGCAGAATCAGCTGGTGGCGAAAAACGTTCGTCATGGCACATCCATTTGCCGGTGAGCGATCTCGTAAGACCGCCATATTCAGTGGTTTTCATCAAGAAGTTGTGGTGTGACAGATATTAGTCCACAGCCGATGGTCGCATCCAGACCAGATTTACTCGACAACGACCGGGAATCGGGAAGCGGCTTCCTGCCGCAACTGCTCGGCTCGTTCCAGTTGCCCCAGCGATTCCAACAGATCAGCGGTGCGGAGTGTGGCCGTCCGGGTTAGTGGGACGTTTCGCGCATCAATCATCGTCAACCACAGATATCGGGCAGACGCCAGTTCCTTCTGCACAATTCGCTCATAGCCTCGGCCGAGCACGAACATCGGACCGCTGCGGTACGACTCCGACAGATCGATAAGTTGCCGCTCCCAGCGTTCCAGATCGCCATCGACCAGATCCCGTTCCAGAAGCTCCCGCCGCCAGAGCTGACAACGGGCCAGACTGCGAATCTCAGGGACTGGACTGTATAGCAGCTCCCGGATCATCTTTTCAGCCTTCGATCCCTGATCTGGCGACACGAGCAGCCAGCTGCAGGCGATCAGGCGATCATACGAATTCCGCAGCCAGAGCGACGTGGTCAGTCGATCAATCGATTCCTCGGCCGCCAGGGTTTCCAGAGCCCAGGATCGCTCCGAGGCTGTGAGCTGCTCATCGTGCCAGTGCAGGGG
Source organism: Rubinisphaera margarita (assembly GCF_022267515.1). NCBI lineage: Bacteria > Pseudomonadati > Planctomycetota > Planctomycetia > Planctomycetales > Planctomycetaceae > Rubinisphaera > Rubinisphaera margarita. The sequence continues at coordinate 569,737 of NZ_JAKFGB010000012.1, read as the reverse complement.
AATCAGATCGAGACTTCGGGATTCCGTATCGCGTTTCAGCAAATTGTCGTATCTCAAACGGGCCTGAAGCCATTCGCCTCGATTCACGGCGACTTCAATCTGACTGGCCAGGATTTCCCGCTGCATCCACATTCGCGGCTCCGCAGCCAGCGCATCGCCCAGCAGACGATCGGCCTCGGCAAAGCTTCCGTCTCGGAGAGCTTCCAGGGCTTTCTGATGGGGCTCTTTCCGATCGGCGAGATAAGCGACGACATCCTCGGTGGGAATTTCCTTGATCGTGTCGGGCGACTTCACACGGAAGGACATTTGTCGCTGGTTGAAGTCGAGAATCTGCCCATTCAGGGCGATCCGTCCTCCCAGCGAGCCCGACCGATAGACGACGGTGTCAGCCTGGGCATGTGCGCCACCCCCAATCGACAGGACGAGCAGCAGAGCGGAAAGCTTCACCGGAATCACGTTCTTCTTATTGTCCGTGTGTTGCTCGGAAGCGGGAGTCTCTCGAGCCGTGCCGGACCACCAGCAGATCGCGAGCTGCACAACGCCCCAGGTAATCAACACATCGGCAATGTTGAAGATCCCTGTGCGAACCGGACCGACCCCGAGGTTCATAAAGTCGATCACAATCCCCTGACGAAACAATCGGTCGATCATATTCCCCAGCCCTCCGGCGAGTACGATGGCCAGCCCCCAGCGTTCGCCGGTTTTGAGGTTCTTCTTCCGTAACAGGACAGTCACAATCCCGCCCAGCAATATGGCGTTGACGATTACGGTCAGCGTAAATCGGACCATGAGCGGAGCATTTGCCCCGAGCCCGAGAAATGTGCCCATGTTCTCGGCGTAGACAAGACGAAATGTATCTGCAAAGAATGATTCCGCAGGACGGCCGATCAGGGTTTTCTGTGCCCAGATTTTGGAAAGCTGGTCGACCAGCAGACTGGCGATGACAAACAGAGTCACTCTCATCAGCGGCCGAACTCGTTGGTATCTCGATAGCGGTATGTGCCGCCATTCTGTGCGGCCAGTTTCTGCAGGAAGTTGGGCAGCTTCAGATCGGTCGGCTGGATGCCAAATTCGATGCAATGGATCGCCGCCCGCCCGTTGTTCTTCCGACGAACCTCATCGAGTTCTTTCGCCGACATCGCGGGCTCAGCCGCGTCGGTCAGGAAGAAAATCACTTCCGGGGAATACGAGAGCGCCTTCGTCAGGGCAGGGAAGTGGGCGGTCCCGCCGCTGTTATCCATTTCACTGATGAAGCTCTGTGCTCGCGACATATTCGCAGCGGTCGCCCAATGAACCTCGGGCTGGCCGCGATTATCGCGGAATTCGAACATGCCGTCGTTGTAGAAGATGATCTGAAACTTATGGCTGCCATCCAGCCGCTGCAGACTGGCCATCAGTTCCGACTTGGCCTGCCGGAAGGAGTTATTCCTGCTCATGCTGCCTGAGCAGTCAATCACGTACAGCAGCACTCGGCCCTGGGTGGCGATATCGAAGAACTTTGTCGTACTCGGAATCCCTGCCGTCGCTTCTGGAGCGGGGGCTGGAATCGCGTCTGCAATCGCCTGGGAAGTCTCGGTCCTTGGCATCGCGCTCTGCGATGGCCCTGGACCGATCAAAGTTTGCGGACTTAGATCGGGGAGTTCCGTCAGCGGTGCATCCGCCATCGACTCAGGAAGATCCGGTAACGCGGGAAGATCGGGAGCAGTCACTTCGGTTTCGGGTGTCGGCTCGTCCTGAGGAGTCTCCGGCTGCGGCGTTTCGTAACGAATCCCGACTTCCCGGTAAACTTCAGCAGAACCGAAGTCGCCCTTCTTTCCACAGCTGTTGAGGTTCGTAATGATCAGCCACGCCAGCAGAGCATGCACGCACAACGATCCCACAAACGCCACCGGCGACGTCCAGAATCGATCGTGATGAAGCTGATGGGAATACATGCGAATAAGAAGAGCGGAAGATCACCACAATCCCCTCGCCCGCCTGAGGGAAAGGGTGGGGGTGAGGGGGAAACTCGCGTTCCTGTCCCAGGGCGATCCAGAGATCACCCGAACAACAACCTCACCGTCTGAGGGAAGTCTATTCCTGTCCCATAACCGAGGTCAACGTGACTCCGGAAACGGGGTTACAACGAGCGCATAAAAAAAGCCTCGTACACCGAAGTGTTAACGAGGCGAATAACCGTAACCTCCCGATTTGCGACGGTGGAGTCGCTGCGAGAAGGGTGCGAATCGAGTAGTGTCCAGCACTCACTCGTAATTGATTCGGACCCTCGCTAAAGGGTTGGCACCTCCGACGGAATCTGGGGAGCGATACGGGAATTCTTCAAAGTGAAGCTGAGGATATTGATCGGCAATTGTCCTCGGCGAGATCGGAAAATCTCAGAATTTTGCGTTCGCTGCAAGAGGAAATTCCGGCTGCAGCGGACGATTTCCATCGGTCACGCTCACCAAGTCGAAATGCTGCTTCAGGTTAAGAAAAAACGGGAGAATATCTCGAAGACGTTCTCCCGTTGCAGTGTTGCACTCAAGTCGGCTTAGCGTTCGACGATCGAAGCCTTCTTGATGTAGTCGAGCTTCGGGAAGTACTCGTTGAGGTACCGGTTACCGAGCTGTTCGATGTAATCCTGACGCGGCTTTTCGCCGTACTCAGCGTTGATCTTGTCGACATTCTCCATGCCGGACACGACACGTCCGAATGGCGAGAAGCCCTGTCCATCCAGGAACGTGTTTTCGCCCAGATTGATGAACAGCTGAGTGGTGCGGGTGTTCGGACCGGCGGTTGCGTAGGTCAGAGTGCCGCGAACGTTCTTCTGCGTGACGGGATCGTCCTTCAGGACTTCCTGATCCCACTTGGCCTGAGTTTCCGGATCGCCATTAATTCCGAACTGGACGATGAATTCCGGCACGACGCGGAAAAAGCGGACGTCGTTGTAAAAACCTTCCTTCACACCTTTGTAAAAATGGTCAGCTCCAATAGGTGCCCAGGCACGATTGACCTCGATGACAACATCACCAACGGAGGTTTCGAGCTTCACGAAAAACTGTTCGGGAGCCTGGGGATCGGCAGCCTGGCCGACGGCGGGAGCCACGCAAAATGCTGCTGCACAAGCAAAAACCGCAAAAGCTCTCATAGCGAAAGATTTAATCATACCTGATAACTCCTGACCTGACTTTTCCTTATTCGGGTTCCTCTGCGAGCGGATCGTCTACGGTGGATCCACCCTCGCAGCAGGAAGGATAGCAATCCCGATACCAGCCGTCAGGTGAATCTCGCGAAATTCACGAGATTGCACCAAGTCCGCGAACTGCAGCGAAATGGAGATCAGCGGTAGATTCGCAGCCCAGGCCCCGCCGAAACCGGGGCCTTCTCAGATGCGGGAGGTGCACTTTTCAGCTTCGGTCGAGAAGCGACCGTCGCCCTGCGTTGCGGCGTGAACTTCAACCGCGGTGCGCGGACCGCGTGATAGTTCACCAGCAGCGCCGCTCGCACATGCGAAAGAGGGCAGGTCGTATAGCGGTAGCTTCGCAGCTGATGATTCGACCACAATTTCGCGGCCTGCTCGACATCGCGATCGACCATGCGAATCTCGACGGCGCTGTCTCCCAGCCCGCACGACGCCTTCAGCAGATGCTGCATCAAAACCGAGAGCAGCGAGTGCCGGGGGATGCCCGCAATGTCTTCCGCAAACAGGCTGACCACTTCGAGTCCGTCCCGATGCATCAGGCTGACTGCCCCCGCGACCGGCTGGCCATCGAGCGTCAGGACTCCAACATCCAGACAGTCCCGCTCAGCAGCCTGCAGCGACGTCGAATGCAGGACGTCTCGGGAATCCTCATCGGCCAGCTTCAGACAGCGCTGCAGAAGACGTTCGGTGTTTTCCTGCGAGGTGGGATCGTCAGCATCGGATCGGGCGTGCTCGAATCGCAGCAATCCCCGATCTCGACAATCGGCGTCGGCTGCATCAACCGCCTCCCGAACCTCGGAGCGTTTGCGGCCAAGGAATTCCTCCCAGGTTCCCTCGAACTCGATCCCTGCGACCTGGTTCCAGGCCCGTTCAACAGGTTTCCAGCCGATGTTCCGCATCGAAGTCGCGGTCCGTGCCAGGTCGACTCGATCGCGGTCGATGTACGGAAGATCGAGCAGGTCCCAGCCCTGCCTGTTGCCGGAAAGATACCGCAGACAGGCCGCGAGCGTGGCAGCCGAATTGGGACCGATCGGTCCGTACCAGTTGCCGAGATTATCCAGCGGGTACGTCAACACTCGAACCGGCCCGAGTCGTGTCGCAGATTGCTTAACGACCAGCGGGAGAATGCCGATGACCTTGTTACCCAGAACAGCGAAAAGCACTTTCAGTTCACGATCGTCGGAACGGGCCTGCCAGTAGGCTTCGAGCCAGTCGAGCGTCATCTGAAAACGCTGCTGGCGTCCTCTCATCCATAATTCCTGCCACACCAGACGATACGGCTGCAGTTCGGCGATGGAGTTGATTTCGAAGACTTGAAACATCTGCACCTCGGAAAGGTAGGAACTTCGGTTCGATCTTGTCACAATCCGAAGCAGGTTTCACGCCGACAATCCGCGAAAGAGTTCGCACCCGGAAAAACCTCGCCGGTAGAGTCGTAACTCTTTTCCCAGACTACGTTTCCACCCCGGTCAACGCAGACCTCCAGAAGTTGTCGAGCCATCAGCGATGTGGTATTCCGGCAACATCAGCGAAGCCGTGTCGAGGTTTGTCCCCATCGGCTGTTCAGAACTCGTTGTCATTCGTAAACACGATCCATGCCCCGATCATTCCAGCTATCCCGGCGAGCCGATTTCTCTCACGCCTGTGAGTTGCCCGCAGAGCTGAGCTCGATGCTGGTCGAAGGTCAGCTCGACGACATCCGCGCCTGCGGAATTCGCAGTGGCAGAAAGACGTTGTCGCTCGATCAGATTTTTGAGATCTCCTCGGGATCTGACGAAGCCGAGTCCGTTCAAGTCACCTTCCATGGCGACCTGAGTAACATTCATGGACTCGGCCGCAACTGGCAACGTGGGGAATTGCATCTGGCTGGTTCAGCGGGCGACTGCGTCGGCGAAGCGATGACTGGTGGGGCGATCCGGGTAACAGGCAACGTCGCCGACGCATTGGGACGCGGCATGAGCGGCGGACGGATTCTCGTGGAAGGAAACGCCGGGGATTATCTCGGAGCGGAATTGCCCGGAGAGACTCGCGGCATGACCGGTGGCGAGATTTGTGTTCAAGGGAACGCTGGGCGCTACTGCGGCTCCCGCATGCGACGAGGCACGGTCGTCATCGGTGGCGGAGCAGGGGAGCATCTCGCCGATTTGATGCTGGCTGGCACCATTGTCTGTTGCGGCGACGTCACAGGACCGGTCGGTATCGGCATGAAGCGGGGCACCCTTCTGCTGCTCAAGGAACCGGTGGCTGAAACGCTGGTCGCCTTCGACCAGGCCGTAACCTACCAGCCGGTCTTCACACGTGTGCTTTTCCGGCATCTGCGTGCGATTGGTTTTCTTCCGAATCCTGCTGAGATTGATCCCGCTTCGTTCGTCCGCTATCTGGGCGATGCGACAGCCGGTCAGCGGGCAGAGATCCTCGTCGCTTCCTGATCCTTCCAGCTTTCGACACACACCCGATGACCGACCGACTCTGCAACATTGCCGATCGCCTCCGCACAGCCGCCGGGAAGTGGCCGCATCAGCGCTGCGTCGTCTTTCCCGAGAGTCGTGACCGTCGCGGCCGCGTCGCTTACACGCATCTCACGTTCGCTCAGCTCGACCAGGAAACATCCGATCTGGCAGCCGGACTGCAGCAGCTCGGCGTCTCGCAGGAGCATAAACTGGTGCTCATGGTCCGGCCCGGGATCGAGTTTATCGCGTTGACCTTCGCCGTCTTCAAAACGGGAGCGACTGTTGTTCTGATCGATCCGGGTATGGGCCGGAAGCGAATTTTCGACTGCCTCGATGAGATCGAACCGGACGGCTTCATCGCGCTGCCGATCATTCACGCGATCCGCAGACTTCGCCGGGGGCGCTATCCCAGGGCTCGCTTTAATGTCTCGGTGGGCACAAAACGGGAATGGGGCGGCATCCCGTATCTGGAGTTGCTGGAGCAAGGGCGAAATCGATTCCGGCCCGTCGAAACCAAAGCGACTGACCGGGCAGCCATTATCTTCACCAGTGGCAGCACCGGCCCGCCGAAAGGGGTCGTCTACGAGCATGGCATGTTCGATGCCCAGGTTGATCTCCTGCAGCAGCAGTATCGGATTCAGCCGGGCGAAATCGATCTGCCGGGGTTTCCTCTGTTTGCACTGTTCAATCTTGCGATGGGTGTCACGACGGTCATTCCGGATATGGATCCGACTCGCCCGGCCGATGTGAACCCGCTGCGGATCATCGAAGCGATCGAGAATCAGGGCATCACGCAGACCTACGGCTCGCCCGCTCTCTGGAATCGGGTCGGTCGATACTGCGTGGAGAAGAACATTCAGCTGCCCAGTCTAAAGAGGATGCTCTCCGCCGGCGCGCCGGTTCCTGTGCACGTTCTCCAGAAGATGACGCAGTCGTGTGCGGAATCCGACGCGGAGATGTTCACGCCGTACGGAGCGACCGAAGCGCTGCCGGTCTGTTCGATCTCGGCCAGTCAGGTGCTCAACGAAACGGCCGCTCTCACCGCACAGGGGCGCGGCACCTGCGTGGGGACTCCGTTCCCTCACGTCGACGTCGCCGTGATTGAGCCGCAACCCGGACCGATCGCCAACTTTGCTGATGCCGTCGGCTGTGCCCCCGGCACGATCGGTGAGATCGTCGTCTCCAGTCCCTCCGCGACTCGTGAATACTACGAACGTCCGGAGGCAACCGCGCAGGCCAAGATCCCGGATGGGGATCGCTTCTGGCATCGCATGGGCGACATGGGCTACTTCGATGATGAAGGCCGCCTCTGGTTCTGCGGACGCAAGGCACATATCGTCACCCCCGCAACCGGCCCGATGTACCCGGTCTGCTGCGAACCGATTTTCAATCAACACGACCGAATCTACCGCACAGCTCTCGTTGGTATCGGACCGGCTGGCCAGCAGGAACCGGTGCTGATCGCCGAACCGGAAGCGGGTCAGTTTCCGAACAACGCAACCAGCCGACAGCGTCTCCTGCAGGAACTCCGCGAACTCGGCCGAGCGAATCCATTGACTGAGTCGATTACGAAGTTTCTGTTCCATCGCTCGCTCCCCGTGGACCGAAGACACAACGTGAAGATCCATCGGGAAGAACTCGCTGTCTGGGCGACTTCACAGAAACTGCTCAGTGCCGGCGAGCCCAGAGGAGTGGACCGATGAGCGTACTCGTGACGGGAGGCGGCGGATTCCTCGGGCGGTATCTGGTCGAACAGCTGATCGAACGGGGCGAGACAGTTCGCGTGCTCGCGCGGGGCGAGTATCCCGAGTTGACTCAGCTCGGAGTCGATCTGCACCGGGGCGATGTCCGCGATGCCGAGGCGGTTAGCAAAGCCAGTGAAGGCTGTTCGACGGTCTATCATGTCGCCGCGATCCCCGGCGTCTGGGGACCGTGGGAAAGGTATTACTCGATCAACACGCAGGGGACTCGAAACGTCATTCACGCCTGCCAGAACCACGGCGTCTCAAAGCTGATTTATACCAGTTCCCCCAGCGTGATCTTCGACGGGCAGCCGCATCTCGATGCCGATGAATCGTTGCCGTATCCCGAATACTATCTCTGCCATTACCCACATTCGAAGGCTCTCGCCGAACGGGAAGTTCTTCTGGCAAACGGTGAAGCCGGCGTGGCAACCTGTTCGCTGCGGCCGCATCTGGTGTGGGGACCGCGTGATCAGCATCTCGTCCCGCGACTCCTGCAGCGGGCCCAATCGGGCCGGCTCCGCCGGGTGGGCGATGGCTCAAACATGATCTCGATGACTTTCGTGGAGAACGCAGCCGCCGCTCACTGGCAGGCGGCCGAAAGGCTCTCTCTCGACTCGCCAGTCGCCGGGCAGGCGTACTTCATCAACGATCCAGAACCGGTCAATCTCTGGAGCTGGGTGAACGAAACACTCAAACTGGCTGGAATCGAGCCGATTACAAAGGGAATTTCCGCAAGTGCCGCCTATCGGCTCGGAGCGACTCTGGAAACGGTCTATCGACTGCTCCGCAAGAAATCCGAGCCGCCGATGACGCGATTCGTCGCTCTGCAACTGAGCCAGTCGCACACGTATTCGATCGAAAAGGCCAAACGGGACTTCGGCTTCACACCGCCGGTCGATGCCGAAACCGCGATGGCGAAGCTGATCGAGGATCTGCCGCGGATGAAGCAGCAACGTCCCCACTAATACCGCGTGAAAGTAGAGCTTGGCGACCGGGTCGCCGTTTCGCTATTCTTCGACGGGGGCATCGCAGTACGTGATGCACATCGGCTCAGGGAAGAGATATGGTCGTCTGGTTATTGCAGCACGTGCTGCCATTTTTTCAGCAGGTGGAAAGTCACACCACCGGAACGTCGCGCATCTACACGACCTTCCGCATCGCGCTGGCTGCTCTCACGTCATTCCTGCTCGCCGTGCTGCTGGGCCCCGTTGCCATCCGCTGGCTCAAGAGCCGCTTCCGTGAACGGGTTTCGAGTGCTTCCAGCGAACTCGATCGGCTGCACGCCGGGAAGAACGAAACCCCGACGATGGGCGGGCTGTTCGTGGTCGCCGCGACGCTGTTCTCGGTGGCCATCTGGGGCAATCTGACCAATCATTACGTGCAGCTCAGCATCTTTGTGATTCTCAGCTTCGCGATGCTGGGAGCCTTCGACGACTGGACAAAACTCAGCACAAAGAAGCACGGGCTCTCGGCTCGCACAAAGTTCGTCTTTCAATGGATTCTGGCTCTCATGGCCGGGGCGACGCTGTATCATCATCAGTCTCAACTGCCGCTTGGCACGCCGATCATTTCGCCGATCGGACAGTGGATGATCCCAATCGGAATCGGATTTATCGTCTGGACGGCTCTGGTTCTCGTCAGCACATCGAACAGCGTGAACCTGACCGACGGTCTCGACGGTCTGGCCGGTGGCTGTACGATTTTCGCCGGCGCAGCGATGATTGCCTTCTGCTATCTGGCCGGACATAAGGTTCTGGCGGAATACCTGGCGATCCCCTACATGCCCCGAGCAGGGGAGATGGCGGTGGTCGTCGGAGCTCTGGTCGGGGCGATGCTCGGCTTTCTCTGGTACAACTCCTACCCGGCTGCGGTCTTCATGGGGGATACCGGCTCCTTGCCGACAGGAGCACTGCTCGGCCTTTCAGCCGTCGTGGCCCGACAGGAGATCCTCTTCATCCTCGTGGCCGGCGTCTTCGTGCTGGAAACGCTCTCGGTCATGATTCAAATCTCGACCTACCGGCTGAGCGGGCGACGAATCCTCCGTTGCAGTCCCTTGCACAATCACTTCGTGCTTACGGGGCATCATGAGGTGAAAGTCGTGCTGCGGTTCTGGATCTGTGCCGCACTCGCTGCCGTAGCCGCGCTGGCCAGCCTGAAGATTCTGTAGATGTCCGTCGTGCCAGCTCCAACTCGAAACGAGGACGACGTAACTCGCTGACGCCTCACTATAGAACGAGTACTTACGGCTTCCCATTGGTGCGGGAGCTTCCGTCCAGCCACGCCTGCTTATGCTCCTGGTGCTTCGCGAGTTCTTCTTCGAGCATCCGCCGCTTCAGTTCGGTCTCGGCTCGCTTGAGATTGAGGTCGGATCGCAGGAAGCGATTCGACATCATGTCCCCGATCGCCAGCAACCCGATGGCGGTGACGAGGACCAGAAGAGTGAGCAGCAGGAACGTGAAGAGCACCACGTTGCGGAGCGGATCCATCGCGTAATAAAGCGCTGGAATCAATAGCCCGGTGGCGATCAACAAACTCGACGTAAGCAGACGCCGCCGATGCTGGGCAACCAGAAACTCTCGCTGCCTGACGTCGAAATCAGGATCCTGGCCGAACGACGAGATCGCCCGGCGGTGACGGATGACGTAAACAGCACCGAACAGAACGATGAAAGCTCCGAGAGCGAGCGTCGCGTACCATTCCACAGCTAAACGGCCTTCCCGTTGTTCACAACGCCCGCAAGGTCATCTCAGGATTCGCTCGAAACCGACAGATCGACCAGCATCCTCTGCTGTTCGAGCGGCGTCGGCTCATCTTCCGGAGCCAGGACAGTATCGACGAGGAAGTAGAGGAATCGGCGCAGCGACTCCGGCTCGACATCATCGGCGAGAGCTTCGGCGCGTTCTCGAGATTTCTCAACAAGAGCTTCGGCCTGCGTAAAAACGTCGGTCTGTTCGAAGACCTGCTTAAGGAGCTCCATCCGCCGCAGCGGAGAATCGTCGTTCCCTCGCATGATCGATTCCAGAGTCGCACGCTGTTCGGCATTGGCGCCACGAATCGCCAGAGCAAGGAGCAGCGTTGGCCGGAGAGCCATCGCATCCTGCCCCGTGATAACCTTGTTTCGCACGTCACCACGCCAGTCCTTGAGATCGTTCAAGATCTGGAATCCGACCCCGACGTGTCGGCAGAACGCCGAAACCATGGCATCGTAATCCTGCGCGTTCCCCGCCAGACGGAGCCCGGAATACAGGGCCGCCTCAAAAGCGGGCGAGGTCTTCAGAGCATAGATCTGCATTGCATCGAGCGGACTGAGATCGAGCGACGGCTCGGCCGTCCAACTCATCTCCGCACCCTGACCTTCGCAAAGCTTGATGTGGGCAAAGGACATTTTCTGCACAAGATCCGGCACGGCGGTTGGATCATCGGGAACCGCACACTGAGCCAACAGACGGTATCCGTCCCCGATCAGGTAGTCACCAAAGTTGATCGCCTGACCGATGCCGTGGCGCAGATGCAGAGTTTCTTCGCCGTAGCGATACTGGTCGTCGTCCTGAATATCATCGTGGACCAGGGACGCCTTGTGAAACGCTTCAATAGCGATGGCCGCCTTCTTCACGGCTGCGGGAATCTCGAGTGGCTCGCTCGAACCGGTATCGGCCAGAGTGAGATCTCCGCCTCTGGCCGCATCCCAGGCAGCCAGAGTGATGAACGGACGGAATCGCTTGCCCCCATTGGCCAGCCAGTCCCGCGAGACCTTCTCGGTCTTCGCGAGGAAACTGTCTTCCTGCCCGGGATCTCCTGTACGAGTCGGAGGAACGAGCTGATCGAAATTTGGCTGATCAAAGAGCAGCTTCGCCTGACGCATCAGCGGGACATAACTGGCCGTCCGCTGCTCGGGCAGGGGCTCGTACCGATCGAGAACATCCCAGACCCAGCTCTCATCCAGCGACGTGTTCTTGCAGTCACCAGAGTGGAGCGGGATCGCGTAAGAGGGAACGCCAGCCAGCAGGATCTTGTCGATGGCTTTTTCGAGCACGTTAAGGCAGGCGACGCCAACGATGCCGTCGACATATCCCTCGACAATGATCTTCAGCACAATCGGCGAACCTTCAGCGACGAGCACTTTGTACCCGAGCTGTTCGGCTTTCACCTTGTAATCTGCGATCGAGCAGGCTCCACAGGTTTCGCAGTCGAGTCCGAACTCGTCGTAATCGGCCGGGCATCCTTCGGCGTGCTTCAGGCAGTGGGGCAGCAGAAGCATTCGTCGCTCGAACGGAATTGCGAGCAGCTGTTGCTTCCAGAAGAAGTTGCCGAGGAGCACCATGGCAAAGCCGAGGTACTTTTCGGGCCATTCGTGCCGCTCCAGGAAATCTCGCCCCAGCTTCTCCAGCTCGTCTTTGCTGAACGGGCGATCTTTGGCCACATTCCGCACGAAATCTTCGGCGGCGGCTTTGATTTCTTCCCGCAGTTCGAGGGTTTCCGGCACAATCTTGAGGTGACTGGTGCTCTTCCGTCTTCGTTTTCTCGGACGTCCACCAGCACGTTCGGCCGGAGAATCCTGCGACTCTGACGGCTGCTTTCCCAGATCGATGTTCTGAGGAATAGTGCTCAACTGAAACTCCTCCGGGTCCAAATTCCCACGTTCGAGGAACACGGGAGTCATTCATAATTGCAGTTTTTCCGGACTCAGCAGCTGATGAAACCATCGTTTCTGCCGAGCGGCCCGTCAAACATTCGGAAGTGTCAGTCCTGCGCTGGACCGCGGGGACGATCCTCCCTCTCGGGTGGCTTCGTCGGCCCTGCTCACTTCTCGCGATTTTTCTCGCCCCATCATATCGCCGAGGTCGGGCAAAAACGACCGATTCCCCAATGTTCTGTGAATCCATGATCAATTTCGACCACTCAACCGTATTCACTGCAGGGTGACAGTCTGCAACGCCATGACTATCATGAATTCACACCCTTGATATCACACAATCTTTTCCAGTCGGGGAGATGGTTCCCGGGCGGCTGCGACAATAATGTCATGGACCGTAACGGCTGCGGCAAGTCGCCCGTCGGCACGTGGCACGCCGTTATCAACTCGGCGGATGCTCTCCCGCCCGGAAAGGATGACTGAGAAGACAGCCTTGAAACCGGAGAACCAGCAGTGAATGAAGGACATGGGGAACTGTTTCTCATCGTCGATGACGACGAGATGCTGAGATCGCGGATTTCCCGCGCCATCCAGACGCGTGGATATCGAGCCGTCGGAGCGTCCGATTATGATGAGGCAATCCTCTCCCTGAACCGGGAGACTCCCAGCTACGCCCTCATCGATTTGAACATGCCGGGGCGTTCTGGCCTCGAACTGCTGGAAACGATGGCGAGGCTGTCTCCGGAAACGAAATGCGTGATGCTCACCGGTTACGGCAGCATTACGACGGCTGTTGAAGCAATGCGGGCAGGGGCATGGAATTACGTCACCAAGCCAGCTGATGTCGATCAGATCCTTTCGGCATTTCACACCGTGCCCGATCGCCGTAACCGGTCGGTGGAGATTCAATACAAGCCGCAGACGCTGGCCGAAACAGAGTGGGAACACATCCAGCGGGTTCTGGCCGATTGCGGAGAAAACATTTCCGAAGCGGCTCGACAGTTGGGGATTCCTCGTCGGACGCTTCAGCGGAAACTCAAAAAACGGGCCCCTTAAAGACACCGGTCCCGGAGACGGAAGCGATGAAGACATCAGGCATACTGCTGGTTCTGTTCGGACTCTTCGCGTCCACGATCCATGCCGGGGAACCACCGGCTGGTTTAACGGCCGCTGAACGCGGGTACTGGTTCATCCTCAATAAGCCCTATCTCATTCCCGATTGCGACGAACAGACGTTCTCCGATCTCTGGAAGAGCTGGCCGGAAGAACATCGCGAACGTGCCGCTCCACTCGAGCCTGCCGCCCGCCGTTCGATGATCTTCGACTACTATGGTCTCACGCCTCGCCCCGATGATGATTCCGGAAAGCCGCTTCAATACGCGGTGACGGCGGATGGCAACTTCTTCATGAACTGCTTTGCCTGTCACGGCGGGTCGGTCGCCGGTCAGACGATTCCCGGCCTGCCGAACTCGTCCTATGCACTACAGACACTCACCGACGATATCCGGACGACCAAACTCCGACGCTCCGTGCCGCTCTCCCCGCGGGATTTGAGCGCGATGTTCTTTCCGATGGGGGGAACTGTCGGCACGACGAACGCCGTGATGTTCGGTGTCGCGCTTGAACATTACCGCGACCTCGACATGAATGTCGCCGCTTTTCGCGCCCCGCCGCAACTCGTGCATCACGACATGGATGCTCCACCCTGGTGGCATTTCAGCAAGCGGAGTCACCTGTATGTCGATGGCTTCGTCGAAAAGGACCATCGCGCCCTCATGCCGTTCGTCCTCATCCGCGAGAACGGCCGACCCCAGCTCGACGAGTGGGAGAATGATTTCAAGGATATCTTCGCTTACCTGGAATCGATCGAGCCGCCACGGTATCCGTACGAAATCAATCAGGAACTGGCCGGGCAGGGGAGACTTGTCTTCGAGAAAAACTGCAGCGACTGCCATGGAACGTATGGAGCCAGAGAGACCTACCCGCAAAAGATTGTGCCACTGGCAGAAATCGGTACCGATCCGGTCCGCTATCACGCGCTGACGCCTGCTCATCGGGAAGATTACGGCAAGAGCTGGCTGTCTCACTATGGAGAACGGGAGATTCTCCGCGAGCCGGGCGGTTACGTCGCTCCGCCGCTGGATGGGATCTGGGCGACAGCTCCTTACTTCCACAATGGCAGCGTGCCGACGCTGGCCGGGGTGCTGAATCTTGAAGAGCGTCCATCAATCTGGAAGCGGGCCTCGTCCGACTACAATAAAGCCGCTATTGGACTGGATTTCACGGCACACAGCCAGATTCCGGTGACCGCGAAACATCCGGCGGAACGACGCCGGTACTTCGATACTGCTCTAACAGGCAAGAGCAACGCCGGGCACGATTATCCGGATGCTCTTTCAACAAAAGAGAAACGGGCCGTGCTTGAGTATCTGAAGACGCTTTAGTCACCTGCGGAGACATCAACGCTTACCGGCTCTCTTCCGCTGGCTCGGTCTCCTGAAGGGCGAAATCTCCGACGTATCCGTTGGTACCCGTATATCGGCCGAGCAGCTGCGGCCCTTTGAGAGCGCCTTTCCACTGATAGATATGGCCACTGACGGTCGCTTCTCCCGCCAGATCAACCTGACTCCGTCCCGGTTTCGCCTGAAATTCGACATCGTAGGAGAACGGGTCGCCCATAAAGAGCCCGGAGAAGGTCGCATTCACCCGGCCGTTCTCTCCCGGACGCGCCACACACTTCAGCGGGCCGGAAGAATTGTATTTCTGGTTTCTCCACGTACCTTCAAAAGTCTTCTGCTCCGGCTGCTTATCGTCATCCTCAGCGAACCCGGCCGCCGGGATGCTGAAGAGGACCAGAGTCAGAGACCAGACCGCGAGAGCCGACCATGCGTTCATTTTCGTACTCCTCGAATGGACCCGTACCGCGATTTCCATAACGCGGATTTTCGGAACATTCTACCAGACCCGATCGACCACGACTGTGGCGATCCCATCCTGCGGAATCAGAGTATAACCAGACTGGCAATCCGTTCTCGAGAAGCCTACAATTCCCGCTCAGGCACCCATAGCTCAATTGGATAGAGCATCGGTCTTCGGAACCGAAGGTTGTAGGTTCGAATCCTACTGGGTGTAAATAAACGGCCGTTCTCCCTTCGGTGGACGGCCGTTTTTCTTTTTTGCGCCCGGGTCGGAATAATCGGACAAGTCCGCCGATCTTTTGGTTTCTGCGCGAACCCCCGTTGCGAATTGCTCGTCGCAAACATAGACTTCACAAAGATAGTTGCCATGTGAAGTAATAAACTGCTACCCACCCCCTGTTCCCGCCTCACCGACACATGGCTCGGCTTCGGCTGCCGAAGCGACGAGTCCTGCTATCCGTACTGAGGGAGAAGCTGCCTTGAAGTTCTCTTACGTTGATTCCCATTTTCGCCTCTGCACGCTCTTTATCGTAGCCGGCGCGACCTTATTTCTCGCAGTCGGCTGTGGGGGAACTCAGGGTGCGCCACCGCAACAGCCGCCTCCGGAAGTGACAGTCGCCGCTCCGATTCGCAAGCAGATCGTCGAGTGGGATGAGTACACCGGGCGTCTGGAGGCGATCGACTATGTCGAGATTCGTTCCCGGGTCAGCGGTTATCTGCAGTCGATCCACTTCGACGAAGGGCAGATGGTGGAGAAGAACGATCTCCTGTTCGTCATCGATCCTCGACCGTTCCAGGCCGAACTGAATGGCGCTCGTTCCGATGTCACCCAGGCGGAATCTCAGCTGGCCCAGGCACGTGCTACGCTGGAAGACGCCAAAGCCCGCCTCAAGCAGTCCGAAGCTCAACGACAACTCGTGGAAACTCAGGTGCAGCGGGTTCGTAAGCTTCGCGATCAGAATGCTGCGACTCAGGACGAACTGGATCAGTTTGAAGCCGAGTACCTGACCGCTGAAGCGGATGTGAGCGCATCGAATGCCGGGATCAGTTCCGCGGAAGCGACCATTGAAACAGCGAAGGCGGGGATTGAGTCGGCCAAGGCTCGGGTGGAAACGGCCGAACTGAATCTGGAATACACCAGAATCTACGCTCCGGTTGCAGGCCGAATCAGTCGTCAGATGGTGACCGAAGGCAACCTCGTCAGCGGCGGAAGCGCTTCATCAACTCTGTTGACCACGATTACGTCGGTCGCCCCGATCTACTGCTACTTTGATGCGACCGAACAGGAGGTGCTGAAGTACACCCGACTGGCGCAATCGGGGGCTCGGGAGAGTTCGCGTGTCGCCAAGAACCCGGTCTTTCTGGCCCTGGTTGATGAAAAGGGTTTTCCGCATCTCGGGCACATGGACTTTGTGGACAACCGCTTCGATGCCAACACCGCCAGCATGCGGGCCCGCTGCGTCTTTCCCAACGACGATCAGGTGTTGATTCCCGGGATGTTTGCCCGCATTCGGATTCCCGGAAGTGCACCTTATCAGGCCATTCTCATCCCTGACTCGGCAATCGGAACGGATCAATCGACGCAGTTTGTCTACCTCGTGAATGACGGAATCGTCGAACAGCGAACCATTGAGGTTGGCCCTCTTGTCGATGGTCTGCGGGTTGTTCGCAATGGATTGGCGGGAAGCGAAAAAATCATCACGCAGGGCCTGCTGCAGGCACGGCCGGAAATGCAGGTCGTGACCCGGGATGGCACAATCGAATCGCTGGAAGATGGCCTGCCCGATAACTACGAGCCGCTGCCGCCCGAGCAGTGGATTTCTCCCAAGCCGGACCCACTTCCCGAATTCACGAGAACCGGGCGCAATCTGACTGCCGACAAGGAAGGGGACAAATAATGAAGTTTCCCCATTTCTTTATCGAACGCCCGATCTTCGCCTCCGTCCTCTCGTTCATCGTCGTGCTGGTCGGAGGCATCACGTATTTCCTGCTGCCGGTTTCGCAGTATCCGAGCGTGGCTCCGCCAACAGTCGTTGTGCGGGCCAGCTATCCCGGCGCGACACCGCAGGTGATTGCCGATACCGTCGCCACGCCGATCGAACAGGAGATGAACGGCGTCGACGACATGCTCTACATGGAGTCGTCGTCGAGCAGCGATGGGACGATGCAACTTACCGTCACGTTCAAACTGGGGACGGATCTGGATGACGCCCAGGTGCTGGTGCAAAACCGGGTGGCGATTGCCGAAGCCCGGCTGCCCGATGTTGTTCGGCAGATTGGCGTGACAACCCAGAAACAGATCCCCGACATGCTCATGGTGGTCCACCTGACATCACCGGATAACAGTCGGGACCAGCTTTACATCAGCAACTTCGCCTTCCTTCGAATTCGCGATGCTCTCATGCGGCTCGATGGAGTCGGGGACATCCGCATTGCCGGCGGAAACGAGTACGCGATGCGGGTCTGGCTCGACATCGAAAAGATGACGCACATCGATCTCACCGTCGGTGATATTGTCGAAGCCATTCGCAGCCAGAACGTTCAGGTCGCAGCCGGCGTGATCGGCCAGCCACCGATCGACGAGACGGGCGCGTTCCAGTTGAACGTGAAGACAAGAGGCCGACTGCAGGGAACAGACGAGTTCGAGAAGATCATCGTCAAACGCGGGGAAGATGGCCGTGTGACGCGTCTCAGCGATGTCGCCAGACTCGAACTCGGTGCTCAGGACTATTCGCGACTCAGCTATCTCGACGGCAAGCCAGCCGTCGCCGTCCTGATCTATCAGCGTCCCGGCACCAACGCCGTGGATACGGCTGCCGAAGTGAAGAGCACGATGGCGGCACTCAATTCTGACTTTCCGAAAGGAGTGGAATATGCGATCGCCTACAACCCGACCGACTACGTCGAAGAGTCGATCGCCGAAGTGTTCGACACACTTTATATCACCACCGCACTGGTCGTGCTTACGGTGTTCGTCTTCCTGCATGGCTGGCGTCCAACGATTATTCCTGTGATCGCGATTCCGATCTCGCTGATCGGAACGTTCGCCGTGATGCAGGTTCTGGGAGTCTCCCTCAATACTCTCTCCCTGTTCGGACTGGTACTCGCGATCGGAATCGTCGTCGATGACGCGATCGTGGTCGTCGAGAATGTTGAACGACTCATCGCCCAGGGTCTTTCTCCGCGGGAAGCCACCCATAAAGCCATGGACGAGGTCGGTTCCGCCCTGATTGCCACGACACTCGTGCTGATCGCAGTCTTCGTGCCGACAATGTTTGTGCCGAGTATCAGCGGGCAGTTCTATCGTCAGTTCGCAATGACGATCTCCATCTCCACGGCGCTTTCGACATTTGTCTCATTGACACTCAGCCCCGCTCTCTGTGCGCTGTTGCTGCGGCCGAAGAACGCAGAACGGAATGCACTGGGGAAATTTGTCGATGCCGTGTTCGGCTGGTTCTTCCGGCTGTTCAATCGTACGTTTGATATTACAAGCAACATCTACGCGGGGATTATCTCGCGGCTCGTGCGAATGTCCGCGCTCGCATTGCTCCTTTATGTCGGGCTGCTGGGCGCGACGTGGTACAGCTTCGGCCTTGTTCCTTCCGGATTTATTCCGCCGCAGGATCAGGGTTATCTCATCGTCAGTATTCGACTGCCCGATGGCGCGTCTCTCGCGCGAACGGACGTCGTAACAAGACAGGTAGCCGAGTTAGGCGGAAAGATTGACGGCGTCGCCCACTCGGTCGGGATCGCGGGCCTGTCGGGTTCAACGTTCACGATTGCCCCGAACGCGGCGGTGACATTCCTCCCACTTGAGGACGCCAAGGAGAGAGCCAAACGTGGACGGAATCTTGACGCGATCGTGGGAGAACTCCGCGGCAAGGTCGCTTCAATTAATGAAGCTCAGATTTTCATTATTCCCCCACCACCGGTTCGCGGGATTGGTCGCGGCGGTGGATATAAGCTCTACATTCAGGACCAGAGCGGGGCAGGGACCGACGCGCTCAGTCAGGTCACCGAGTTGATGATTACGAAAGCGAATCAGCAGCCGGGCCTGGCACAGGTCTTTTCGAACTTCCGCGTGAATGTCCCGCAGATCTTTGTCGATGTCGACCGAACCAAAGCGGAAATGCTTGATATCCCTGTCAGTAACGTCTTTCAGGCTCTGCAGGTTTATCTCGGTTCCGTCTACGTCAATGACTTCAACATTCTCGGACGGACTTACCGGGTCACCGCCCAGGCCGAACCCGAATTTCGAGATGAACCTGCCGATATCCTGAGACTGCGGACCCGCAGCGCTCGCGGCACGAGCATCGCACTCGGTTCGGTTGTGGAGATTGAACGGACGATCGGACCGGACCGGCTGGTGCGGTTCAATCTGTATCCTGCAGCCGATATCAATGGAGATACCGTCCCCGGCTACAGTACAGGGGAATCTCTGAATACGATCGAACAGCTCGCAGCCGAAAATCTTCCTCCCGGATTCGGCTACGCGTGGACTGACATCGCTTACCAGGAACGTCAGGCAGGAAATACGATCATGTTCCTGTTTCCACTCGCGGTGTTGTTCGTGTTCCTGACACTCGCTGCACAATACGAAAGCTGGCTGCTGCCGCTCGCCATTATTCTCATCGTGCCGCTGTGTCTGTTGTTTGCCATTATCGGGATCTGGTTTCGGGGAATGGACAATAACATTCTGACGCAGATCGGTTTCATCGTGCTCGTCGGGCTGGCCTGCAAAAACGCCATTCTGATCGTCGAATTCGCGAAAGCCGAAGAAGACGCCGGAAAGAACCGGTTCGAAGCCGCCGTCGCCGCCTGCCGACTTCGACTGCGACCGATCTTAATGACGGCCTTCTCGTTCATTCTTGGCGTCATTCCACTGTTAATCGCAACGGGAGCCGGTTTCGAAATGCGACGGGTTCTCGGCACCGCGGTCTTCAGCGGAATGCTTGGCGTGACACTGTTTGGGCTGTTCCTCACACCGGTGTTCTACGTGGTCTTGCGTCGCTTCGCACGCAAACCGAAAGCCGAAACACCTCCCGCGACCCCATAACAATTCTGAGTGTACAAAAGACGATTGCGACTCGAATCGCCGTGGACTTGTCGTTAGAATCAGGAATCTCATCATGAGAGGATGACGCAACCTGTAACCCCGCTTCGCGGGATGATGGTGTCCATGGAGATCAGTTGCCCCCGTTGCCATCAGCCAATCGCATTACTTGATCAAGCGTCTCTCCAGGTCTCATTCGGCCCCGAAGGAAAGACGGTCAGAGCGGATGGAGTCAACTGCAGCGACTGTGGATGGATCCCGTTCAATCTGCTCGATCAGCCCGAGCCATCAAAGGAAAAGCAGGACTTTCTCCCGGTCCAGCCGATGGTGGCGCACTTCCGATTGAACAAGATCCTGGGCAAAGGCGGGTTCGGATCGGTCTGGCTGGCGGAAGATGTCAACCTCGGCCGCGAGGTGGCGCTCAAGGTGCCCGTCGCATCGCGCGAATCGGTTTCGATGCTGTTGCACGAAGCTCAGAGTGCGGCCAAGCTGCGACATCGCAACATTGTCGCCGTCTACGAAACCGGGACCACGGCCGACGGTCAGGCCTTCATCGCCAGTGAATATATCGACGGCCTCAACCTCCGCGATGTCCTCAGTGCGGGAAAGCCGACCCACAAGACAACTGTCGATCTGCTGATCACGTTGACTGACGCTCTCTATCACGCCCACCAGGCCGGCGTTATTCATCGCGACATCAAACCGGCCAATATCATGATCGACGGGAAAGGAATTCCCTACATCGCCGACTTCGGGCTCGCGAAGCAGGTTTCGGCGGAGCAGAGCATCTCATCGGAAGGCCAGATTCTCGGCACGGCAAGTTACATGTCGCCCGAGCAGGCGACCGGCCAGTCACGATGGACCGATCATCGGACCGATATTTATTCCATCGGCGTCGTTCTGTTCGAGATGCTCACGGCACATCTTCCGTTTCGCGGCAACGTCCGGGCTGTGATCCATCAGAAGATGATGCAGGATGCTCCTTCTCCACGGGCTCTTGATCTCTCGGTTCCGAAAGATCTGGAGACGATCTGCCTGAAGTGCCTCGAACGGGACCCGGACAAGCGTTTTGCGTCGGCCCTGTTGTTGAAAGAGGAGCTTGAACGGGTCCGTCGTGGTGAGCCCATTCTGTCCCGGCCGGTCAGCTCTGTAGAGAAGATGGTCCGCTGGGCCCGACGGTATCCGCTGATCACTGGACTCAGCGGAGGCTTCGCGACAACTTTGATTGTCGGGCTGATCGTCCTGACGGTCCTCTGGAAGGCGGCTTCCTTCAACGCCGATCGAGCCAGGAATTCGCTCTACCGTTCCATGATGACCCTCGCCTCTCAGCAATTCGGCCAGGGCGATATTCGCAGCATCCGCACGACGCTTCAGCGGGTCTCGAACGATCCGGAGCTTGATCAGCTAAAGGACTTCGCCTGGCATTACTACGCCGCACTCATGGACAGCTTCCCAGTCAATGTGATTCACGGCGATGAAGTCACCGCGATCTGCCTGTCGAGGGAAGGACAGTTTCTCGCGACTGTGGGGCGGGAAGGCGAGATGGCGGTCTGGAACGGACAGAAGGGCAAGTTGATCGAGCGTGTCCGGCCGCCAAAAGGACGGTACACCAGCATCTCCTTTTCTCCCACACGACTGCATCTGGCAGCGGGAGCGAGTAATGGCTTTATCAGCTTCTGGAATCCGAGCGAGATGGAGCTGCCTTTCAAGCAGATCAAACATGGCCCTCCTGTAACTGGACTCAGTTATTCGCCGGACGGGCGGTATGTCCTGAGTTTCGGGGCGCAGGGTGCCGTCCGCGTCTGGGAAGTCGACAGCGAAGAGTTAGTCGTCGAACTTCCGTCTGGTCCGCTGGGCGCGAATGCGGCTGCATTCTCCCACGACAGCCAACGCGTCGCGGTCGGAGGAGATGAGGGGATCGTACGACTCTGGTCGATTCAGGATCGCATTAAACATCTGGAGATTCTGAACGGTCCCAACGGAATGGATTCGATCACCGGGATTCACTTTTCCGATGACGGTTCCCGTCTCCTCGTCGCCAGCGAGAACGGTCACTACCGAATTTTTTCAACAACCGACGGTGAGAGACTCGTTGAGAACTACACGTATCAGGGAAAGCTCGGCGGAGCCCTGTTCCTGCCTGGAAACGAACTCGTGGTTTCGACCGGAACGGTGCAGTCGATGGATTTGTTCGATGCGGAAAAGTCCCATCGAATCGCGACGTATCCAACCCACCGTCTCGGCACAGGAGTGCTTTCGCTCTCGCCGGATGGGCGATATCTGGCTGTGGGGAGTGGAGATGGCACGGCCAATGTCGTCCGCGTCTCTCGCATTCAACAGCAGCAGATGTACTGGCACAGCAGCCCGGTCCGCTGTCTGGCATTCAGTGACGATGGAATGTCGGTTTATTCGCTGGGACAGGGAGGGGAGATTTTGCGTCATCATCTCAAGACGGCGGAAACCACCGTGGTCCTGGAGAAGGGGGAGCATGAATCGCGCAACTTCCTCCTCACGCCTGATCGGAAGAAGATCATCCGTGCGGTCCCTCAACCAGAGATTACGTTGTGTCCCATTCAAAACTTGATCGACGGCGGACTAAAGCACGAGACGCTGACCGTCCCTCAGAACGCGATTCATGCCGTCCATGTTCCACCGGAGAGTCGTTTTCTTGTCGTCGTCAGTCGGACTGGAACTCTGTTTCGATACGAGCTCAGCTCTCCCCCTCGAATGGTGGAAGAACGGAATCTCGACGGATCGGAAGTGGTCGCAACTGCCGAGGAGGACGGACGGCTGGCAGTCAGCTTCACGTCCGGACAGACTTTTATTATTCAGATGGAAACACTGCAGATTGAACGGGAGTTGACCTTGGATGACGCTCCGTCCGCGCTCGGTTTCTGCGGCGATCATCTGATCGTCGGGACCAGCTCCGGTGCGATTGAAGCAATCGACTTTGAAGCCAGCGAGCCGGACCGTCGTCAGATGGAGGGTCACGGGGCACGAATCACCGCGATTGCCTCGTTTCCCGATCGCAAGAGTTTCGTAACCGCCAGTCGGGACCGGCTTCTTAAAATTTGGGACCTGAAGTCGGGCGAAGCAATCACCTCCCTGCAGGGTCATCGTCGTCAGATCTTTTCCCTGGCCGTCTCGGCGGATGGGCGAACCATCGCCTCCGGGGGACTCGAAGGGGACATTCTGATCTGGCGCTCACGAGCGGACTGAAAGGCCACCTCAACTTTGTACAGATTGATTCTTGACCTTGCCTGGCCGCACAGCTAGGCTCATCCCCAGTGGAACCCAAGTCTCTCTTCGTTCCACCCGCGAAAGTCTACGGCTTCACGTCACTTTTCATCCCGTCCAGCGACAAGACCTGAGGGCCAAAGTATGTCTATTCGAAGTGGAAGGTTCAGCTTTAAGAAATCCGACGCGGCCACGGGCCATCGGATTGTTCTCGGCGCCAGGAGTGAGGCGATGTACCGGATCTTCAACTCCGGCATTCATCCTTTTGAAGTCGTCGTGAACAACGACACGATCACCACGGTGCATCCACGCTATGCCCTCGATATCTCCTGCCAGGGTGTCGTCAAGATCAAGGCGCCCGCTGGCGCTGCTGATACCGATGAATTCGCGGGGATCTACGATCAGCTTTCCGATTCCCGCGAGGTTCGCTCCGGCCGCTTCAATACCGAACGTCCCGGCCCCACTGGGGAGTTTCTCATTATCGATCTGAGGAACAACGAGAGCAAGAACATCTACCGCATCTTCAATTCCGGCAAAAAGCCCTTTGACCTGAAAGCCAAACGGAGCGCCGATGGAGCTGCTGCACCGGTCGAGCTGGTGACCGTTAAGGAAGGACAGTCGATCGACCTGATCGCCAGAAAGTCAGGAGCGGCCCAGGATATCGATCAGATCTGGATCTATCGCCAGAACAACGGCGACAGCATCGAAGGCATCTACGATTACCTTGGCTCTGAATAGGTATTGATTTCGCAGGAGACCTCAGAATGTCAGAAGAGTCGGATAACCACCTGTCACGCCGAGAGTTTCTGGTCTATTCCACAGCAGTAACCGTTGCCGCCAGTGGGCTGGTCGCCAGAACTGATGCCATGGCCAATCAGGATCCGCATGCTCCGGGAGCCACGTTCATCAACGACGGCAGTCACACAATCTACGGCTACTCATGATCTGTGAGGATTCAACTGGCGACAGGCTTATAATGAATTCTGCTGTCGGAAGGACGTAGCATTGATCAGAAAGGTGCTGCTGGTCTCGGGGTCCGCAAATTTTTCGACCCGCGATGTCTGGGACGGTTACCGCACCGGCCTGCAGGTCGCCGGTATTAACGTCGTTCCTTACCCCACCTTTTCCATGCTCAAAGTACTGAGCATTGAGACGGTGTGTGCCGAGATCATCGGCACCGCGCTCGATGTGAATCTCGGCATCGACTGTGTGATCTTCATCGACGGACTCTACTTCCGTGGCGAGCGAGGACGGGTCCCGCTCTCCATTCGAAAAGCCGGAATCCCCACGGTCCTCGTCGCGACCGACGATCCCTATGAAGAGATGGGAGCATCCGACTCGCTCTATCAGTATCGTTTCAGCAATGAACGACGCTCGGCCGAAGAACTACGGTTTTATCTGCCGACCGCAACGCTTCCCCCGCCACCGTTGCCTCCGTCGCCATCTCCCACATATGACCTGAGCTTTCTTGGAACCGTCTTTGAGGATCGTCTGCCATTTCTGAAACAGATGGCCCACTTCTGTCACGAGCAAAATCTCCGCATGGTCATTGCCGGAAAGTTCACGACGGACATGGCGGAGTTCAAGCAGTTCAACAATGTCGAACTGCGATCGCGGACGATTGAGGCGGCCGAGAAGTGGGAGCTCTATGCGGAATCGCGCGTCACTCTCAATCTGTTTCGCGAGTCACAACACGCAGCAGTCTCGCCGTCCCCTCGCGTCTTTGAAGTCACCGGATACGGACACTGCGCGCTGCTGTCGGGCCCGCATCGCAAAGACGTTGACCGGCTCTTCGGCGATTCGGTCTATCAATTCCAGAACTTCGAACAGGCGACCGAACGCCTGCAGGAAGCGCTCGGCGATTCCACGGGCAGAACCGAAAAGGTTCGACGGGCACGGGACGTGACCCTTCAGGGACACCTGTACCATCATCGAGCCAGTCGACTCTGTGAAGTTCTTAAGGATCTAACCGAAGCGGACAACATGGTCTCGCAGCGAGAAGACCGGCTCGCATGGGTGATCGGCTATGGACGAAGTGGTTCGACCTGGCTGGCGGAGATGCTGGGAGACCTGCCGAAGATCAGACGCTGGCACGAACCCTACTTCGGTCGCATCTTTCGCTATCTGGCCGATCGTCCTGAGGAACTCGACCGCCCGGCTTCTTTCTACTCCCGCCGGTACCAGAAGACATGGATCAGCGGAGTCCGGGACCTCTTCTTCAATATGGTCCAGGAACGATATCCGACATTCGGTAGGCAGGCACTGGTGATCAAGGAGGTCAATACGCCGGAACTTTACCCGTGGATCCGAACGCTGTTTCCGGCCGGCAAGCTCATCTTTCTGGCCCGCGATCCCTTCGATACCCTCGACTCTTACCTGGACCTCCAGGCCCCCGGAAGCTGGAACGAACAGTTCGGTCAGAACGATGAATGGCTTTCCGAACGATCGGTTCGCCGAACCTGCGAGCATATCAGAAGCTCGGCTCTGGCTGCGGCCGAAGCGTACGAATCCTTTCCTGAACTGCAACGACTTCGACTCAATTACGAAGACCTGCTGACAGAAGCCGCCCCCAACCTGATTCGCTGCGGTCAGCTGGTTGGAATCGAAGTCGACCCCGAAGCGGCCAGCCAGGTTGCCGATGCGCATCGCTTCGACCGTCAGGTGGAAACTGGACCTGGGAAGTTCCGTCGCAAAGGGAAGGCCGGCGTCTGGCGGGAGTCCGAATACTTCACGCCCGAGGTTCTGAGTATTGCCGAAGAAGTGCTCGGGCCAATTCGAACCCGACTCGGCTATTCCTGAACAGGCGACCTATCGGTTGAGAAACTCAGGTTCCAAGACCGGCGGACAACTCGGCATCGAGGCCATGGCCACATCGACCGGCCAGCCGAGCGCCCATTGCAGTCGGAACTGAGCTTCGTTGTATTCAATGATCGAAACCAGATAGGCCCGGCGGGCATCTTCGAGAGCCCGGACCGACTGGAGCACCTCAAGCGGCAATCCCTGACCATCGCGGATGCGGCTGAGGTTCAGGCGATAAGAGTCTTCGGCACTTCGGACGGCCTGCTCGGTGATGCCAATCCGAGCCGAACGATGAATGACCTGAGAGTGAGCTTCCGAGACCTCCCGGGCGATCTGGTCAAGCACGCGAACCTTCTCGAATTTTGCCTGTTGAATCTGAGCTTCCGACTGCCGACGAGCCGCCCCTTCGCCAAATCCCAGGTTTCGCACTTCCCAGGTCAGCATGGCATCGAAGTCATAACGGTCGTCGACATTTCCCAGCGTATTGCCGAGTCCCCCGCCGAATCCGCCGGTGCTGAGTCCCAGCAGCACGCTCGGAATGAATGGCGAATACTTCTGCCGACGGTATTCTTCCCAAGCCGCTGAAACCAGCGCCTGAGCCTCTTTCAACTCGGGCCGATTCGACAATCCGGTTCCAATCAGGCATCCCTTGTCGAGCTCGCAGGAGACAAGCTCAATCGGAATTACGGTTGGATCGAGCGGGACGATCCGCTGACATCCATCGATGCTGAGTGCCTGCGCGAGTCGTGCGGACGCCACATCGGCCCGTTCACGCGCGGACGCCAGCCGGTTCTCAACCAGTCGCATTTCTGTCTGCAGGCGATCGGCGTCCGCCTGCAATCCCTGACCGGTCACGGCGTAGTCGCCAGTCAGCTTGGACAACGTCGCGGTCCTTGCCAGCGACTCTTCAACAATCCGCAGATCCTGCTCGGCATCGAGCAGTTCGAGGTAAGCGAGCGAAACGATCAACAACTGCTCGTTCATCACTCCATTGGCCGCATGACCACGAGCCCAGGCCGTTTTCCGGGCGACATCAGGCTGGAAGATCGCATCGGCGAGTTCAAACTGAGCCACGATACCGGGTCGCGGCGTCGTTCCCGCACCAGTGGCTCCGGCTCCCAAACCGTACTGAAACGAATTGCGATTCACGTCAACAATCGTTCCGTCGCTGGCTTGATAGTTGCCATCGTGCTTGTGAAAACTCAACCCCGGTTGAATCGACGGCAGCCAGAGGACATTGGCCTGTTCGAGTCTTGCATAGGCTTCCTGAACTCGCCACTGCGCGAATCCGACGGCCGGGTGCTGACCGCCGACCATCGACAGGGCGGTCGGCAGGTTCATCGTGATGACATCGTCTCGATGGTGAGGCAGCGGGCAGGGCTGCGGCGTCCTCTCAAGTGGACGGCTTCCCTCGGCAATCGGACCGGGCAGGGGAGCGAGCTCCTCGATCGGTCGCAGATCGGCTCCGCCAGCCAATGTGACGGCTCCCTCATTCTTCGTTCCCTCTTCGATCAGCTGAACGCGGTAGGTCTTCCCATTAATCGTCAGCTGCCCTTCCTGCAGAGCTGCGGCGGAAGTCTCCAACTCATGCCCCACGGGCTGTATCGGTGAAGTCTCAGGCGAGTTTGCTTCAACGACGCTTTGAGGAGCGTGGACCGACAGGCGAGTCCGATTCCGTTTCGGAGACGCGATCATCGAACTCCGCTGATTCAGTGCAAGGTTCGACTTCCACGGGGACTCGATCGCCACGTCCAGATTCGCCCGTCCCGGAGCTCCCACAGGAGCTGGACCAGCATTTTCCACCAGGCCGCGATTGCCGGCACATCCGAGGGCGCAGCAGACCGCAAGAGAATACATTTTCAAACGCATTGAGCTAAATCCTCTCCCTGGATCGATCACTCCTGTGATTCCGAATTTGTCGACGGAATCATCTGTAAGGATTTATTCGGCCGTCCCGCCTCGCATCAGCAACGAAGGAGCCTTTGAATTCGTAAGTTTCGATCGCTATCCAATCGCTCCACGCAGACTTGCGGACTATACTGGCTGGCGAGACTGGTTAAGCCGGGAAGCCCGCGGAGCCCCTGCGGGTTGCCCGCCGTAGAAAGCAAGAGAAGACCGCATGAGACCCAGAATTGCTCAATTCCTCACGCTCAGCCTGCTGTGCGTTCCTCCCGTCCTGCTGACCTCGGGCTGCTCGCAGGTTCAGTCGCAGACAACGAAGAAAATCGAACAGAAACTGATCGCAGTTCAACCGGTGACTCTCGTTCAGGAGGAGATTCAGCGGACGTCGACTCAACCGGCAACCGTCCATCCGTTTTACGAAGCGGAGATCCGCGCCCGGACGACTGGCTACGTCAAAGAAGTCACAGCCGACATCGGCGACTTCGTCGAATCCGGATCGACTCTGATAATCATTGACGTGCCGGAACTCGAGAAGCAGCGCGAAGTGCTCGAAGCCGGTATCGTCCGGCGGCGTTCTGAAGAGAAACGAGCCGAAGCCGGTATCGAACTGGCCCGAGCCAACATCCAGGCCGCCGAAGCCGGGGCGCAACAGGCTCGCTCGGAAATGAGCAGTGTCGAGGCTTCTCTGGCCGCAGCGGAGTCGGAGTTCAGCCGGACCCAGGATCTCGTTCAGCGTCAGTCGCTCGAAAGTCGCGTGCTCGATGAAGTTCGCCAGCGACGGGATGCTGAACTCGCCCGGCTCGACGCGGTCAACTCAGCCATTCAATCGGCTCAGGCGGAAGTCACTGTCGCAAATGCAAAACTCGCTTCGGCTCAGGCTGATCTGGAAGCCGCCAAAGCGGAAACCTCCGTAGCGGAACGGGAACTCGAACAACTCGAGGTCCTGGTTGGTTATGCCACCATCAAAGCACCGTTCTCCGGCATTGTGACCCGACGCTCGGTCGATCCGGGAGATCTCGTTCGTGAGGCCAGCGAAGTCGGAAAGGGTGAGCCGTTCTTCGTCATCAGCCAAATCGACAAAGTTCGCGTTCAGATTCCAGTTCCCGAGATCGATGCCGCTCTCGTCAGCCGGGGAGACTCAGTCGAATTGTCACTTCCTTCATTCCCCGCAGAAACACCAATCACGGCGGAAGTCACGCGGCTGACTGGAAGTCTTGATCCCAGTACCCGCACGATGCTCGTCGAAGCGGAACTCGATAACTCAGAGGGAAAGCTCCTCCCGGGCATGTTCGGACAGGCGACGATCTCGCTTAACAAGAAGGTGGCGGCGAATATGCTGCCCGCCCGGGCTGTTCGCTTCAGCGACACAGGCGACGCCTTTGTCTACGCTATCTCTGCCGACGACACCGTTTCCGTGGTGGCCGTAACAACCGGACTTGATAACGGCTCGGCGATCGAAGTTCGATCTGGCCTCGAACCGGGCCAGCGCGTTATCGACGCTCATCTGAAGCGATTCACCGACGGACAGAAAGTGACCGTCCTCTCGAACTGATGACGCCCGACAGCGTCCCGTCATTAAAGTTCACCTCCTCTCCACACGCGCACCTACCCCACTGAGAGTTCCATGGGCCTGATTAACTTCTCACTCCGAAACCGCTTTGCGGTTCTCGCCGCCTCGATCGCCCTCTGTCTGCTCGGTGCGGCGGTGATTCCCGGCATCACGGTCGATATTCTGCCGGACTTCAAAAAGCCAGTCGTTGTCAGCTTCTTTTCGTACCCGGGATTGCCGACCCTCGACATGGAGAAGTCTGTCACATCCCGTGTAGAACGAGCCCTGACGCTCGCCGGGAAGATTGAACATCAGGAATCGCGCACCGTTCCCGGAGCCGCGGTCATCAAGGTGTTCTTCCAGCCTGGAGCCGATGCGAGTTCGGCGATGAACGACATCGTGAACCTCGAAGCCAGCGACATGTTTCACCTGCCGCCAGGCATCGAGTGGCCGTTCACTCTCCGCAGTGAACCTTCAAACCTGCCGGTGGTGCTGGCTGCAATTTCCGGTGAAGGGCTGAGCGAATCGGAACTGTACAGCATTGGTTACTACGCCGTGCGAAACAAAATGGGGGGGCTCAAGGGCGTCCAGATTCCGCATCCCTTTGGCGGCAAATTCCGCCAGATGATGGTCTATGTCGATCCCGCAAAACTTCAGGCACATCACGTCAGTGCGACCGACGTGGTCGATGCCCTTACCAGGTCGAACCTCGTTCTTGCAGCCGGGACGGCTCGGCTCGGAGGGACCGATTACCAGATTCATCCCAAGAACACGCTGCCCACTCCAGCAGAGATTGAAGCGATCCCCATAACGGTTCGCGAAGGGCGGCCGATCTTCATCCGCGACGTCGGGCAGGTTCTGGACGACGCGGCTCTTCAGTACAACATTGTGCGAGTAAATGGAAAGCGAAGCGTCTACTGCCCGCTGCTGCGTGAACCAGGCGAGAATACGATCGCCGTCGTTGATCGGATCCACGAAGGAATCGCGGCTGAGATTCCTAAGATGAAAGAGCGGGGCGACATTCCGGAAGCGACCGAGGTCACACTCGTTTCCGATCAGTCCCATTACATTCGCAACGCCATGTCGAATCTCTACAGCCAGGTCGGGCTGGGAGCATTGCTCGTGACCGTTGTGGTCCTGGTCTTCCTGCGTCGATTCCTGCCAACATTGATCATCGTCTCGATCATCGTGCTTGCGATTCTAATCGGCGGCCTCGGCTTCGCGTTTACCGGCCAGACAATCAATGTGATGACTCTCGGCGGAATCGCCCTGGCAATCGGCACAGTGGTCGATGCCGGGATCGTCGTCGTGGAGAATGTGATCCGCCATCAACGGATGGGCAAGTCACCCTTCGACGCGGCTCGCGAGGGGACGCAGGAAGTTTCGGGAGCGATTCTCGCCGGAACCGTGACCACGCTCGCCGTGTTCCTTCCGGCCGTCTTCCTGACCGGCATGATCAAATATCTGTTCGAACCGCTTTCCCTCGCGGCAACGTTCACAATCGGTGCCTCCTACATCCTCGCTCTGACAGTCGTGCCGGCGTTCTGCGCCACATTCGTTCGGGAACGCGTGCAGAACTCTAAGGTAGTTGACCAGAACACTCTGGCTGACGAAGCGCGCCCGCGCGGAGCATACGGACACTTCCTCAATGTCGCCCTCAGGGTTCCGATGCTCAGCACACTGGTTATTGTGGTCGTCGTGGGAGCTTCATTTCTGCTCTGGCCGATGATCGGCACCGAGTTGTTTCCGACCGTCGATGCAGGTTCATTCGAGATCCGCATCAAGACTCTCCCCGGAACAGAACTGAATGAAACCGAGAATCTGGTTGAACGGATTGAATCGACGATCAAGGATGTCATTCCCGAAGAACAGATCGAGACGCTTATCGCCAATATTGGACTGCCAGTCGGCAAAGGCGCCGGATTCTCGACGGTACTCAGTTCGAACTCCGGCCCGGACACCGCCTATCTGATCGTCAATCTCAAGCAGTCCAACCGCACGACGAGCACCAAGGAATATGTGGAGCAACTTCGCGAACGCTTCGCGGACGACTTCCCGATGGAAGAGTTTCTCTTCGTCTCAGGAGGTATCGTGAACATGGCTCTCAACGAAGGAATCCCGACTCCCATCAGCGTGCAACTCTCGGCCGGGACGCTGGAACAGTGTCGTGTAGCCGCCGAGAAAGTGGTTGAGGTTGTCCGTCAGATTCCGGGCACGGCTGATGTGCAGATCGCTCAGTCACTCGATTACCCACAGTTCGACGTCCAGGTCGATCGCACCCGGGCCAAATATCTCGGCGTCGACCAGGAAGACGTAGCCCAGACGGTGCTTACCGCTCTCGGCTCCAGTGTCGGCTATTCCCCGACGATCTGGATCGATCCCAAGTCGGGAACTGACTTCTTCATGGGAGTGCAGTACGCCGACAACGAATTCCAGTCGCTCGACGAGATTCACAACATCCCACTGGCGCTCGATACCCCCAATGGGCCGATTACCGTTCCGCTGTCGAACATTGCGACCGTGAAGCGAGTGACCATCCCGGGGGAGATCTCGCACTACAACATCGCTCGCGTGAATGATGTCCATGTGAACGTTACCGGTCGCGATGTCGGATCGGTTGCCCGGGACGTCGAGCGGGCCCTCTCCGAAATCGAGTTCGCTCCCGGCGTCACGACTTCAATTCGTGGACCAGTGGAAACGATGAAGTCCGGAATGAGCCTGCTGGGAACCGGGCTTGTCGTGGCGGGAATCCTGGTGTACCTGGTGCTGATGGCCCAGTTCAAATCGTTCCTGGATCCCCTGATTATCATGCTCGCTGTTCCACTTGGACTCGGCGGAGTGCTTGCCGTGCTGTACCTGACGAACACATACCTCAACATCCAGTCGCTGATGGGTACGCTGATGATGATCGGCGTGGTGGTCAACAATTCGATCCTGCTGGTCGAGTTCGCCAACCGGCGGCGTGAGGAAGGGCTCTCTGGACGGGATGCCGCGATGTCGGCCGCTCAGATCCGCCTGCGGCCCATCCTGATGACCTCGCTGACCCTGGTCGCATCGATGCTTCCGTTGTCGTTCCAACTCGCCCCTGGCAATGAAGCGATGATTCCGCTGGCGCGGGCTCTCCTCGGCGGCATGATTGTGTCCACCGTGCTGACGCTGGTCCTCGTTCCCTGCGTCTACTCGCTGATCCATCGACGAACTGTCGCGACAACCTGACCAATGCCCGCCGGGCGGTTCACCGGGCCGTGGAATCTACTTGGGTGGTCGGATCAGAAGGCCCCCGAGCGGGTTTCGAAGTGCGTCGGCTTGTTGAGCAGTTCCTGGTCCGCTTCGATCCACGCAGCCGTCCAGTCGACGATGTCATTGACACGCACCCGCGGTGAACCGAAGAGCTCGTGCGACCGGCTGGCGTTGCTCAATAGAGCGTTCTCGGCTTCTGCTCCCGAAAATTGTGGCGTGACGTTGAAGCGTCTGGCGAACTGCTCGGCGAGCCAGCGCACGCTGATCGTCTCCCGTCCGGTGATATTCAGAATCTGTGCCGGCGAAGTCGCATGGCTCAGGGACTGCAGGATGTGATCGACCGCGTCTCCCTGCCAGATGAGGTTGACGTACCCCATCTCCAGGTCCACCGGTTGTCCTGTTCGAATCTTTACGCCGATATCAGTTGGCACACCGTATCGCAGCGCCACCGAGTAGTTGAGCCTGAGAATACAGCAGGGCGTTCCAAACTTCTGCGAAGCATTGACGAACGCCTGCTCGCGACCGAGACAGGACTTGCCATACTCGCCGACCGGTTCCGCTGGATCTTTCTCCGTAGCGCCGCCGGATTCGTTGTGAACGTAGGAGTAAACATTCCCGGTGGAGAGCGCCGTGATCCGTGACGCGCGGAAGCGTTCGGCGACCAGCGCCGGCATCAGAATGTTGAATCGTTGAAGCAGATCAGGATCGTTGCTGGTCCCGAACTTGATCCCGGCGAGAAAAATCACATTTCCCGCGTCGGGCAGACCGTCGACTTCGGATCGTTCGGTGAGATCGGCACTGATGGTCTCAACGCCAGATTCTTCGAAACGCTGGCGAGCTGCTTCATCGCCGAATCGCGAGACCGCATAGATTCGATCGCTACGCCCGGCGGCCTGTAAGGCTCGGCTCAACATCCGAGTCACGTGATAACCCATCTTGCCACCCGCCCCGAGAACAGCGAAATGTTCGGGAGCAGTCGAGAGTGTGTCGATCACTCGTGGCGTGGGACGAGTGATGAACTCGTCCAGTTCTTCAGCATCGTGGAAAGGATTCACCATGGTCGTTGCCTGTACGTGTGGAGCTCAAACGAGCCAGTCGTCGAGTCGACCGCGAACGAAGTTATCGTCCGACAGATGAGCATACCCATGACAGATCCGTTCGATCTCTCCGGCCTGCCCCGGACTCAACCCGGCATCCGGGTCAAGCAGCCAGTTTCCTTCGAGCAATCCCTGCCGGACGAGTACATAGTGAATGCCGGGTACGCATCCCTGAAAGCCATGAGTGGCGTCGAAAATGGCCTGATTGGCATCGGTGAGTTCCGCGCCCAGGCGCAGCAAATCGCGAGGTATCGGCATCCCCGACTCCCGGATCACTCGGCAGCGATTCAACAACTCGACTGCCCGCCGTGTCCAGACCGCCCATTGACCGAGCAGTCCTCCGGTAATCTGCAGTTCGACCAGCCGCCCGTCGATCTCGAAGCGATAAGGGGTCAGCAGATCAGCGACGATATTATCATCGTTCCCGGTATAGAGAGCGATATCGTCCCGGCCCGAAGCTGCGACCGCTCGAAGCACATCGAGTGTCTGATAGCGATTGAAGCAGGCAATCTTGATCCCCACGAGTTCAGGAAGTTCGCAGAGCCCTTTCCAGAATTCGAAGGGCAGGGGACGTCCGCCACATGCTTCCTGCAGGTAGAACCCGAAGATCGGAATTGTGCTGGCGATGGTCCGACAATGGTTCAACAGTTCTTCGACACTCTGCCCCTTCAGTCCACCCAGGTTGAGCAGGGCGGCATCGTAACCGAGGTCCGCAGCGGACTGTGCCTCAGCCAGAGCCTGAGAAGTGAGGCCGCACACCCCGGCGACGCGGTAAAAGGAGCGTCCGGAAGTCGCTTCGAGTTGATTCAGTTCATCGGCGACGACTTCAAGGAGCGGCTGATACAGTCCGATGGCAGGATCGCGCACTTCGAACTGGGTGGTATGAACACAGATCGCCAGCCCGCCTGCCCCCGCCTCCGCGTAATAGCGAATGAGCGCCCGTTGACGCTGCTCGTTGAGTTGCCGCTCGGCTGTCAACGCAAGTGGACACGCGGGAATCACCAGTCCACGCAGCAGGGAATCATGTTTCGACGGAGAAGTTGCTGTGGTCTCAGAAACTTCACATCGTTCGACGGCGAGGTTGTTCATCTGCCGGTCCCGAAAGAATTAAGCATTTCAGAGGAGTCGAGCGAGCACGGTCTGTCTATTGCTTCGTCACTTTATCCACGTTCGGTCCCACGTGGCAAACCCATCGGAAAAATAAAGCCCGGGACATCGTCATGCGCTCAGGTCGAGCTATTCATTGGCGAAGACTGACCGCGTGTCTCACCGACGCTGATCTGCTCCTGGTCTGCCGACTCCGAAGAAGCCAGCGGAAGGAACACGATGAACTCCGTCCCTTCACCTTCTCCCTCGCTGCGGGCCTCGATTCGGCCGTTGTGCATCTCAACCAGTCGCTTAACAAGCGTCAGACCGATTCCCAGGCCCCCTTGAGATCGAGGAAGATGCTGGCTGACCTGGGTGAACATCCCGAACACATCGACCAGCATTTCAGCGGGGATGCCCACGCCGTTGTCGCGAACGGATACGGTCGCCATGTGCCCTGTCGAACTGACGAGCAAATCGATTTGTCCGCCTTCCGGTGTGTACTTCGCAGCGTTGTTCAAGAGATTGGAGATGACCTGGGCAAGACGCACGGCGTCACCCTCCACGAACAGGGGCTGCGGTGGCAGATCGACTGTGAGTTGATGCTTGTTGGACTCCACAAGTGGCGAGCTGGTCTCGACAGCATTCCGTGCGACATCCTGAAGGGGGACGACTTCACGACGCAGTTCGATCTTGTCGCGCGTAATCCGGCTGAGATCAAGGAGATCGTCGATGAGCCGCACCATATGCTGGACCTGACGCTCAACGATCTCGTGAACCTCGACGTATTCGGACGGTTCCAGATTTCCCCATCGAACGAGGTGCACCGCATTGAGAATGGGCGCCAGCGGATTGCGAAGTTCATGAGCTAGTGTCGCCAGGAACTCATCTTTCCTGCGGTCGGCCTTTTTCAGGGCGTCGGTGTATTGTCGGGTCTGATCGAGCAGCCGGGAGTTCTCTTCGAGCAGCGTCTTGAGTTCATCGCGTTGCCGGGAAACTTCCTCCCGCTGCCGATACAGTTCGAAGAACACTTCGGCTTTGCTCTTGAGGATGTCGGGTTCAATTGGCTTGTGCAGAAAGTCGACCGCTCCGGTTTCGTAGCCTTGAAACCGTCGCTGTTTGTCGTCACCAGCCGCAGTCAGAAAGATAATCGGGATTCGCTTCGTTCGCTCTGTCCCGCGCATCAGTTCGGCGAGCTCAAAACCATTCATTTCAGGCATCTGAACATCAATCAGCGCCAATGCGAAATCGTATTCGAGCATCGCCTCCAGTGCTTCGGCTCCCGATCGGGCGCGAATCAGCTTCAGTTCTTCACGACGGAGCACCGCTTCGAGAGCAATCAGGTTCTCTTCCCGGTCGTCGACCATCAGATAATGAACGGGTGGAACAGAGGGGTCAGTCATTGCTCCCTCCTTCATCGATCAGGAAACTGGCAATCTGGTTCAACGTCATCACTCGGGCTGCAGGGCAGTGTGCCAAGGCGGATTCGGGCATGAGCGGAGCCTGCGCCTCGGCAGGAGACTGCACGATGGGCGTTCCTCCCGTTTTCCAGATCTCGCGCAGTCCACTTGCGCCGTCGCTATTCGCGCCTGTCAATACAATACCAATCAATGCCGCTTGATATGCATCGGCGGCTGTCTCAAATAATACGTCAATCGATGGGCGAGAATACTGTACCGGCTCTTCGCTGGAAAGCGAGATTCTCCCATCCGCTTCCACGAGCACGTGATAATCGGGCGGTGCGATGTAAATCATTCCCGGCTGGATGGATTCGGTGTCCTCGGCCTCTTTGACCGGCAAGACGCAACGCGTCTGAAAAAGCTCCGGCAAAGTACTGAGATGGTCAGGGGGAAGATGAACAACAATCAACACGGGCAGCCGGAAAACTTCCGGGAGTCGGGGAAGGATCGTATTGATCGCTTCGATCGCGCCACTCGATGCGCCAATGACTACAGCCTCGTAAGACCGTCTGTTCATTGATCTCCCCGCTTCTGATAGATTCGTACGTCCTTTGCAAAATCCGTGAATGCCTCGGCGTGCTCGGTGAACCTCAAGGTTTCCCGAGATCCCAGCCCCAAAAATCCTCTGCGAATCAGCGATTCTTTCATCAGCTCCACGGCTCGATTCTGAAGCTGCCTGTCGAAATAGATCAGAACATTCCGACACGAAATCAGATGCATCTCCGCGAAGACGGCATCGGAGACCAGGCTGTGGTCCGAGAAGACAACGTTTCGGGTCAGGCTCTTGTCAAAGGCAGCTCCCCCGTAGGCAGCAGTATAGTAATCGGAAAGTGAAGACTTTCCTCCGGCCAGCTGGTGATTCCTCGTGAAAAGCGGAATTCGATCGACCGCATAAACGCCCGCTTCTGCTTTCCTCAGCGCTTTCGGATTGACATCGGTGCCATAGATGAGCGTTCGATCTTCCAGTCCCTCTTCACGAAGCATGATCGCCAGCGAGTAGACTTCTTCACCGTCACCGCAGCCAGCGACCCAGATCTTCAACGAGGGATAGGTCCGCAGATGCGGCAGCACCTGTTCGCGCAACGCTTTGAAGTACGTCGGATCCCGGAAGAGTTCGCTGACCTGAACGGTGAGATAGGAAAGCAGCTGCGGGAATGCATCGGCTTCGTGAAGCACTCGGCCCTGAAGCTGGGAAACGGTCTCGCAACGAAAGTGCGTCAGCGCCTGACGCAATCTTCGCTTGATCGATGCCATCGAGTAACCACGAAAGTCGTAGTGAAACTGCTCGAAGACCGCTTCCAGCAGAAGCTTGATCTCAAGATCGATGATGCGATCGGTCACAGTCCCGCTCCCTGCCGCGGCATCCAGACACGAATCAGCGACAGCAGCTTCTCGACATCGAGCGGCTTGGCGAGATAGTCGTTGGCACCGGCATCGAGGCAGGTCTGCTGATCGTCCTTCATCGCCTTCGCCGTCAGCATGATGATCGGCAACCGCTTACATTCGGGACGTTCTCGAATGGCCTTCGTGGCGGCAATCCCGTCCATCTCCGGCATCATTACATCCATCAGAACCAACTCGATACGAGCCGAGGGATCGGCGATGCATTTATCGATCGCTTCCACTGCTTCGCGACCGTTGCGGGCGATCTGCAACTTTGCTCCAGAAGGTTCGAGGATGCTTGTCAGTGCGAAAATATTGCGAACGTCGTCTTCGACAACCAAAATATGACGATTCTCAAGAGCGGAATCACGGCGGCGGGCCTGCTCGATCATTCGCTGCTGTTCGACCGGCAGTTCGGAGACAACCTGATGGAGAAAGAGCGTGACTTCGTCGAGCAGACGCTCTGGAGATTTCGCGCCCTTGATGATGATCGACTTCGAGTATCGTCTGAGCTGCTGCTCCTGTTCGACGGAGAGATCACGCCCCGTGTAGACGATCACGGGCGGGAATGAATAATCGTCTTCCTGGCTCAGGGTTTCGAGCAGGGAGTACCCCGATGCATCGGGCAGGGTCAGATCGAGCACCATGCAGTCAAAGGTTTCGGCTTTCAGTTTCTCAAGGCATTCGGAGGCACTCTGCGCCCCGATCGTCTCGACCACTTCCGACCGCAGCAGGGCATGAAGGCTTTCCAGCTGAACCGGATCGTCTTCCACAACCAGGACCCGACGCATGCGCTGGGACAATCGCGTCTCAAAGTTCTGCAATACGGAAACCAGCTCGTCCCGGGGAACCGGCTTGAGCATGAAGCCGACCGCTCCCATCGACATCGCCGATTCCATGTAATCGTTGCCGGAAATCACATGCACAGGAATGTGCCGCGTGCGGGCGTCATTCTTCAGACGATCGAGAACCGAGAGCCCGGAATGATCCGGGAGGCCAACATCGAGAACGACAGCGCTGGGCTGGTATTGCTGAGCCATGGCGACCGCGTCCTCAGCCGTGTGGGCAATCAGACACTGGAATTCGCTTTCATGCGCGAGATCGTACAGAATACGAGAAAACTTCTGGTCATCTTCGACAACCAGCAGAATGCGATCCCCGACGGAGAGCCGTTCCCGATCGTCATCGGCTCGCCGAGGCCGATCGGTCTGCGTCTTCCGGTCCTTTTGCGAATTGACTGTTGCCACCACAGCCGGCTGACGTCCGGAGACTTGAGCCGGCCGCTCTGTTTTCCGTGGTGACCGCTCGTCCGGTTGCCCAGGCTGATACGCGAGCGGAATTGTCAATGTGAATGTGCTGCCCTTGCCGAGCTCACTGTCGAGTTCAATATCGCCTCCCAAAAGTTGAGCCAGCTCGCGAGAGATCGACAGCCCCAGCCCCGTGCCACCATGCTTGCGGTGTGAAGTGCTGTCCGCCTGCCGGAAAGCTTCGAAGATGACGGCCTGCTGTTCGTCGGAAATTCCCATGCCGGTGTCCGTCACGGCGAAGGCGAGCTTGTCCTGGCCAGCCGGGGAAACCTTGAGTTTTACACTTCCAGTCTCCGTGAACTTGATGGCGTTCGACATCAGGTTCTTGAGAATCTGTTCGAGTCGCTGACCATCCGTTTCGATCTCCGAGGGACAAGCTTCATCAATGATCAGCTCGAATTCCAGACTCTTCTCATCCGCCAGAGGCTGCAGCCCGCGCCCGACATCCTCCAGGAGTGGTCGCAGCCTGAGTTCTTCGGGCCGCACCTGCATCTGTCCGGCTTCGATCTTTGAGAGATCGAGAATATCGCTGATCAGATTGAGCAGATCGTTTCCAGAGGAGAGAATTGTCCTGGCGAATTTGACCTGTTCCTCGGTCAGATTGCCATCGGTGTTATCGGCCAGCAGTTTGGCCAGAATCAGCGAGGAGTTCAGGGGCGTCCGCAGCTCGTGGGACATGTTCGCCAGGAACTCCGACTTGTACTGACTGGACTGTTCGAGCTCGCGAGTCTGCTGTTCAAGCGACTTCTGGGCCCGTTCCAGATCATCCTTCTGTGCTTCAAGAAGTTGCGTCTGTTCTTCGAGCTGTGTATTGGACTGCTCAAGTTCGGCCTGCTGCAGCTCGAGTCGAGTGGCTGTTTCCTTCAGTGCGTTGCCTTGTTCTTCAAGTTCTTCATTCGCGACCCGCAGTTCCTCGCTTTGCGTCTGCAGCTCTTCGCTTTGCCGTTGTGTTTCTTCCAGCAGAGTTTGCAGATGAGCCC
Source organism: Rubinisphaera margarita (assembly GCF_022267515.1). NCBI lineage: Bacteria > Pseudomonadati > Planctomycetota > Planctomycetia > Planctomycetales > Planctomycetaceae > Rubinisphaera > Rubinisphaera margarita. Next base: position 529,717 of record NZ_JAKFGB010000012.1, on the reverse strand, counting down.
GATAATTCGCCGATCGAAATGCCAACGCGATCGACTCAGAAACTCGCTTCAGAAGAAGTTCAGAAGACTCATCGGGAGTCTCCAGGAAGCCGACTTCCAGCACAGCCACCACAACATTGTCAGCAATTGCCGGGCAGATCATCAGATGACGCGGCTTCGATTCCCCCATGGCCGATCCGAAAGTGAGATAACCATCGGGGACTTCGTTCAGAAGAAAGATTCGCTCATCACGAACCGCCTGGCCCAAGAGACCGTCTTTCAGACCGAAACGAGTCGGAACGGAATTGTTCGCGGGAATGCCATATGTGGCGACCCGATCGAATCCGTCTCCTTCCCGGGCGAAGCACGCGCCGACAGTCATTCCGCCGTAATCCGCCAGATGGCGGAGAATACTTTCTCCCAGCTGAGTCAGCCGCTGGTCACCGCTCATTGCTTTGCTTAACCGGGTTTGCCCGAGTTGCAGCCACCGCTCGAGATCGATTGCACGCTTGTTCTTAATGAAGAGCCACGAGACCGTCGCCATGGCCCAGATCGTGATCATGCCGAAGCCACGATTGATCTGCGCGACAACCCGATCGACGCCAGGAGCATCCGTGAACAGCGTGCAAACCATGAAGGCCGTCGTCGCGAGGGCGACCATCAATGGGAGCTGAGGTCTCCAGGAAAGAAGCGTGAGTCCGACGGGGACCAGATAGAACACCCAGACGGTCAGTCCGAGAGGTGTAAACAGGTCCGCCAGAAGCACGGCGGCGGAAGACGAAGCAATCGCCAGGTAGAGCAGAGAAGGCGTCGTTTTACGCAAGGGATCGTCGCAATCGGCAGAGGGATACGAAGTATACCAGGTCGGCACACGGCAAACACAAACAGGAAGGCAAACAGGAGCCCGAGGAGAAGGTCATTGAACCTTCATGCTTCGAGTGTATCGCTGATCCAGAGGTCCGACTACCCCCCAAACCGAGGGTTCTCAGCAGGCTCTCATGGATTCCGGATCTTTGATATCAGCAACGTTCGATCACTCTCCCACCGAGAGGCGCTGCGCGATCATTAGCACGAGCAGCGAGGCTGCAGGAAGGAAGCACCTGCAGCACGGAGACGGACGCGATCCATCGAGCCAGGATGGTGATCTGTGGGTCGACCGGACGGGAACGCCAGGTCTACTCCAGCGTGACCTGTTCATCGCCCGTCGCGGGAAGCGGGACCTGCCGGGGATGCATGAGGTAGGCAATCAGATCCCGCGTCTGTTCTTCGCTGAGGTTCTGGAGCAGACCATCGGGCATGGCTGAGAGCGGAGTCTGCTGCTGGTCCTCGATGTCGTCCCGATTCACCGTGACTTCTTCGGTCGCCGTTCGAAGCGTCAGTGCCTGCTCGTTCTCAGTGAGAACCAGACCATTGAGAACCCGCCCGTCGACGGTCACGATGATCGTCATCTGATAGTCCTTACTGACGACGGCACTGGGGTCCAGAATATTCTCCAGCAGGTAATCCAGATTCGCGCGCTGGGAGCCGGTCAGATCGGGACCAACCTTGTTTCCTTCTCCGTAAAGGAGATGGCACTGTGAACAGGTTTTATTGAACAGTGTTCGCCCGGCGGAAAGATCGGCCGCGTGCAATGTCTGTTCGGTCAGCTGGCCCTTGAGCGTTTCAATCATCTTCCGACGCTCTCCGGATGACTCTCGCAGCTCTCCCCAGACTTCGCTCAGCCGCTGCGTCAGTGATTCATTTCCCAAACTCTGAATCTGCCGGGCGTGCACCGCGGTCACATCGGTTCGTGGAATCGTTCCCTGTTCGTCGGCGATGGCTTCCAGCAAGGCCCCCGCGAAACTGGCCCGAGAGGCCAGCGTTTCAATGATGGACGGGCGATGATGCGGCGCGAAATGCATGTAGCTGCTGGCCAGCTTCACGCCAATCTCAGGATCATCGAACAAGCCGAGCCCTCGTGCAGCCGTCACATTCAGCGTCTGATCATTCATCAGTGACTCGCAGATTTCCCGCAGATCGTGGGGACGCATCTCGATCAGAATTCCCAGCGCCTTTTGCCGAGCCTCTAATTGAGCCTCAGTATCGACCGCGATCCGCCTGACCGCGGCCAGCGCACGCTCGTCGCCGAACATGATGCTGAGATCACGCGTCGTATCGTCGAGTGCCTTCGGTCCCTGCAGTTCGGTGAAAGTCGGCCAGCTGGCGGGCATTGGCGCCGAACGACGACCTCGGAGAGCATCGTCGATTCCCCGCACAATCTGCTCCTGGGAAGACTTCGAGAATCTCCCGGCGATGGAGAGTAAACGATCCAGCAACTCCGGCTCATCATCAATTTGCGTAGTGACATGGCGGGCGATTGAATAGTGCAGGGAAGGCCATTGACACTGGCCAGCAACCTCAATGATATCTTCCGGCCGTTGCTGGGCGACAGGAATCAGTCCGTACCATGTCAGCAGCGCCAGTTGATGCTCATCGGCGTACTCCTCGCGTTTGACCAGTTCGATGGCGAGTGCCGTGCGGTTCTCGACCGGCATTCGCTGCAGTGTCGACGCGAGGATTCGATGCACAAGTCCCGAAGGATCATCACGGCCCATGCGGATCAACAATTTGATTGTCTTTGGATCATCAGGATACTCGAAAGAATCCAACGGCCCGAACAACGTATCGAGCGGCCAGAAATCGGTCAGCAGCCGAATCGCCCAGACACGAACATGTTCATCGGAATGACGGGCCAGTTTCCGTAACGATCCGTAGGACATACGGCCGTATTGATAGTCGGTCCACAGCTGTTGAAGATCACCCTCGCCCTGAAGGCAGGCCGGCTTGAAGACTTCGCCGGGCTCTGGCGGCTCCTGATAGCTGATCTTGAAGATCCGTCCGCTCTCCCGATGCACGCCGGTGTGATCGTGGCATTCGCCGGTGTCACTCCAGTCAATCACGAACAGACTGCCGTCCGGTCCCTGAGAAAGATCGATTCCGCGGAAAAACGGATCCTGAGACTGAAGAAAATCGGGTTCGTGACGACCGACATACCCAGTTTGAGTGCGTTCCAGCCGTTCGACGTTGGCCCGACGACCGTGAAAGTTCAGCGTCATCAGACGACCACGATACTTCGCCGGCCAATGCTCGGATTGATGAATCAGCATTCCGGAATGGGCATGACCTCCGCCGAGATCATCGGCCGCTCCATCGCGACTCTCGGTCCAGCTGCCGCTTGTATCGAAATGATAATGATCGGCGATCATGTCCATCCGCTCATAAACGGCCCGGTTCTGACTTTCGCCGATTGGCTCTTTGAAATGAGAACCGGGTAGCATGTGCCAGAGATGCCCAATGACCGTGTTGATGAAGAACAGTTCGCCATTCTCATCCCAGTCGTGTCCCCAAGGATTGGTCGTGCCATGACAGAGGACTTCGACAATTTTTCGTTCCGGATGAAATCGCCAGATGCCGCCATCAATGGGAACTCGCTCTTCCTCCGGAGTGCCCGGGGTTCCAAGCAGACCGGGGCAGGAATGTCCGCAGCGTCCGTAAAGCCAGCCATCGGGGCCCCAGCGAAGCCCGTTAGCGAAGTTGTGGTAGTTGTTCCTGGCGACGTCGAAGCCATCGAGCATGACGACGGGCGGACCATCGGGAACGTCATCGCCATTGGCGTCAGGAATGAAGAGCAGAGCCGGCGGACACATCAGCCAGACGCCGCCCCGGCCAACCTCGACACTTGTCAGCATTTGAACGTCGTCGGTAAAGACGGTGCGACTGTCGGCGTGGCCATCGTTGTCGCTGTCGGCAAAAATCAGCACGCGATCGCGCAGCGAGAGATCGAACCGCTGGCTCCGTTCCGCGTAGGTATAGTTCTCGGCCACCCACAAGCGACCGCTGTCGTCCCAGGCCATGGCGATGGGATTGGAAACATCGGGCTCCGCCGCAAAGACGGTTGCTTTGAATCCGTCTGGGAGCTCCATCGAATCAGCGGCCCGCTCAGCCGGCATCGGTGACAGGTGACGTTCCGAAGGACTGGTTCGCGGCTGCGGGAAATCATCGACTTCCGCCGCAGATTCGACGACTGCCTCTTCCGCTGTGTCTTCGGCCAGTTGCAACTGCGGCAAAAGCACCGTTCCCAGCGCAACGAGGGCGAGCAAGAGGAGGTATTGCAGCCTCATTCGTACAGAAACTCCGCTGAATGGAACAATTTGGAAGAGCCGAGGCCGCTGCCTCGGGCGTCTGCAAGCGGGTCCGATGCGGCGTTTAACGTGAAAAGGTGGTGAACCTCAGGGCAACGCATCGGCAAGTGGGGATATTTAACGATATCCTGACCTAACCAACGAGTCAACCCCGACTTCCGCAACTGCCCCCTCTGTTCCCGCTCGACTGGACCGGCGGAATCAACAGACGTCGTAAGAAATCTATCGGTGCTTTTCGCTCCGAAAATCCTGCTTCCTCGGTCAAAACCGGCTGCACCACCTTTAGAAAGGGCCATCCACGCCAGAACCTCACTAAGGATCCTCGGGCCACCGAATCGAGTTCCCCACGCGGCGGCGGAAGGCGCGTGGCGTTTCACCCGTCTCTCGTTTGAAAGCGACCGAGAGATACTCAGGATGTTCGTATCCAGTCTGAATCGCGATCTGGGAGAGCGTCATCGTTGTCTGCCCCAGGAGCTCCTTCACTTTGATCACCCGTTGCCGCTGAATCTCCTGATGGGGCGTCCGGCCGAGATATTTTAGAAAGCGATGCTCGAGAGCCCGGCGTGAGAGCGGCACTTTCTCCAGGACATCCCGCACACGGATGTTCTGAGTGGCCGACTCCCGGATAAATCGAAACGCTCGCGCCACATCGGGATCATCAATCGCCAGCAGATCGGTCGACTGTCGGGTCTGCACGCCGAGGGGTTCTATCAGCAAAGCATCATTCGGCACGAGGTCGCCACTCATGATGCGATCGAGCAGGGCCGCAGCCTGAAAACCCGCCTGATGAGCGTTCGGAATAATGCTCGACAACGGCGGATTACAGAGTTCGCACAGCAGGGCATCATTATCCACGCCGAGCACTGCAACCTGTTCGGGCACCACGATGTCGAGTTCATGGCAGACATCGAGCAGCTGCTGAGCCTTGATGTCGTAGCAGGCGAAGATGGCCACGGGCTTCGGCAGCTGTTGCACCCACCGCGCGAGGCGTCGCTTCTCCCGATTCCACGAGTATCGGCCATCATACCGCGGGATTGACTGATGCACGTGACACGCCTGGCCCGCCTGTTCGATGCCTCGGACAAATTCCTCACAGCGTAGAACCGACCACTGAAAACCGGGATCTCCGCAATAGGCGAGATGTTGAAAGCCACGCGTCAGGAAGTGATCAACGGCCAGCCGGGCGATGGAGCGGTCGTCTGTTTCCACCCATGGGATGTCCTTCAGATATCGGGCCGCACTGAGGTCGACGACCGGCCGCTTCGTCCGTTTCACGGCTCGGGCGATCTCATCGGTCTCGATGCGCGCGAGCAGCCCGTCTCCTTTCCAGTTGGCCAGCCAGCGCGGCGGCGTCGCCCCCCGCTCCTGTTCCGGCAGATAAATCGACCAGTCCGCGAACTGCCGGATGTAGGCGATGACCCCCGAGAGTAACCCCCGCGCATAGGCGTTCGACGACTCGATCAATAGTGCAACGCTGCGACTCTCCGCCATGTCGACTCCGACGCCCATGTAATTTATCTCAAGAGTTTTGCGTAATATCTCATAGACACTGGCTTATGCAAAGTCAAAATAGGCTCAACTTCAAAGAACACCTCTTGTCATCACGCCGTTTGCGGACGGCTCTCAGTTTGAATATCAGCGAAGGACACCTCCATGTCGAAGCCGTTCAATGTTGCGGTCATCGGACTCGGATTCGGTACCGAGTTCCTTTCGATCTACCGCGCTCACCCCGATGCTAACCCGTACGCCATCTGCCGTCGCAATGTCGAGGAACTCAACAAGGTCGGCGACCAGTTCGAAATCGAAAAGCGATACACAAGTTACGAAGAGGTCCTCGCTGACCCCAATGTAGACTTCGTGCATATCAACAGCCCGATTGCCGATCACGCGTGGATGTCGCTGGCCGCCCTTGATGCCGGCAAACATGTGATGTGCACCGTCCCGATGGCGACCACCATCGACGAGTGCCGGCAGGTCGTCGAGAAAGTCAAACAGACCGGTCTGAAATACATGATGGCCGAGACCGTGGTCTACAGCCGCGAGTTCCTGTTCATTAAAGATCTGTATGAGAAAGGGGAACTTGGCAAGATCCAGCATCTGGCAGCCTCACATCCTCAGGACATGGACGGCTGGCCGAGTTATTGGGAGAAAATGATCCCGATGCATTACGCCACGCACGTCGTCAGCCCGTGTCTTGGTCTGATGGACTCACGAGCCGAGTATGTCAGCTGTTTCGGTTCGGGTGCCGTTCGCGACGATATCGCCGAGAAGTCGGGCAACCGATTCGCGGTCGAGAGCTGTCACATCAAGCTGCAGAATAGCGATGTCGTCGCCCATATCTGGCGTTTCCTGTACGACGTCGCCCGGCAGTATCGGGAGAGCTTCGATGTTTACGGCACGAAGAAGAGTTTTGAGTGGACGCTCATCGAGAACGAACCACACGTACTTCACACAGCCAAGAAACCGGAGAACGAGATCCCGAGCAAGATCGAAGTCCCCGACTTCGCCCATCTGCTTCCGGAACCGATTCGACGCTTTACTCAGCCGGCCGAGATTCACGACGCCGGTCATCTTTCCTTTGTGCAGGGGGGCGGACATGGAGGTTCGCACCCACACATGGTTCACGAGTTCCTCTCCGCGCTTCGGGAGGATCGCGACCCTCGTCCCAATGCCGTGACAAGTGCCAACTGGACATGCGTCGGACTCTGCGCTCATGAGTCAGCGGTCAAGGGAGGAGAGAAGGTCTTACTGCCGGACTTCACACTCGAGTGATCGCGGGACATCGCTGATCATACTGGCTTCAACGTAATCTGGTCGTCGTTCGCAGGCGGTCCAGCGAGCTTCGTCGTCCGTAAGGGCGGACGAACAGGGCCGTTCGCGCCCGCATCTTCTTGGCATCGCAGTGTTCGTCCCCGGCCGAGCACACCGTTCTCATACTCTTTCATTGTGAGTTCCAATGAACCGACTCATTCGCCTCGTCGTACTTCCGGCACTGCTGCTCTCGCTCGCGGACTTCCGCGAAGCCGAGGCCGAGTCGCTCAAGATTCTCTTTCTGGGCGACAGTGGCCATCATCAGCCACGTGCTCGTTACAACGATGTGGCCGACGTCTTCAAAGAGCGTGGAATCGTTCTCGAGTATGGAGATGATCCGAACATGCTCCAGGCGGAGATTCTCGATCAATACGACGGTCTCCTCCTCTACGCCAACATCGACTCGATCGGCAAAGATCAGGCCAATGCGTTGCTCGATTACGTCGCTTCAGGCCATGGTTTCATCCCGCTGCATTGCGCGACCTACTGTTTCCGCAACGACGATCGAATCGTGAATCTGATCGGGGCGCAATTCAAGCACCATGGAGCGGGGACGATTCGCACCAGTCTGGCCGATTCCAAGCATTCCATCCTCGCGGGTTTTACTCCGTTCGCCAGTTGGGACGAGAGCTATGTTCATCATCGCCATCACGAGGAAGGTCGGACCGTTCTCGAATACCGCACAGGCGAGCCGCAGGCCGAAGGGAACGAGCGGGAACCCTGGACCTGGGTCCGAAAACATGGGGAAGGCCGCGTGTTCTACACCGCCTGGGGACATGATCAACGCACGTGGACTCACCCCGGGTTTCAGAATCTGGTGGAGCGCGGCATCCGCTGGTCCTGCGGCGGCGACCCGGCCGTTGCGGGAAGCTACCGGAGCGCCGAAGAACGCGAACCGTTCACTCTCCCGAAGATGACTGAGATTTCCGAAGAGGCTCCTGAGTTTGACTACGTTGATGTTGGCCCGAAGATTCCTGACTACCGGGCCGGAAGCGGGGAAACCCAGCGACTCATGCAAAAGCCGCTGCCGACCGACAAGTCGCAGCAACATCTTTCGACGCCGGTCGGTCTCAAGCCGGAACTGTTCGTCGATGAGACAGACCTGGGCGGAAAACCGATCGCGATGAACTGGGACGAACGGGGCCGACTCTGGGTTTGCGAAACGGTCGACTACCCTCATGATCTGGCGCCGAACAACCAGGGCCGCGATCATATCCGTATCTGCGAAGACAGTGATGGCGATGGCCGGGCCGACAAGTTCACGCTTTTCGCCGACGGATTGAACATTCCCACGGCGATCACCTTCCATCGGGGTGGAGCCGTGGTCCAGTCGGGCCGGGAAACGCTCTTTCTCAAAGACACAAGTGGAGACGACAAGGCCGATCAGAAACTCGTGCTGATCTCCGGCTGGGAGATGGGCGACACGCACGGCGGCGTGAGCAATTTTCGCTACGGTCTCGACAACTGGATTTGGGCGATGCAGGGTTACAACAACTCCGCCCCGGTTATTAACGGAGAGAAACAGCAATCATTCCGAATGGGCTTCTTCCGATTCAAACTCTCTCAAACCGATCCTCCCCGCGTCGAACAGCTGGAGTTCGTGCGCTCGACGAACAACAACACGTGGGGGCTGGGCATTACTGAGGAAGGACTTATTTTCGGTTCGACCGCCAATCGCAATCCGAGCGTATTCATGCCGATCGCCAATCGTTACTACGAACGCGTTCTCGGCTGGGCTCCACGAACGCTCGAAATGATCTCCGATACGCACATGTTCCGGCCAATCACCGACAAGGTGCGGCAGGTCGACCATCACGGCGGTTACACCGCCGGAGCAGGGCATGCAATCTACACCGCCCGAGCTTACCCTCAACAGTGGTGGAATCGCACGGCGTTCGTCTGTGGTCCCACCGGCCATCTGGTCGGGGCGTTCGTTCTGGAACCCAATGGAGCCGGCTTCACTTCGCATAATCCAGGCAACCTTCTTGCCAGCGACGATGAATGGACCGCGCCTATCCTCGCCGAGGTCGGTCCGGATGGAAACGTCTGGGTCCTCGACTGGTACAACTACATTGTCCAGCACAACCCCACGCCGCACGGCTTCGAAACCGGACCGGGAAACGCTTATCTCACTGATCTTCGCGACAAGAAGTTCGGTCGCATCTATCGGGTCGCAGCCGATGAGACGAAGCCGACCGTGTTGAGCAGCCGAAGCACAATCGCGGACCTCGTCGCCGGCCTGACCGATCCCACAATGCTGGTCCGTCTGCAGGCGCAGCGGTTACTCATTGAGCGAAATGCCACAGATGCCACGCCCGAACTCATCCGCCTGCTTGAAGACGAATCAACGGACGCCATCGGACTCAACGCAGCAGCGATTCATGCCCTGCACGTCCTGTCGGGACTTGAGTTGATCAATACGGACGACTCTAAGGTTCTCGCGGCAGTGCAGAAGGCCTTGTCTCATCCATCGGCTGGTGTCCGGCTCAATGCTCTTCGGGTTCTGCCGGTCTCGTCCGAAGGCTCAGCCGCGATTCTGGCTTCTTCCTGTCTTCGTGATCCCGAACCCCAGGTTCGGCTGGCAGCTCTCCTCGCACTTTCCGATAACCCGACCGCCCAAGCGGGTCCAGTTCTCGCCCGACTCTGCGCCGACACGAGTATTCTGCAGGACCGCTGGCTGAAGGATGCACTCACCAGTGCGGCCGCGATGCATTCAGACAACTTTCTCGACGCCGCTCTGGAGACCTGGAAAGATTCGGAAGCCGCGGCCCAGGTGCTGGCGACCGTCGCCGAGCACTTCGCCCGCAGTCGGCCGGAACAATCGCAGGTCGCTCCGCTCCTCGCCGCGCTCAGCAAATCGAATCCTCAACTGGCGGCCACCAGCATTCAAGGGCTCGTGTCAGGCTGGCCAAAGGACTACACGCTGGAGTTGACTCCCGACGAGTCCAGAAAGCTTTCGGCTCTGTTCGATCATGTTGATTCCCAGCATCAGTTCGCGGTCATTCAACTGGCCCGCCGCTGGGGCAGCAACGTTCTCGATGCCCGAGTCGCCGATCTGGTGAAGAACAGCCTGAAAGCACTGGAGAACGATCGACTCCCGGTGCCGGCCCGCCTTCAGGCGGCCGACCGAGTTCTCGCCTTCGACGCAAGCAACGACCAATCTCTGCAGCGGATGCTCGACGTCATCTCTCCGTTCGAGCCTCAGGAACTGTCCGAAGGGCTGATTCAGAAACTGGGCACGGTCGAGAACTCCGGTCTCGGCGACCTGATGCTCGCCAAGTTGGAAACAGTCACGCCGTCACAGCGATCCGCCATCCTCCGAGCAATGCTCGCCCGCGCCCCAACCACGAATCGGCTGCTCGCCGCGATCGAAGAGGGAATATTGCAGGCCACGGACCTCTCTGTGCTGCAGCGACAGGCCTTATCGGAGCATCCGAACCGCCGGATTCGTGAACGAGCTGAGGCCGTCTTCATGTCAGCCGGACAGTCGATTCAGAGCGATCGCATGGAACTCGTAAAGACGAAGCTGCCTCTGACCGAGAAACAGGGCGATCATGAACTTGGACGTGAGATCTATCGGAAGAATTGCGCGATCTGCCATTCCTTCCAGGGAGAAGGCAAGAACGTCGGCCCCGATCTCAGCGGCCTGGTCATTCACCCGAAAGCGGAACTGCTCACACACATTCTCGATCCAAACCGCAGCGTCGAGTCCAACTTCCGCATGTATACGGTGGTCACGGCTGACGGTCTCGTTTTGAACGGTCTGCTGGCCGCTGAGTCTCAGACGTCGCTCGAGATTGTCGACGTTGAAGGAAAGCGGCACTCAATCCTCCGCGAAGACATCGAGCAGCTGCGAGCTTCGACGAAATCGCTGATGCCCGAAGGACTCGAAAAGTCGATCGACGACGATGGCTTTGTGGACCTGTTGACTTATCTGACAACGCCCGGCAAGTATGTTCCGCTGACACTCGACAAAGTGGCAACAACGCTCAGCACGCAAGGAATGTTCTATAACCGTGACAACGCCGCCGAGACAATCGACTTCGGTGACTGGTCGCCAAAAGAGTTCAATCAGATTCCGTTCCAGCTGGTCGATCCTCGAGAGGGCTCTCGAAACAATGTGGTCATGCTGCATGGCCCGGTCGGTCCGTTTGCTCCGCAGCTGCCGAAATCGGTTTCACTTCCGTGTCAGACCACGGCTGAGGCGATTCACCTCCTCGGCGGAATCGGAGGCTGGGCATCCCGCTCACCGGGAGAGCAGGGTCATTCCATGACCGTCCGACTGCATTATAAGGACGGAGCCACCGAGGATCATGAACTGATCAACGGCCTCCACATCGCCGACTACAACGGACTGTTCGAGGTGCCAAAGTCCAGACTCGCCTTTAAGGTGGGACGGGGACAGGTCCGGTATATCGAGATCACGCCGAAACGTCGGGCCATGATCGAGAAGATCGAACTGGTGAAGGGGAGCGATCATACAGCACCACTCATCTTCGCTGTTACGGTTGAAACGCAAAGCAGCGGCCATTGAGAGACCAGGCCGCCTGACAATGATTCTCAAGACGGTGCCGCCCATGTTCATTGCAGTTTGTTGATATGACGACGATCATAGTAAGCTCCCGGCGTTAGGCCGGAGCTTACTATGTCTACTCGCAAAGATCCGGAGACACCTCGGATGGTCGTTCGCCCCGTTCTCGCACTCGTTGTGCTTACGCTTCTGATCTGCAGCGTTTTTCCCAAGTCGTCGTTCGCGGCTGACGAGAAGGCGACCATCGCCGATCCGCACTGGAAGTACAACTTCAATCAGCCCCCTCCACGCCGGTGGATGCAGCCCGACTTCAACGATCGTGGCTGGGCCGTCGGTCCGGGTGGCTTCGGCACGCCAGACACACCAGGGGCACGCATTGGAACGGAGTGGAACTCGCCCGACATCTGGCTGCGACGCGAGATTGAACTCGAGAAGATTCCGGATTCGCCGGCCCTCCTGATCCATCACGACGAGAACGCCGAAGTCTTTCTGAACGGTCAACGTGTCGCTCAGGTGAAAGGATATGTGACCGAATACAAGGTCATTCCGCTCAAGGATAAAGCGGCGGAGGCGTTAAAGCAGGGGACGAACCTGCTGGCCGTTCATTGTCATCAGACGGGGGGCGGACAGTTCATCGATGTCCATGTCATCGACGCTAATCACGTTCCCACACTTCCAGAGCCGGAGAAGATTACCCGGCCGAAGTTGACCGAGCTGATTACGAAGTGGGGAAGCGAAGTCACGGCGGACAACGCCTGGACAGAATACCCGCGACCGCAGTTGGCGCGAAACAACTGGACCAATCTCAACGGCCACTGGGATTACGCGATTACCGATGAAAAGCAGCAGGACGTGCCCGGGGAATGGGACGGAAAAATCCTCGTTCCGTATGCCCTCGAATCTCGTCTTTCCGGTGTCCAGCGGTTGCTCGATCCTGAAGAGGCCCTCTGGTATCACCGCACGTTCGAATGGTCGGAAAGGATCGACTCGCAGAGTCTGCTCCTCAACTTTGAAGCGGTCGACTACGAGTGTGACGTCTGGGTGAACGACAACCTGGTCGGCTCTCACAAGGGCGGCAACGATCCCTTCAGTTTTGATATCAGCTCGGCTGTGAGACAAGGGAACAATACGCTACTGGTCCGGGTTAAAGACGATACCGAAGCGGCTCAACTGCGAGGCAAACAGGTTCTGAGTTCCCGGGGCATCTGGTACACCCGTGTCTCCGGGATCTGGCAGACCGTCTGGCTCGAAGCCGTGCCGAAACTTCATGTGCAAGACCTGAAGATCGACACCGATGTGGCTTCCGGAACAATCCGCGTAAAGGCCGATCTCTCACGTCCCCTCCACCAGGGTGAGCAATTACAGGTGACCGTGCACGACGGGGATAAACCCGTCGAAAAAAAGGAGAGTCGTTCCAACACGGTCGAATTCAAACTCGATTCCCCCCGGCTGTGGTCGCCTTCCAGCCCTCATCTCTATCAGCTGGAGATTGCGATTCTTAATGGGGACGGCACTCCGGTTGACCGTGTCGAATCGTATGCCGGTATCCGCAGCGTGGGCAAGAAGAAAGATGCCGCCGGCCACTGGCGATTCACGCTGAATGGCGAGTTCATCTTCCACTGGGGCACGCTCGATCAGGGCTGGTGGCCCGACGGACTGCTGACGCCGCCCTCGGATGAAGCGATGCTCTTCGACATCGAGTATCTGCAAGCGGCTGGCTTCAACATGATTCGCAAGCACATCAAAGTCGAACCACGGCGATACTACTATCACTGTGATCGACTGGGCATGCTGGTCTGGCAGGACCAGGTCAGCGGCGGAGAACAACCCAAGTGGACTCGCCTCGAACCAAATCCTGAAGATGCCGAATGGGCGAAAGCCGATCACGAGCAGTTCATGGAAGAGTTCGAGCGGATGATCGACAATCTTGAGAATCACCCGTCAATCGTAGTCTGGACGCCTTTTAACGAGCGTTGGGGACAGCATCAGACGATGGAAGTGGGGCAGTGGACCGTCGAGCGCGATCCCTCCCGTCATGTCAACATTGCCAGCGGCGGCAACTTCTGGCCGATCGGCGATATCGTGGACGATCACAATTACCCACATCCCGATTTCCACTTCCAGAACGGTCGCTTCGATCCCTTTATTAAAGTGATCGGAGAGTTTGGTGGACATGGCTATCCGGTCGAAGGACATCTCTGGGATCCGAACAACCAGAACTGGGGCTACGGCGGTCTTCCACAGAACCGGGAAGAATACCGTCAACGATATCTACAGTCGCTCGAAATGCTGAACGACTTCCGGCGGCGCGGCATTGCGGGTGGTGTCTACACGCAAACGACCGATGTCGAAGGGGAGATCAACGGTCTCATCACCTACGACCGCAAGGTGATCAAGATTCCGGCGGGAGAACTCCAGGAACTCCACGGTCGGCTGTTCGAACCGCTGCCGGAAACCACGAAAGAGCAGTAGAACCTTACTGACTCAGCGACTTGGAACCCTGCGGGCTTCCGGTAATCAGCTTCCCCTGTGGCAACGGGCGGGCTGCGACGTGATAGCCGCGAGCCTGAGCCTGTCGGCTCAGTTCCTGGTAGAGTTCGAAACTGTCGGGGTACACCCAGAAGGTGATGGTGTCGGCCCGGGAAATTCGCTGCAATTCCATCTGAAAGAGTGAGTTTTCGCGACTTGCTTCCTTCAGTGTTTCCCGGGTCGCATCACCAACTGGCACCAGTTCCCACTGCTGGAGCACGATCCGAACCTGGCCGTTGGTCGTGATCTCATCGACCAGCGATTTGGATTCCCGGTCAGCGATAAATCGCATACTGAAGCCGGCGGTCGGCCCGATGACACTCTCGTAAGTACCGTACTTGGCGATCCACCCCAACCGCTGTTGAACCTTCGCACGCACCTGATCAATCAGTTCAGACAACGGAATGTAGGCGACCTTGCCTTCCCGCAGTTCGAAGTGCCATTCCTGCCCCGTAGAGACACGACTCACCGGCACCACCTGATGCTCGATCGTTCGCCTGGTTTTCGTCGTGCTTTCCATCAGAGTCAACTGCTGCACGATTGCGGCTCGCTGCACAGCCAACTGCTGCTCCCGCTGATTCAGATCGTGCATCTGCTGATCGTACGCAGCCGATGCCGCCGTCTTCGCTGCGATGAGTGTCTTCAAACGATCCCGCTCCGCAGCCAGTTTCGCGAGCTCCGCTGACCGCGCCAGATTGCTCTGAGACCTCGACTGATTCCGCAGACGCAATGGATCGAGGGTCGAAAGATCTGCGATTGGCGGAGTCCCTGCGACCGAGACCGGATTCAATACAGCCGTGCTGCCCAGGACCGGAGCGTCGATTTGTTCCAGCCTCGACGCGGCCGTCGTCGCTTGCTCCGGCCGGAAGCGATGTGACAAGGCAGCCGGCAACGGGGGAAGAATCACTTCCACTGGCACCGGAGTCGATTCGACAATCAACTCGCGGATCGTTGGTGCCTGAGACATTCTCACACCGGCGATCACGATCAGAATGATCAGAATCCCGACGATGTTGGCGACGATGTCCAGGAAGGAATCGGAGCCTGCTTCGAGCGTGTCAGCGTTTCGTCTTGATCTTGCCATTGTCGCCTGACGCCTTATCTCAAAGGAGCTTCTTCATCGAGCCCGCTCACACGATCACTGAAGATCGGACGCGTGGTCGAATGAACTCCGGTCTGGTCGGTCAGCCGCTCCAGTGAAACCGCCATCAGGTTTCCGCCTGGCAACACGCGATACTCGAGCACGGGGCTCCAGTGCATTCCATCGGGAGCGGCTCCCCAACTTGACATCTCCTGGGCAATCGCGCCGTACATCTCGCGTCGCACCCGTTCCTGATCAAGCCGATCGGGGATCTCGATCCGTCGGCCTGAACCGACTTGGAATCCGGTCGCATCGACATTGACCACCAGCGGCTGTTCAATACCGATCGTCGTAAACGTCGGGGCGGCTCCAGAACGTCCGGCACTTCCCGACTGCGGGGAACCGGCTCCACCGTTATGGCCTGTCGCGAACGGATTCAGCAACTTCGCCAATGGATCCTCCTGGCTTTTACGACCGCTTGCCTGACTCTGAGCCATCGACGATTCCGCATTCTGTCCCTCTGCCGCAGACCATGTCCCGGGTTCCGGCAACTCGATCGCAGGATGTCCACCCGAGTGAGCCGGCTGGCCTGATTCCGCCCCCGCCACGCTGGAGGACGGGGGCATTCCGGCTGGCCAGTCTGGATCCGATGCGTCCCCTGAACCACGCTGCGAGCCGCCCGCTGCGGGATTTTGTGGCCGCCCTTGAGCATGGGCCGCGGAACCGCTCGGGAAGCCTTGCCCGTTGCGATCGCGCACTTCAACATCCGGAGGCACGTATCCGGTTCGCCCCGGTCGTCCCACCATCTGAGACGGAATCGCTTCCGGTTCAACAGTCGGCTGCAGGCACGATTTCTCGAACGCTGCGGCGAACGTCGCCGCCAGACGTTCATCGGGCTTCCCAAAATAGAACTCCTGCGTTTTCCCGACAAGTTCATACCCGAACTCGATGCCATTGGCCCTCAATAGCTGTCCCATCACATAGAACTCGTCCACTCCATCCGGGCTGACGACCAGCAGGATATACGGCTCTTCGTTCCTGTTCCCCAGTTCAACCTGTTTCGAAGCATAGGCGAGCAGAGCCTCCGCCATCGGATTTCCGCTCGGGGAGTAGTTTTTCAACTTTCCGGTCGGAACGGCGATCCCTTCCGGATGAAGCGTGATTGTATCACGACGACATTCCACGAAGATCGGCTGTCGCTTCTGGCCCGTCTGTCCGTCAAAGGCCACGATTTGCAGATTGTTCTTCTGGTCCTGCTTCTCCTGCTCGGCTGCCTTCAACATCTGTTGATGAAACTGAATCTCGGCCTGCAGCGTGTCGACAGCGAGTGCTTTCTTCTCCACGTCTGCCTGGAGCCCTCGATCCTGCGACTCCATCTGGTTCAACTGCTGTTGAAGCTGCGACATCGCCTTCTTTGTCTGCTCGATCTCTCCAGCCAGCTGTATCAATTCGGCTTCGAGTTCCTCACCGTGGCGTTCGAGCTGAGCCCTTTCTTCGGTCAACCGACGTTCGGCTTCACGTTTCGCCTCCAGGCGATCCCGAACGGGCTGGGCCGCATGCAGCAGCGGATTGAACTCGGGTGCACCGGCCAGGCTTTCCATAGGCAGCGGAGCCGCCTGGAGCTTCCGGAATCGTGCAGAGCCGATCTCGCTTTGCGCCACTATTGGGGAGACGCTCGTCTCAAGGGATTCGCGGAGCGATTCACTGAATCGAACTGGCGAAGTCTCCTCCAACGGTTCCACTTCAGCTGATTCCTGACGCTGGAAGCTTGGATGCACGTTCCGCGTAATGATCAGCAGCAGGAGAATCAGACTTCCCAT
The DNA here is from genome assembly GCF_022267515.1 of Rubinisphaera margarita. Classification (NCBI taxonomy): domain Bacteria; kingdom Pseudomonadati; phylum Planctomycetota; class Planctomycetia; order Planctomycetales; family Planctomycetaceae; genus Rubinisphaera; species Rubinisphaera margarita. Next base: position 512,785 of record NZ_JAKFGB010000012.1, on the reverse strand, counting down.
CGCGCAGACGAGCACTGCGAGAAACGGGAAGAGAGAAACTTCCAGACCAGATTGTCCACGGCGACGTGACATGGATCGATCGATTCAAACTCAGCCAGACTCTGGAACGGACACCGCCTTTACTCCGCAGGCCTGCTACGCCGCCCGCGTCGCCGAGTGCACCCGGCCATTGAGGAGCTGAATTGCAGCCGTCAGACTGATCAACGTCTGATCGAGTGTCTCCACAATCTGCTGCGAATTCAGGGAAGCGTCGAGCTTCTCCTGCAACAGTGCCAGTTGACGTTGTTTGTCGACGACCTTTTCCAGCAGCAGCGTCTGTGTCTGCTGCTCGGCTGCCTGATCACGCAATCCGCTTCCGACAGACTTCATCGATTCGGTCCAGCCTTCCAGTGTCGCCTGCAACTGCAACAGGACGGCTTCATGATGAGCAACATCTCGGACACGCTGCTCCTGCAATTCGCTCTGCTGTGCGGCGACATGGGACGTAATCCCCTCGGTCATCTGCAGCAGAAACTCGCTTTGTTGATCCTGCAGCGAGGCAAGCACCTGATCCTGCATCGTGGACAGGGTCGAACGCCAGGCCGCGGTCGCTTCTTCGACCACCATCTGCGAGGCTTCCACAAGCTGTCGAGAGACGGATGTCTGATCCTCCGCGAATCCTCCCGCCGGACCGAGCGAATGAAAGCGGCGCGCCAGCTGACGGTCGATGTCTTCCTCGACCCGATTCAGTAAATCGTCCTGCCGACTCCGAACCAGATAGCTGCTGAAGACCATCACAAGCGACAGCGTGAGGGAAAGAGCCGTGGTATCGAAGGCCACGCCCAGCCCGCTGGTCACTTCGCCCAGAGACTGATCGAGCTGATCCGGCGTCACGTTGGCGATCGCAATCGTGATCCCCATCACAGTCCCCAGAAAGCCGACGATCGGAATCGCCCAGCTGATTGTGTTCACAAGACCGAGCTTCTGCTGAGCTCGGTCGAGTTCCAGTTCCGCGGCATGCCGCATTTGGGAGTCAAGCTGCTCGTGGGATCCCGTTTCCTGAACCAAAGCCGCTGCTTCCCACAACCGACGTCCGGCGATCGAGTTGACGATCTCCTTTTTCACGGTTGTGAGGGAATCCAGAATCGACTCGGCGAGCATCGAACCGGAATTGCGAATGGTCCGTCGGGCCGCCAGTAGTTCGCGGCACTCTGAGAGAGCGTGTGATTCCGCCTTCAAATCGAGGGCCCGGAACACCAGCGTCGCCATGCCAATAAAGAACATCGCAACCGTCACATACTCCAGCGGATGGCTGCAGCAGTACCGAATCAGCAGAGCCTGCTGAACCGGAAGTACAGGCAGGGCCACATAGAACAGCACACAGGCCACGGTCCCCCAGAGCAGGGGACTGCGGCCGATCTTCTGTACGAGCAGTGGTTTGGATTCCGGATTGCGAAGGTGGGCTTCTTGGTGGGAGGTCATTGTTCGCCTCTTGCAGACTGGATAACCGCCGCCGAAGCCTGCATCCCCATCAACAGGACGATCTTCGGCGCGCTATCTCTACAATCGGCGTTTCACCCGTCACAACCTGAAAAGGACATCCACAGAACGCATCTTGCCTATTTAGCCACTCCCCACCAATGGGTGGCCCAGCCGAAGCTCGGCCGGGAGAGACAACCGCATAGTTCCGCATCAGTCGGTTGTCTTCGCACTCTTCTTCCGAGGCAGTGTAATCGCCTCAGCGTACGCCAGCTTCCCGGTTCGGCCTTCGTAGTACTGAAAGATCACTTGAGGATGTGGGTAAGTCACAAGCCGCTTGCCGCCGAGTTTCTGCGGCATGTTGAAGACGTTGTTCACCTGGATCACGCAATAGTATGGATACAGACGTTCGAGCCGTGGCAGGTCGGCCAGCACGTAGCTGGACCAGCGAATGTCGATTTCCCGCGGCCCTGACTGAAACAGTCCGGTCGCGGGCCGGTCGGCTTCATCGAGTTCGGGCACATGATTCACCGAGTTGTGCGGACCGACGCAGAACTCCCAGACCTGATCGGTGATCTGAATCGCAAAGCTGTTGTGCAGATCCCCCGTCATCACGAAAACGGGTTTGTTGAGCGTGTCCCATTCGTCGATCAGCATCTCCCGCTCGTCGAGGAACGCGACCCAGGCTTCCTCCTTGTTCTGCTCATCAAACTCGATGCCACCGGCTCCGCTGTGAGGGATCGTGAAAGGGACGCTCGAAACGACGAAGAAAAACTCGGCGTCACTTTCCTTCATCGTTTGCAACAGCCATTCCCGTTGCGGCAGGCCCAGCATCGTCAGCCCTTTTTTCGCCGGTTCGCGGATATCGTGCATTTCACGATGACTTCGGGTATCGAGCAGGAAGAAGTGGCAGTTGGCAATCTTGAAGTCGCCGTAGTTTCGACGTCCGATCGAATAAGCCGCCTGACCGTCAGCCGCTGCTTTGTGCGAGAGTTGCAGCGTGTGCCTGTCGAGGACCTTAACGATGTCGTATACCCGCGAATTGGGATCGCCTGCCTCGTCTTTATCAAGTTCGATGTCATTCACACCCGCGGTCGGGGTTCCCCAGTGGACGTGCAGGTTCGACATCTCATTGAGCGGCAGAGCTGTGAAGTCCGCCTTGGGATCGTGCAGCCGATCGCTCCCCGCTTCAAAACGAGCCGTTCCGAAATGAATGGGATGATTGAACTCTTTGGGGTTCGCCCAGCCGAGATAGTCGTACCAGGCCTCGGTGCCGATATCCCGAAACACACTCCTTCGATGCCGCCGTCCTGCTGAACCCGCGCCCCAGATATCATTGATCAGCTCGTGGTCATCGAACGTAAACATGCCTGGCACCTGGCGATACCACTGAGCCATCGGCTCGCCCCGTTCCAGATACAGCCGATAGTTCTCCCAGACGCCGACAATCGTCGGCATGATATCGACCACGTTCGGGATCTCCTCGTCCTTCACACGCTGAGCAGTTGCCCAAACATCAACCGGCGTGTCCCGCAGCTCTTCATAGAGCCAGTCGCCATTCATAATCGAGAAGTCGACATCGTCGGCCAGGGTACGGAGCATCGTTTTGTAAAGCGGCAGCGAGTGTCCAATCCCGTGCTGCGGATTCTGGTTCGCACAGGAGCCAAACTCGAACTTGAAGTTGAACAGTCCATCCGGGTTATGCTCCGGATGCCGTGACGAATCGGCCGATGGCAGCGTGCGAAACGAATTCACGCCTCCCTGCGGGAAGTCTTCAATAAAGACCTGATAGTAATAGCGGGTTTCCGACTGCAGTCCGGTCAGCTTCACGACCCCGGTATTGTCGTCAGACAATTCTGTCTCCGAGGCTTCGACCGACTGATCCATCTTCAGTGGATCGAGACCATAACGCACGGAGAACGAAGTCGGTTGCGACGTTCGAGCCCAAACCTGCATGGAATCGCCCGAAGGATGACCCAACATCGGTCCATGGGTCATTGTCGGAGGATCTGCCGCGTGGACAGAGCCAGACAACAGGGCGATGCAGAGCAGCAGGAGAATGCGAGCCGGGACACCTGACAGTCTCATCAGCGATTCCTTTACAGAAACAGAGCAGTCGATCTTGATGGGTTCGGGAACTGGCAACGTATCGGCTTTCCGGAGACCTGTCCACGATTCCGGGAAAAACTACGGTCAAAAGGGTACTCCACAGAAACTGATGCGGCCCCGAAACATGACATTCCTCGCTCAGTCACATGGCATGGTTCCCTGAAAGTCCACTACAATCAGCCTGTCCAGTCACCCCGCCGATTCTCTCTGTTATGTGCACAGGCATGACGAATCGATCCGAAAACCCGATCCTCCTACTGGAGTTGAACCAGCTGATCGACCGCGTGTGCGATCAGTTTGAGAATTGCTGGTTGGAGGGCGGAAAACCTCGAATCGAAGACTATCTCCAGCAAATCGATGTCGCCCACCATTCGGCCGTCCTCTGGGAACTTCTCGCCCTGGAAGTCGAACTCCGGCAGAAGAACGGAGAAGTGCCGGGGCACACCGAGTATCTGGATCGTTTCCGCGATCTCAGTCATGTCGTCGACGAAGTCTTCCGGGTTCAGGAGACCGCCATCGCCCCAACAGCCAGCAGCCTCGCACCGTCTGCTCCGATTGAGACCAAGACGACCGAGTTCGCCGGCACCGAACGCTTTCGTGTCCTTCAGAAACTGGGGCAGGGTGGCTTCGGACAGGTCTTTAAAGTCTTCGACGAGCTCTATCAGGAGGAGTGTGCCCTCAAAGTGCTTACGGTGCCGGAAGGGGGATCGCTTTACCGCTTCAAACGCGAGTTCCGCACACTGGCGAGCCTGCATCATCCGAATCTCATGCGGCTCAAGGAACTGATTGCCGAGCGGGATGTCTGGTTCTTCACCATGGAACTGATCGACGGTGTGCCGATGACGCGCGCCCTCCCGCAGCCAGGCGGCGGTGCCTTTCAGGAGCGGCTGAACCTGCTGATCGCCAAATACTTTGGACAACTTCTCGATGGTCTCGAAGTCCTGCACTCGGCCGGCTTCATCCATCGGGATCTAAAACCCGCCAACGTTCTGGTGACCCGCGAAGGACGGGTCGTCATTCTCGATCTCGGCCTTGTCTCTACGGTTCAAACTGCGTTTCCGGAATGGCAGCAGAGTATCGAATGCGGCATCGCCGGAACCATTGCTTACATGGCGCCCGAACAGTTCCAGGAACAGTTCAGTCCAGCCAGTGACATGTACGCGGTCGGGACGATGCTCTTCGAATGCGTGGCCGGACGACGCCCGTTCGATGGCTCGGCACTCGCGATGATCGAAGCGAAACAGCGAATGGATCCGCCGCTGCCGAGCGATGTCCTCCCGACAGTCTCCGGAGCACTCAACAGGTTGTGCGGCGAACTGCTGCAGCGTGATCCTGATCTGCGACCGGACATCGCCGGCATGCGTGACCAGTTGAAGGTCCAGTCCTCGAATCTCACACCGACTGTTCGGAGTTCATCGCCGGCTCGCCCACTGTTGATCGGACGTGAGGGCGAACTTCAGGTCCTGGAAGACGTCTCCCAGCGACTCGATCGAGGTCAGCCGGGGATCGCGTTCGTGCACGGACTCTCCGGCGTCGGCAAGACGGCACTTGTCGATGAGTTTCTGCACCGCTTCGCGAACGGGCACGAGAATCCACTCGTCCTCAGCAGCCGCTGCTACGAGCGGGAATCAGTTCCACACAAGGCGTTCGACGGCATCATCGATTCGATCAGCCGTCATCTCAATCGTCTGAAGCCAGCGGATGCCTCGATGCTTCTTCCGCGGCACACCGGCGATCTCGCTCGTCTCTTTCCGGTTCTTCAACGGGTCGAGGCGGTCGAAGAGGAGGTCAAACGTTATCGAATGCCGTCCGATTTCCAGGAATCCCGACGTCGGGCCATCCACGCCCTGCGGGAACTGCTTGCGTCACTGGCGGACCGCTATCAGCTCGTGTTGACGATTGATGACCTGCAATGGGGCGATCGCGACAGTGCCCGTCTGCTGCAGGACATTTTCTTTGGCAAAGACGCTCCTCCCCTGATGCTGATCGCGACGTACCGTAGCGACGAACGGGAATGGAGCGAATGCCTGAAGGTCATCTTCGGACCTTCAGCGGGTTCCGATTCGACCACCATCCAGCAACAGTGCGTTCAAATTCCGCTCGGCGAACTCACACCCGATGACGCGGAAGCGCTGGCACAGTCAATTCTCGGAACTGGTTCGGGCAATATCAGTGAAGCCGAACGCATCGCCCGGGAAGCCGGAGGAAGTCCGTATTTCATACGCGAATTAATTCGCCACAAGCAGTGCGCCGGCGATAACTTTAACACACTCGACGAAGCAATTATCTCACGGGTTCAGAACCTGGAGCCCTGTTCCCGACAGCTACTCGAGTTGATCGCCTTGAACGGTCAACCGCTGCCGATTTCAGAAGCTGTCGAAGCAGCTCGAACCAGACGATCGCACCTGGATGTCCTGCGGGATGAAAACTTCGTTCGCACGAGTGGGTCCACCGGAGAAGACTACGTCGAATGTTACCACGACCGGATTCGGGAATCCGTCTCGACGATCGTCGATGAATTGCGGCGTCGAGAGATTCACCAGTCACTGGCCGCGACTCTGATTAAAACCTCCCGCGTCGATGCCCAGACTCTCGGCCGCCATTACGAAGCGGCCGGCCTTCGCGAGCAGGCCGTAGACCATTATCAACAGGCCGCCGAAGCGGCGACGGGCCGGCTCGCCTTCGATCAGGCGGCCCGGTTGTATCAGCGGATCCTCGAGCTCACCGAAACAGCCGAACCGCAGGAGCGTTCCCTGGCTCATGAACGCGTCGCGGAAGCCTACGCACGAGACGGGCAGGGCGAAAAAGCGGCCGAGCACTACGAGCTCGCCGCAGGTCTGGCTCCGGATTCTGATCGCCAGTTCGAACTCAACCGACTCGCAATGATGCGACTCTTTCAGGTCGGCAAGCTGGCCAAGGCACATCGACTGCTCGAATCTTTGTTAAGCGACGTCAGCCTCTCGTATCCGCGAACGATGAGTCAGGTCGTGCGCGGCATTCTGCAGGAGCGTTTGCTGCAGTCTCGACAGATCAGGCCGGTCGCCCGGTTGTTCCGCCGACGCACCGAGAAGGTAGCCGTGCAAAGAATGAAAACGTGCTGGGCGGCCGCGCAAAGCCTGAGTATTCTTGATCCGATTCGCGGCTGCTATTTCCAGCACGTGGGCGAGCGGGAGAACGAGGCGGCTCCGCATCTGGTCGAAGCTCATCAACTGCAGGCGTACGGTGCCTGTCTCGTCGCCGCGACGGGCAAGCCATCGGATATCGCCCGCTCCCGGCAGATTCTCCAGGAACTTCGGACCTCGCCCCATTACTCGGGGGCCGTCTATGTCGAGACGTTCGTTGAAATGTGCGAAGGAGCGATCGACTATCTGACCTCCGATTTCGATCGAGCTATTGAACGTTGCACACATGCGATGTCGAGCTATCTGGAACACTGCCCCGAAGCCTGGTGGGAAGCTGACCTGAGCCGTATGTTTGCGCTGTTCTCAGCGAACTTCTCCGGGAATGTCGTGCGAATTCACCAACTGACGAGCATCGATCCGCAAACTCAATCGAAACGGGATACGACCTACTACGACCTGATGATTCGTGGCGTTTCCGAAATCGTCCGTGACATGGCCAGCGACGACTTCCGCCAGACCGATCGCCGGACGCAGGATCTCGCTCGACTGCTCGACTTCAACGAATTCAACAATCTCCATTTCAATTACTACCTGCGGCACCTGTGGGAGTTGCGGTACCAGCAGGAACATCGGTTGTGCTGGGAAACCACTGTGCGGATCGAGAAGCCATTTCGGTCCGCTTTGCTGCAATCGCATCACTGGTCCCGGCATGCGTACAGTCTGCATCGAGCCGGGGCAGCGATCGGAACGCTGGCAGCAACTCAACAGAGTCGTGAAGGTTCACAGGAGTTGACCGCCCGGCTCCACGAGGACGCACAGAAACATATTCGCAAGCTGCGTCGAGAAGCCAGCCGATGTTGCGCCGCCGAAGCTGACCTCCTGGAAGCGGGCCTTCTGACGTTCCAACAGAAGCCAGAGCGAACAGAGATTATTTCCCGACTCAAACGGGCTCTGGCCGGTTTTCGTGAGGTGAAACTGGCGATGTACGAAGCGATCTGTCACGACCGACTCGCGCGGCTCGGACAGACCGAGTCAGCAAGAACAGGCACGGACGAAGCCCGGAACTATGTTCGCGACCATGGCATCGTCAATTCCGATCGTTTCTTCGCTGTCTTTTCACCGGGCCGCTGGACATAGACCCGCCTCAAGTGCATCGATCCATTTCTTCCCACGCCGAAGAATGAGCGAGGGACCGGATAGACATCGAGCGGTGATCCGTCTGACTGCAATTCGAGCCTGCAATGATTAGCTGACGCGTCAGGCGTTGGGTTGGACCAACAGCAGACAGCGGTCTACTCCAGTGCCGCCCGAATCGCATCGGACATCTCTCCTCTGGAGTCGTAATTCCAGACGACCCGGCCTTCGCGACTGATGACCCAGGCGCGAGGAATGTATTCCGCCTTGAAAGCCATGAGAGTTTCCATGGCTCCGAAGCCGTTGGGCCAGGTAATGCCGGTCTCTTCGAGGAACTTCTCGATGGCAGGAAGCGAGTCGGGGCTTTCGCTTGTCAGTCCAATAAAGACCACATCGTCGCGATCCTTGAACTCGTTGTACGTTTGCACGAGATGAGGCGCTTCCTTCCGGCAGGGGAGGCACCACGTGGCCCACTCATCGACAACCACGACCTTGCCCCGCAGATCCTCAGGCGGCTTTCCGTTCACCCAGCCCTGAGCGGAAATCTCGGGAGCTTCTTCCCCAACGGCCAGCCCTCCGACCCGCGGTCCGACACCACGCTGCATCGACCAGACGAAGAACGCCCCGGCGGCTACAACGGCCAGGATTGCCAGTGAGAGTCCCATGGCACCGGACTTGGGGTTGCCGGCGGAGGCGGATGGATCATTCATCGTCAGTTGTTTTCTTCCGTGTGAAAATCAACAGATGCTGTCGCGGCAAGTCGTCAATCGTCCGCGTGTGTTCCAGACCAAACTCGGGCCGCGTCATTTCTTTAATGGCCTGTTCTTCGGTCATCTTATGAACAAGCTTAATCGGAACCTTCGGATCTTCCAGTCGGTATTCCACCAAAGCGATGCGGCCATTCGGCTTCAAAGCGGCTGCCATGTTCTCGACCATCGCGTGCGGAAATTCGAACTCATGATAGACATCGACCATCAGAATCAGATCGACCGATTCCGGTTTCAGCTCCGGACTTTTCGGAGCCCCCAGATGCAGATCAACATTGGTGATCTCGGCTTCTCCCATCCGATTCTGCAAACGCAGGAGCATCTCCCGCTGAATGTCCACGGCAACGACTTTGCCACCGGGAGCGACCTGCGGAGCCATTCGAAGCGTCAACACGCCGCTGCCCGCCCCGATATCCGCCACCACCATGCCCGGCTTCAGGTCGAGCAACTTGACGAGTAGAGAGAGATTCTCTTCTTCCTCGCGTTCCGGCCGCTCCAGCCAGAGCGCCCCCTGATGTCCCATCACGCGGGCGATCTCACGCCCCATGTAGAACTTACCGATGCCATTCGGATCGTGTTCCTGCTTCATTTCATAGAGCCCGGACTCGTCAGCTTCCGGCTCAGCGGCGAACACCGGGCTGGAAATGAGCCCCGACAGCAGGACGACAAACAGGCTCAGCCAGTGACATCGTTTCATGTTCCGTCCTCTCAAAAGTTCTCTCAAGTCGCGGATTCCGCCTTCTCACCTCGGGGCTTCGCCAGGTACATCATCAGCACGGTCAGGTCAGCAGGAGTGATGCCGCTGATCCGCTCCGCCTGTCCCACGGTGACTGGTCGAATCCGGTTCAGCTTCTCGCGGGCTTCAACTCGCAACTGGGTCAGCCCGGAGTAATCGAAACTGTTGGGAATCTTCACCGCATGGATCTTGGAGTACCGGTCGATTTCCTTCTGCTGCTTGCGGAGGTAACCGGAGTACATGGCATCAATCTCGATCTGCCGCGTGACATCGCGAGACAACTCCAGTGCAGATGTCTCCGGCACCATCTCGCAGAGCGTCTCCCAGTTCACTTCCGGACGACGCAACCAGTCTTCAAGCGTCTGTCCCTGATGCCGCTTTCCGCGAATGAACTCAAAACCGCGATCGATCTCGGCGACACGGCGATCAAACAGCTCCAGACGTTCCGCAGAAGCCGTTCCGAGCGCCCGTGCCAGCGGGGTCAGCCGACGATCGGCGTTGTCCTGTCGGAGAATCAATCGATACTCGGCTCGTGAGGTAAACATCCGGTAGGGTTCGTCGACCCCCTTCGTCACGAGATCGTCAATCAACACGCCCAGATAGGCCTGATTGCGATCGAGTATAAACTCCGGCCGCCCGGCCACCTTCAGAGCGGCGTTCACACCGGCGATCAACCCCTGACCAGCCGCTTCTTCGTAACCGGTTGTCCCATTCAGTTGTCCGGCGAAATACAGCCCGGGAACCGCCTTTGTTTCGAGCGTCGGACGCAGTTGCGTCGGTGGTGCGAAATCGTATTCGACGGCGTATCCGTACCGCATGATCTCTGCCCGCTCAAGGCCCGGAATCGAACGGATCATCTGATCCTGCACGTCGCGGGGCAGGGAGGTCGAGATTCCATTGCAGTAGACTTCGTGCGTCTGACGACCTTCGGGCTCCAGGAAAATCTGATGCGAAGTCTTATCGGCGAAGCGGACCACTTTATCTTCGATCGACGGGCAGTACCGCGGGCCGGTCGAATTGATCTGCCCGGAATACATCGGCGCGCGATGCAGGTTGGCGCGAATCAACTCATGAATCTCATGAGTTGTTTCGGTGAGATAGCAGTCCATCTGTGGTTGCGAGATGCGCTCGGTCATGAACGAAAACGGTTCCGGATCTTCATCGCCCGGCTGCCGCTCCAGTTGATCGAAGTCGATCGTACGTCCATTCAGTCGGGCAGGTGTTCCCGTCTTGAATCGTTCCAGCGCGAAGCCAAGACGCGCGAGCGAATCAGAGATCGTTCCGGTTGTTCCCTCTCCTGCACGACCTCCCTGAGTCTTGGCCTCGCCAGTGTGCATGATCGCCTGCAGAAAGGTTCCGGTCGTAAGAATGAGAGCCGGACAACGATACTCGGCTCCACCGCGAACACGAATTCCGGTAATGCGGCCGTCTTCAGTCAGCAGGTCCTCGACCATTTCCTGGCGAAGCGTCAGATTCTCCTGCGACTCAACTCGCCATTTCATCGAGAACTGATAGGCCTTCTTGTCGGCCTGGGCGCGGGGCGAGTGCATCGCCGGACCCTTGGAGCGGTTGAGCATGCGGAACTGGATTCCGGTCTCGTCGATCACGCGGCCCATTTCGCCGCCAAGAGCATCGATCTCCCGTACAATCTGACCTTTGGCCACGCCACCAATCGCGGGATTACAGCTCATCTGGCCGACGGTATCGCAGTTCATGGTCAGCAGAGCCGTACGGGCTCCGATCCGCGCAGCAGCCAGAGCCGCCTCGGTACCGGCATGTCCGGCTCCGACAACAATCACATCGTAATCGTACTCGCGACGACTCATTCTCATTCTTCACAAAAAACAAAGACTCGCTGAATGCAGGCAACCAGCGAGTATTCTAGAACCGTATGCCAGCGGGGGAATCCCCGGTCGGTCTTACCAGGCGAAATCCGACGGTTTGAGTCCCTTCCTGAAGCTTCCGAAGCCGTAGAACGAGGGATCGTATTCGCCCAGGATCTCGACATTGGCGCGCTCAGGAACTTTCTTCTCCATCCCCAGGCACCAGAAAGATGCGTTCACCAGCATCCGACGGAGATCTTCATCTTCCAGATCAATCGACGAACAGAGTGTGGTACAGAAGATTCGAGACGTTTTGCCGGTCGACGTCTCATACTTCCGCGTCCAGGCAATCGGCATCATTGGGTCGTTCTTCTCGCCTTCAACCGGCGGATCGTCCGGCTTCATCCCCGTTAAAACCTGTCCACGGACAAGCACTTCCGCATCAGCCGGAAGTTCCCGAACGCCGTAGACATCCGTCGGTCCCCACAGATTCTCAACTCCGTTGAGAATCGGATGATCGGCGTGATCTTCCTCGATAATACCCCGGGTGCTCTCGGACTTATGCTTGCCATGGTGCGTGTACCACGTCTCGCCAAAGACCTCCTTTCCGAAACCGCCCGGCCATGCCGTGTTGGAATTGTTCCAGCCATAGTGGGCGTAAGAGGTCTCGAAGTCTTTGGGAAAGTTGAACGCGTGCGTCGAGGTTCGCAGTCCGATGATTGGCTTGCCTGACTTCAGGTAGTCATCGAAGTATTTCATGTCCTCGTCGGGCAGGGCACGGAATCGGGTAAATAGAATGACAAGATCCGCCGTCTGCAGGTTCTCCATTCCGGGGATGTTCTTCTGGTAGGTCGGCTCGATCTCCCCCGTTTCCGGATTGACCGCGAAGAGCACGGTGCACTTGAAACCATGGTGCCGGGCAAGAATCTGCCCCAGCATCGGCATGGCTTCTTCCGACCGATACTCATCGTCACCGGAAATCAGCACGATGTGCTTGCCGACGCCCGGACCTTTTTCCCCTTCGTAAACCACGTACTGCTGATCGGCCGCCGCCGCAAAGGACGGAATCGAGACCAGCAGGGTCAGAAATACAAGTAGGCGCATAAAAATGTTCCTTTGATCGATCCCGGGAATCTCGGAAAGGAGTGATATCTGTCGGCGAGGTGTTGAATTCGCTCCGCTGGACGAACCCGTCACAATACCTCTACCGGTTACTTCTTCGAGCTTTTAGGCTTGATGAGCCCTTTTTGCAGTTCATCGACCACAGCGGCGAGGATCGCAGGATCCTTCTTCTCCATGATATGCTCGACCCGCGTATCCGGGATCTCGAGGCGCTCCAGCAGCTTCCGGGCGGTTTCCCACTTCTTCTCGGCCTGCTTGGGACTGGCGAGGTAAAGACTGGTCACCAGTTCGCTCAGCTTCTGCTCGTCGATCTGATCGCGGTTATCGTAGTACCGCTTGATGATGTTCTGCTGGTAGCGCGAGTAATCCCGCTCCGCCATCGGACTTCCTCCCTGAATATCTGTTCGTCTTTATAGCAAATCTGCCAATTGTACCGGTTGGGCGATGCGAAATCGCCTCCGGAAAGTTTCTGTGACAGTCTGCCGCATTGCGATCAGCCTACAAAAACTGCAAGATAAATTCACGTCAGTTGATGCCGAGCTGACGCCAGTTCTAACGCCATTCCACGACGGGGACCGTTGCGATGAAGTTTTTCGCATTTCACCTGATGCCCTTTGACAAGCTTCCGGACGACTTCGAAGAGAAATACGAAACCGCCTGGACCTGGGTCCCCAACTCGCTGTACGACCCCATCCACGGCCACTCGTTGTACAATCGGTACCTGGATGAGCTGATCTACGCGGAAGAAGTCGGCTTCGACGGCGTCTGCATTAACGAGCATCATCAGTCGGCTTACGGGCACATGCCAAGCCCCAATCTCATGGCCTCGATTCTGGCCCGGCAGACAAAGCGGGTGAAAATCGCCGTCATCGGCAACGCGCTGCCGTTCTACGATCCTCCGACCCGCGTGGCGGAAGAATTCGCCATGATCGACGTGATCTCTGGCGGACGCCTGATCGCCGGAATGGTGGTCGGCGGGGGACCGGAATACAACTCCTTCAGCATGAACCCGACTTATGCCCGCAGCAAGTATCAGGAAGCACTCGACCTGATCGTTCGCGCCTGGACCGAGCCGGGACCGTTCGAGCATTACGGCGAGCACTGGAAGCTGAAGTACGTGAATCCCTGGCCCACTCCGTACCAGCAGCCGCATCCGCCGATCTGGATCCCCGGAGCAGGCAGCAAGGAGACGATCGATTTCGTCGCCGAACGCCGCTACAGCTACATGGGGATCCCGTATTTTCACAAGTCGTTCTTCAAGAAGAACTTCGATATGTTCCGTGACGCCTGCGACAAGAACGGTTACACGGCCGATCCCGAGCAGACCGGCTGGCTCGTGCCGATTTACGTCGCGGAGACCGACGAACAGGCGTGGGCCGAATACGAAAAGCATCTGTTCTTCTTCATTAACAAGCTGCTGAAGGGCCTGGTCGTTTTCCCACCGGGATATACGTCGGCCAAGTCGATCGCCCGGATCGGTTCCGCTCTGAAACAGTTCCTCGGCAATGTGAAAAACCGTGAGCAGGTCGAAGAAGGGGGTTATGCCATGGTCGGCAGCCCAGAAACCGTTCGCCAGAAGATGAAGGATTACATCCAGGATCTGGGCGTCGGCAATGTACTGGGACTGTTCCAGATCGGAACACTTCCCGCAGATCTGACGAAGAAGAACATGACTCTGTTCGGAGAGCAGGTTCTGCCTTATCTCCGAAAGGAGCTCGGAGCCGATGTCGTCGATGCCAGTGCAGCGACATCGACCTGAGGCGACCTGCTGAAGGCTCCCCTCACGACTTGATTGACACCATCTGTTTTTCTCCCAACTCTGAGCCCGTCCATGACTGTCCCTCACGAAACGTCCTTCGTCAAACTCGGAAACAAGAGCATCCAGCTGACCGTGGGAGGCGAAGGCCCACCACTGCTCTATCTGCACAGCGCCGGCGGGGAAACGGAGTGGACTCGCTTCCATGACCTGCTCGCGCAGTCGTTCACAGTGTATCTGCCGGCTCACCCGGGCTTCGACAATTCCGACGGACTGAACGAAATTCATTCCGCAGCCGACTATGCCTGGCATTACGTCGATCTGATGAGAGAGCTCAAACTGGAGAACGTTCCGGTGGTCGGTTTCTCCCTTGGGGGCTGGATCGGCATGGAACTGGCGGTGCTTCGGCCGGGACTCGTCTCCAAACTGGTTCTCGTGAACTCAGCCGGAATCCGCGTCGAAGGCGTCCCGATGGCGGAATTGTTCATCGACGAGCTCGACAAACTCCGTGCGTTACTCTTCTTCGATCCGAATTCGCCCTACGTCGAAGAGGCGATGCCGCTTTCCTTCGAGGACTCCCGCATTCTACTCTGGCTGAAGGCCCGCGAAGCCACGGCTCGTGTCGGCTGGAACCCGTACCTCCACAATCCAAACCTGCCGAAACATCTGTTCCGCATTGAGTGTCCGGTGAAGCTGCTCTGGGGCCGCAACGATCAGCTGCTTCCTCTCGGCATTGGCGAGTTCCTCGAAAAGGAACTCCCGAACGCCTCGTTGCAGATCTTCGAAGAGACAGGGCATATGCTTCCGTTCGAACGAGCTGAAGACTTCGTGGCGGCTACGAAAGCGTTCATCGTCGAGTAGAGCAGGCGAGCGAAGAGAGTGACCACGCCGTTCGCGTACAATGCACTTCGGGGGTTTGATGTGCTCTCCCAGGCCCAGGTTCCCCGACCATTCGCTCAAGGGAACAAGGACTGATCTTGACGGAACCGGCCCGGCATCGGCAAACTGCTCCCATCAGGCTGCCTGGTTCACAGATTCTCTCACAATGATGTGAGACTGATTACGTGCTCGGTCAGGGACGACGCGTCACAATGTGCTCTGCTTCTTCGCAGCGACCCATTTCGCAATACAGTATTCGCCAACTGCTGCCTTCGGCCAGTTTCGTCGGCTGTGGCGACATCCAGTTTCGAGACGTCTGCACACACTCCGCCCGCTGCAAGCCGGGCGATCTGTTCGTGGCGATGTCGGGCACCATCCACCACGGCTGCGATTTCGTAGAGGACGCTATCGCTCGCGGAGCCCGCGGCGTGCTGACTGATACGCCGCTTTCCTGTGTCGATGCCCCCCAGTGCATCGTCAGCGATGTCCGCAGAACATACGGGTGGCTTTGCCAGTATCTACAGGGACAACCCGGCAACCATCTGAACTTGATCGGAGTTACCGGAACCAACGGCAAGACCTCGATCACATGGCTGCTGCGATCAATTCTGCGAGCGGCCGGGAAGCAGCCGGGGCTGCTCGGTACCGTTGAGAACGACGATTCGCGAAATCCGCCGCAGCCTTCGTCGATGACGACTCACGAGCCGGCTCATCTCGCCGCATGGCTGAGAAAGATTGCCGAAGCAGGCGGAACTGATGTCATGCTCGAAGTTTCCAGTCATGCGCTCACGCAAAAGCGACTGGCCGGGCTTCAACTGCAGACCGCCATTATTTCCAACATCACCCAGGATCACCTCGACTACCACGGTTCGCTCGAAGCCTACTGCTCAGCCAAAGGGCTGATCGCTGATTACTGCAAGTTCGATGGTGCCCTGATTATCAATGGAGACGATCCCCGCATCCGCACGTCGCTCGATTGTCGACGCACTCCGATCATCCCCACCACCGTTGGCTTCGCAGCGGGGAACCACTACCAGATCGAGGTTCTCAACGAAGACCGCCACGGAAGCCGGTTTGTTCTCCAGGGACTGGATTGCCGGCTGGAGATCGCCATCAAGGTCCCCGGACGGTTCAACATTCTGAACGCAGCTCTGGCGGGCGTCGCCGCTCTGAAGCAGGAGGGCTGCTCTCCTCAGCACGTTGAACAGGGCCTCGCGAACGCAACCTGGCCGCCAGGACGGCTCCAGCGAATCGAAACCGATCACCCGTTTTCATGTTTCGTCGACTACGCCCATACACCAGACGCAATCGAGAATATTGTCGAAACGATGAGACCTCACGTCTCTGGTCGTCTGATCTGCGTTTTCGGAGCAGGGGGGAACCGCGATCGAACCAAACGACCGCTGATGACAAGGGCCGCACTCGCAGCCGATGTCATCGTGCTCACCTCAGATAACCCCCGTCACGAGCCGCAGCTTCAGATCTTTCACGATCTCCTCAGTGGCTTTCCCGACGAATGTACGGCGGATCTCATCGAAGCCGACCGGCGAGCCGCGATTGCCTGGGCGATTGGCCACGCCGAGCCTGGCGACTGTGTTCTCATTCTGGGCAAAGGTCATGAGAAAACGCAGCAGACTGGCGACGACCTGCAGATCTTCGATGATGTTGTCGAAGTCCAGACCGCTGCCCGCTCCGTCTCCATCAACGTCCTGCAACACACCGCCTGAGACACAGACGCGATTGGCCGCTGATGAATCCACTGAGCCTGTCCGAACTCGCCGACATCCTCGACGGCCGACTCGTCGCCGCTGCTGCCATGGACGACGCGTGCATCGAACGATCCGTGAGCATCGATTCCCGCACCCTTCAGGCCGGGGAAATTTTCGTCGCTCTGGCCGGCAGGCAGCAACACGGATGCAACTTCGTGAGGCATGCCCTCGAACAGGGGGCATCCGCAGCGGTGGTTGAACGGCCTGTCGATGTTCCTCTGCCGCAGATTGTCGTTGCGGATTCCAGGACGGCTCTCTGGCGAATGGCCTGCTGGCAGAAGGAAGCCACCGACGCGCTCATCATCGCCATCACGGGCTCGGTGGGAAAAACCAGCACCAGAAACATGCTGCACGGAGTCCTGGCCCAACAGTATCGAGGACGACAGAGCCCGCAGAATTACAACAATGAACTCGGCGTTCCGCTGAGCCTGCTGCAGATCACACCCGCCGATGAATTCGCGGTGATCGAGATCGCGGCGAACGGCCCGGGCGAGATTGCTCGGCTTTCGGCGCTCGCCGCTCCCGAGATTGGCATTCTCACTTCAGTGGGTCCGGCTCACCTTGAAGGATTCGGTTCTCTGTCCGGCGTCATTCAGGAGAAAAGCCAACTCCTGGCCGCACTACCGGAATCGGGTCTCACTGTGATTCCAGGACATCTCGCGCACCTGCCCGATATTCGCAAGGCGATTCGCACCCCCGTGGTCACAGTTGGTTCCACCCCCGATAACAACATTGTCGCTACGGAGATCGCCTGTACGGCGCCCGGCCTGGAGTTCAATGTCGACGGGCGGAACTTCCGACTCGCGGTGCAGGGGACTCATCTGCTGAACTCCGCTCTGATGTGCCTGGCGGTCGGCCGCGAGCTGGGAATGGATGACGATCAGATCCAGTCAGGTTTTGATCGATTTCAGAGCGTTCCGGGCCGAGGGGAGATCAAGCAGACCTCCTTTGGCTGCCTCATTGACGACTCGTACAACGCCAATCCACTTTCGATGGCTGCCGGCCTCGACCTGCTGCGACATCAACAGGGGGTCCAGCGACGCATTGCGGTCCTTGGCGACATGGCGGAACTCGGTGCCGAATCGGTCGCGCTGCATCGCAAAGTCGGGCACCGCGTCGCCCATGGCGATTGCGATTATCTCATCACCTACGGCTCGCGGGCACGAGACATGGCCCGAGGTGCTCACGCAGCCGGGATGTCCTCGAACTGCATTGCCTGCTTCGACACCATTCACGAGTTGTTACCCATTCTGAGTCTCTGGCTCGCCCCGGGCACAGCCGTGCTTGTCAAAGGTTCCCGCTCCATGCACATGGAGGCCATCGTTTCCGCCCTGGAAGCCAGCGATCAGCGGCAATGGCAGGCAGCAGCTGCCTGAGCAACACTACTTCAGTGGATAATCCGTAATCGGAATCCCCTGGCCGACGACTTCACGCAGCCGTTCATAGCCGCGTGTCACCCGCTCCACGCGAGCCTGATCGTCCGCGGGGTCAACGAGTTCCACTTCCTCTGGCTGCACAAATTTCTCATGGCGAATGAAACGGCAGAGGTCGTGATCGCAATGGAGATGACGCTCTGGAGCCCCGAAGAGCTCGTGCAGCTGAACTTCGCCGAGCACATAACGCAAATAGAGCGCACTCTCGATGATGTTCTTCACCGGCTCGCCGCAGATCTCGCACTTGTAACCCTGATCACACTTCGCCACGGTTCTAATCCTTCAGCCGTCCGTCACCGACAAAAAACTGGGATCGCCCTGACGACGATCCCAGCGTACCTCATTCAAAGCAAATAACATTCAGAGCAGGCGGCCGGTTGGAAGCCGGCCCTGCCGTGTTAATTGCACTCTGCGACCAGCGGGCCGGCCAGTTCGTTCAGGAAGAACAGTTTTCCCTTCTGCAGGGGCATGTAGGTCGAGGGAATCCAGGTCGTTGGCTTGTGATGCAACGTCATCCACAAACTGAGTCCCTGCCACTGCATGCCGCGGCCGAGAATCCCATCTGCTCCACCGATGGCGTAATCGGCTTTCGCGAACAGAGCCGGGCCGATCGTGTTGGCCCGAGCCGGGACAAGCGGAGTGCGGCTCTTGAAACTCGTGATCGCATTCTGCTCGATCGTCAGCGGATGCAGTTTGGCGGCGATGCGATGCGTCTGGCCGAGCCATTCTTCTTCCGAATCGTATTCGCCCGCAAAGTGCGGTTCCCAGAACGCGATGTGACAGACGCGACCGATGCCGTAAACGACTACCAGATCCGCTCCGGCGGCTCGCAGTTCGCCAATGCGATCGCCGTAAGTTGGCAGGACATTCTTGACCGCGAAGTGACGCTGATTCTCGGGAACGGTCAGCTTGCCGAGCGGACCGTAGAAGGCATGCTCCATCGCGTACTGGAAAGCAGCCGGGTTGCTGGCGGGGAGCGTATTGCCTTCGGCGTCACTCCACTCGTCCATGTTGAAGCCATAGACGTGCTTGCAGTCGACATTCCATTCTTTCAGGAAGTAGACGGCCCAGCGGTACATTCCCATCGGACCAACCGGCAGAATGAAGGCGATCTTGCGACCTTCGTCCTTAGCCCTGCGGATCGTCATGGCGATCTCGTGGCCCATGTAGGTGTCAAAATCGCCGACTGAGGCGCAATTGATGGTCTGGAACGAATCGTTCCACCAGTCTTCTCGGCTGTCGATCGTGCTTGGATCACTGCTGACGCAGTCATTGATGACACTCAGATCCCAGCCTGCTGGAAAGAAATTTTCCATCAATGAATCTTTGAGGGTATCTGTGAGGTCCATCAGGCGGCTCCTTTTCGGAATACATAAATCGGTGGGACAAACTCTGCGGGGGAGCAAGCGACTTTGATGGAAAACAGTCTATACCATCCGTGAGATGCCGCCAAACGACTCGCGACTTCACAGCCGCACCGTTCGCATTTCGTCGATGTCAGGTCTCACAGGTTCTTGAGGATCGCCGAAGACAATTGCCGAAGAATGCTTAACCCATTTCCGCAAAAACGCTACATTTGCAGCCCATATCATCGTTTCGGTTCTCACTCAGGTCGGCCACCATGGAACTTCAGGAAGAATTTCACGAAACCGGTTTCCTCCGCTGGCGGCGGATGTTTCCCTGGCTGCATCTGCTGCGCGTGCCGGGGATCACGGCTCGAATGCCGATTCTGCTCGTGGGATTAGTCACGAGTCTGCTGCTCGTGGCCGGGTTCCAGTTGACGGGGGAATCCAGTG
Organism: Rubinisphaera margarita; assembly: GCF_022267515.1. Classification (NCBI taxonomy): domain Bacteria; kingdom Pseudomonadati; phylum Planctomycetota; class Planctomycetia; order Planctomycetales; family Planctomycetaceae; genus Rubinisphaera; species Rubinisphaera margarita. Next base: position 492,881 of record NZ_JAKFGB010000012.1, on the reverse strand, counting down.
GTTCTTTGACGCTGCCCCTGTGGTCAACGACTCCCGCCGACTACTACGCCTTCGCGCTGGAGGCATCGTCGCCGATTGTGATGGCTTATCAACTCTGGGCGAGCTGTGCGGAGTTCCAGTCAATCCGAGAGATTTCTGGACCTCTGGCAATACTCCTCATCCACATCATCTCCGGCCTCATCATTTGCCGCGCGGCCGGATCGGCGTTCACGACAGGCAGCTGCACACGCGTCCGGAGTTCTGTCGCCGATGGCCTCCGAAATCTTCCCGCAGCGGGACTGAGCCTGCTACTCCCCGTGATGATGCTCGGCCTGCTGGGTGCCCTGATCTGGGGCACGCTTGCGGCCAATCAGATTCCCATCCTCGGCGAGATCCTTTACGGTCCCGGGCTGCTACTGTCTTTGATCGCTATCGTCTTTTCACTTGGCCTCGTTTTCGGATGGCCGCTCCTGATACCAGCGATCGCGATCGAAGGCGGCGACGGATTCGACGCATGGAGCCGCTGCTTCGACTACGTTCGGTCGCGCTCAGTCTCAATCGTCATCTCCTTCGTTCTCGCAATGTTTCTCGGAATCCTGCTCTTCCAGCTCCTCGGAGAACTGCAGCGTTTGACGTTTGCGTGGATGGACGGCATGAGAGACGCGAACGGTCGCTACCTCGTTTCCCTGTGGCAACTGATCTGGTTAGCCGCGTTCGATGGCTTCCGGCGAGCCTACTTCTGGGTCACCGTAACGGCAGTGTATGTGCTGACGCGGTATAGCGTGGATCGAATTCCGATGTCCGAGTTTCGGGAGTAGGAGCAGCCCGGTTTCTCACCGAGTTCCTTACGACGTCGCAGCGTGTGCCAGTGGATTTCGATCAGGTTCCTCGGTAAGCCCACTGGCTTAGCCAATGGGCTTACCGTAATTCGGCATCGAATTCGGCCAATTACTAACCACTTCTATAAAAAAACGCCCCGTGTTTGCACACGGGGCGTTCTCGTTTTCGAGCTCAGATCAAAGCGTTACGCTTCGCCTTCATTGCTTTCGCCTTCCTCACCGGAGCCGACGGCGGCCAGTGCGGGTTCAGGGTCTTCGCTCGTGTAGGCGTCGAAGTTGAGTTGCTTGGCGTCGCCCACTTCTTTGATGTCGACCTTGATCGTGTTCTTACCCTCGAAGGCGTTCCGCAGCAGCTCTTCAGCCAGCGGGTCTTCGATGTACATCTCGACCGAGCGACGCAACGGACGGGCACCATATTCCAGGTTCTCGCCTTCGCGACCCTTCTCGATGAGGAAGTCGCGAGCTTCGTCGGAAAGTTCGAGCCGCAGACCCCGTTCGCCCAGACGCTGACGCACCTTGCGAAGTTCGATGTCCACGATCAGACGCAGGTTTTCGTGAGTCAGCTTGCGGAAGATCACGACTTCGTCCAGACGTCCGAGGAATTCCGGCTTGAAGACCCGCTGCATGACGTGCTGGACTTCGCGTTTCATGCCGTCGTAAGAAGCTTCTTCGTCCTTGCTGGAGTGGAAGCCGAACGGCGAAGCGTTCGAAATCACTTCGGCACCGGCGTTGGTCGTCATGATCATGATCACGTTCTTGAAATCGACCTTGCGACCGAAGCTGTCGGTCAGATGGCCTTCTTCCATGATCTGCAACAGCATGTTGTAGACGTCCGGGTGAGCCTTTTCGATTTCGTCGAGCAGCACGACGGCGTAAGGCCGACGGCGAATCTGCTCGGTGAGCTGACCACCTTCTTCGTAACCGACGTATCCCGGAGGGGCACCGATCAGACGGCTGATGTTGTGCTTCTCCTGGTACTCACTCATGTCGATCTGAATGAGGGCTTCCTCATCGCCGAACATGAACTCGGCCAGTGTCTTGGCGAGCAACGTTTTACCAACCCCGGTCGGACCTGCGAACAGGAAGACCCCGGTCGGTCGCTTCGGATCCTTCAGTCCACTGCGGCTACGACGCACAGCCTTGGAGACCTGTTTGATGGCCTCGTCCTGGCTGATGACCCGCTTGTGCAGTTCTTTCTCCATCTCGAGCAGACGGACGGCGTCTTCGCTCGAAAGACGAGTCAGCGGCACGCCGGTCATCTTGGCGACAACAGTCGCGGCGATCTCGGCATCGACCAGGCCATCCTTCTGCTTGGACTTTTCTTTCCACTCAGCGGTGATCTTTTCCTTACGCAGTTTGACCTTATCGGCCTGATCACGCAGGGAAGCAGCCTTTTCGAAGTCCTGATTGGCGACCGCATCTTCCTTCTGCTGGTTGAGGCGCTCGATCTCTTCTTCGAGTTCCTTCAGGTCCGGCGGACGAACCATTGTCTTCAGACGAACGTACGCGCCCGCTTCGTCAATAACGTCGATCGCCTTATCCGGCAGGCACCGTCCGGTGATGTATCGCGACGACAACTCGACAGCCTTCTGAATGGCGTCGTCGGTAATCTGGACCTTATGGTGAGATTCGTAACGATCCCGCAGACCTTTGAGGATCTGCACCGTCTGCGACTGCGACGGGGGATCGACCATCACACTCTGAAAGCGGCGTTCGAGAGCGGCGTCTTTTTCGATGTACTTGCGGTATTCGTCGAGGGTGGTTGCTCCGATACACTGCAGTTCGCCACGGCTCAGTGCAGGCTTCAGAACGTTGGAAGCATCGATGGCTCCCTCAGCTCCCCCGGCTCCGACCAGCGTGTGGAGTTCGTCGATGAAGAGAATCGTGTTCTTGGCGCGACGAACTTCGTTCATCACCGCCTTGATACGCTCTTCGAACTGCCCGCGATACTTCGTACCGGCGACCATCATCGCGAGGTCGAGAACGACGATCCGTTTTTCCGCCAGAATTTCCGGCACGTTCCCGTCGACGCACATCTGTGCGAAGCCTTCAACGATGGCGGTCTTACCAACGCCAGCTTCACCCAACAGCACCGGGTTATTCTTCTGACGACGGCAGAGAATCTGAATCACGCGTTCGATTTCGGTTTCGCGACCGATGACGGGATCGAGCTTGCCCTGACGAGCCAGTTCGGTCAGATCGCGGCCGAAGCTATCCAGAGCAGGGGTCTTGCTGCTCTTGGCCGACTTGGCTCCGCCGGCTGCTCCGCCGCGTTCGCCGGTTTCAGAAGCTTCGAGCCCATGGCCAAGCAGATTGAGGACTTCTTCGCGGACATCTTCCAGCTTCATGCCGAGATTCATCAGAACCTGAGCGGCGACCCCTTCCTGTTCGCGGAGGAGTCCGAGCAGAAGGTGTTCGGTGCCGACGTAATTGTGATTGAGGTTCCGCGCTTCCTCCATCGCGTATTCAATCACCTTCTTCGCCCGTGGCGTCTGGGGCAGTTTGCCCATCGTCACCATGTCCGGTCCAGTCTGGACAATCTTTTCGACTTCCAGACGAATCTTCCGCAGGTCGACTTCGAGGTTCTTCAGAACGTTGGCGGCGACGCCCGAACCTTCCTTGACCAGACCCAGCAGAATGTGCTCGGTGCCGATGTACTCGTGATTGAAGCGCTGGGCCTCCTGATTGGCCAGCTGCATGACTTTGCGGGCTCGATCCGTGAAACGTTCGTACATAGAGTTCAGCTCCCTGATGCGGTCGAGTCGAGAATGACGAGCGTCATCTCCACAGGCCCTGTTTCGACATCCGCAGTTGCCTGCGTCCGTCAAATCCATTGAATTTGTATGGGATGCGTATCAATACACGCCTGATTATCTGTCAAGAATAGTATGCCGGTCCGAGCTTCAGGCCAACTGGAACAGCGACGGGAAAAGACACGTCGGTGAATAATCGCTAAGATCCCTCCGACCCGGTCTGATCCCGGAACGAGTACGCCCCCGCTGCAATGTCATCCGTTTGAACGAACCGACCAACTTCTCATTCTAGTTGGCGATATCCCGGGCGGCAAGATTACTCGACGTCCCAATTCCCCGCATACCCCATACCAACGAATCCTCATGGAGTTCGAAACCTGGCACTGGATTCTCTTTACCGGCGTCGTTGTCGTCTCCGGATTTGTCCAGAGTGCTTTGGGTTTCGGGTACGCTCTGGTCGCAATGTCGGTTCTTCCAGCGCTCACCGGCGTGAAGGATGCCAACCTGATTGTCTCGTTCTCGGCGTTCGCACCGCTTGCAATCGCCGCCTGGTCCTACCGTCGACACCTCGTCCCTGAGTCGCTGCTGCTGGCGATCGGCGCGTCGCTGGCGGCCCTCCCGATCGGCCTGGCGGTCCTCGTGCTTTCCATCGACGACATCCTCGTGAGACTCACGGGAATTGTCATTCTACTGATGGCCATTGATGGACTCACCCGCAGATCGACGACCCAGGAGCAGGGGCCCGCGTCGAAACTCTGGACCTGCATCGCGGGAGCGGTCAGCGGATTTCTCGCGGGAGCGGTCACAATCGGCGGCCCTCCCATTGCGATTTACGCCGCCCGACGTCCCTGGCCTCCCAATCAGATGAAGGCCTTCCTGACGACATTCCTGCTCATCACCTCTGTGGTGAAGCTGTGCGCGCTGGCGACGACCGGACTCGTTAACAAACAGGTGCTCCTGCTCTCGGCCGTTGCAATTCCGATCGCCTATGTCGGAGGCGAACTCGGAGTACGCGGAACAAAGCACATCAACGCGAAACTGTTCCGCATCCTCACGCTGATCGTGCTGTCGATCATCGCCACGTTGATGATTACGCGTGGAGCGTGAACACACCGGGTGGCCCGCCCGCTGAGGCGGACGGACCACCCGGAACATGTTCGGGGGCACTTTTACCTGCTTGCGGTCGCTTCAAGCACCTCTTCGCTGTAAAACCGGGCGTCGCCCCAGAGGTCGATGATATACTTCTGAAATTCGTCGGCGCTGCGGTCTTCGCCTTTGTCTTCTTTGACGATCGTTTCAGCCGCTTCTTTCAGCGACAGGTACGCCGTCCGCGCTTTTTCGAGGGACGTTTTCACTTCTTCCGAGACCGATTCGTCCGCCTGGATCAGCTCGTATTCCTTCTCAAACTGGCCGGCTCGCAGTTTTGGCGAAACCCGCTCGCGGACCCGTTCGGCGATCTCGGGGGCAACGTCGGCGAGATACTCCTTGTGAAACTTCCGCATCAGAATGCGACGCTGAGACGGAGACGCAGCCGGAAAACTGGCTGCTTTGCCGATCATGTACCGCGTGTAATCTTCCAGCAGTGACATACAGATCACCGTGTAGACCGCCGAATCTCCGTAGTAAGCGCCAGCCGTGTTATGAGCCAGATCGCGTCCGAACTCGCGCGTGTAACGATCTTCGACGCGGGTGATGGCCCGCTCCTGCAGATCGCTGTTGAGACCATTCCATTGCGTGTAAGCGTCGGCGGCAATATCGCCGGAGCGGGCAAAGGAATAACCGATCTCGTTGTAACTTGAAGAGCGAATGATCTTGTAGGAAACGATGCCGAGCACGGCGCTCGTTCCTTCCAGCACCACCGGTCCACCGCTGTAGCCTGGATAGATTTCGACATCGAGGCGAAGTTCATCGGGACGCACTTCGGCAATCTTACAGGTGCGGGCATACATGGGATCATATTCGCCATTGCGGCCCGGGTTCCCCATTACCAGCACTTCACTCCCAGACTTCGCCGGTTCGGTTGACCAGAGCCAGAAGTGGTCGTCCGGAACAGGTTCCGGCAGGCGGAGCAGGGCGACGTCCTGCTTGCGGTCGTAGAAAAACAGGCGAGCTCCATTGAACGTCACTTCACGATCTTCGTCGGGGAAGAACGTGTAGCTGAGGTCCGCGATGTTCTTGGCGGCGACACAGTGTGCAGCCGTCACAATCGTTTGACGGTCTCCATAGAGGAAGCCAGAGCCGAAGCCGCCGTCCGGCATCTTGACCAGACAGGTCGCCGACTTGATCAGCTCTCGAAATTCCCCGGCGGCCAGCAGACCAAGATCGACGGTCAGTTCCGCATTCGCCCGAATCGCCTGAGGCTCACTCCGTTGCGTGATGCCATATCCATTAACTTCGACGATCACCGGCTTGGCGTGGGTGACATCAAAAACAGCCGTCAGTTCTCCCTGAGACAGCGGCACCGTCTCGAGCACTTCTTCGCTCGCCGCATCGAGCAGTCGGACAGTCGAACCGAGCGTGTCTGTTTTGATGGTCAACTGCCGCTTCACTGCAGGAGTGTTCAGAGTTGCGGGGGTCGCGGAATCCCCGGCCGACGCCGAATCATTAGCGGAAGACGGCATGGGATTCGGTGAGGTCGCTGAATTTGTCCCCGGCAGAACGGTGACTGCCGGCAAGTCTCCTGAGTCCTGTTCACATCCGATCCCGCTGACCAACAGCAGACCGACCAACACCGCCACTTGAAAACGCTTCACCCGTCCGCACCTTGTTTCAACACACTTATTTGATTTCTAATGACACGCAGATCATCACGCACACCTGTTTATCAGCAAGAATACGTCAACCTCGTTTCACCGAACAAGGGTGCACCACAGATTCGCGAAAAAATATCGGATAGATCGTCCCTACAGGTCTCACCAGCAGACACACCGATTTTCTCGCTCGCCTTCGAAATCGGAAAAGTCGACCAAATCAGTGCAATCGCACCCGCGAAACCGTGTCGGCAACTCGTGAGAATAAATTTCGCAGAATTGCTGTCCCCGGCGAGGCGCGATTTACGCGAAGCGGAGAGTCGCGTGGAGCGGATTCAGTAACCCGCGACTTCAAGCTAAGCCCTAAAGGACAACACCATGAACAACTTCCTCTTCAATACTCTCGGAATGACTGGTTTGATCCTGGCAGCCGCAGGCAGCGTTCAGGCTCAGGACTACTTTTACCAGCCTGGTCCGCGGCTCGTGCAGCCGGGTTCGAATCCGACACCTTCTCGCCAGATTCAAGTCGAAGAGAACTACGGCTCCAGCGAATACGTTCGTCCAAACAGACAATGGCAGCCGGAACCTTCAGTCTTCGTGCCGCCGCAGAACGATCATGAATTCGTGAATGTCCGGGAACTCGGATTCGCTGGTGAGATCTGCAACGGGCAGATCATCATCACCCGGGTCACACATCGTTCAGAAGCCTGCCGCATCGGACTCGAAGAAGGCGACACCATTCTGAGCATGAACCGTCGGAAGGTCTTCTGCGAGCACGACATTGAAGACATTCTTTCGGGCTGTCAAAGCACGGTCTGCATGCTCGTCCGCCACGGAGACTGCGGACGAATTACGGAAGTCGACGCCCAATTGCCGAGATATGGTTGCGGACACCGCCGGCAGTCGGTTTACGTCGAACCGATTTACGAACGGCCGACGATTAGCGACTACGACTACCGTCGCCCCATGCCGTACAGCTCGCCGCGATACGAATACCGGGGTGGCCCGCGTGAGCAGTACGATTTCCAGATGCGGACCGGAAAGGTTCAATTCGGAGTCTCACTCGGACGGTAATTAACCCCACATCGAAGTCTTCCGCTGAATGAACGCGCGGGATCGGACACTCGAAGCTCGTGAAAACAGCGAAAGAATGAGGGAAGAGGCCCTCGTGGAATTTTCCACGAGGGCTTTGTCCATTTCCGAGGCGCGCTACACGATCACTCGCGGTTTGCCGCGGACTTCCTTGGTTTCCCTCGATGCTCCCGGTACACTCGCCCTCGTCCCAAACACCTCCTAATTACACGAAAGATGCAGTCGTCATGGGTTCCTTCGCCTGTCGGCGGATCGCCATTGGTGGAGATCACGCTGGATTTGTCATGAAAACCGAGCTGCTCGCGACGCTTTCCGCCCTGGACGTCGAATTGATTGACTGCGGCGCTTTTGACCAGAATCCCTCCGATTTCCCGATGTTCGCCGAGCAGGTAGCCGAGAAAATCCTCTCTGGCGAAGTCGAACGAGGACTGCTCGTTTGTGGCAGCGGTGTCGGCGTCAGCGTCGCCGCGAACAAGATTCCAGGCATCCGAGCCAGCCTCTGCCACGATTCTTACTCCGCTCATCAGGGCGTCGAGCACGATGACATGAACGTCCTTTGCCTCGGTGCGCGGGTCATTGGACCATCACTGGCTACGGAAATTGTCCATTCTTTCCTCTCGGCCACGTACGCCCCCCAGCCCCGTCATCAGGCTCGAGTCGATATGATCAACGCCATCGAAAAGCGGGCACTCGACGGGCACTACACGAAGAAATAGTTGCTTACCCGTCCGGAACAGGAATGAGAACGATGATCACTCGCCCGTTGGGACGCACCGGACTGCAGGTCTCGCGAATCGGCCTCGGCCTGGCGGCGCTGGGGCGGCCCGGTTACATCAATCTCGGTCACGCAGACGATCTGAATCACCAGTACGATGTCGCAGCGATGCAGGCTAGGGCGGCTCAGGTCCTGCAGGCCGCCTATGACGCCGGCATTCGTTATTTCGACGCAGCTCGCTCCTACGGAAAAGCCGAACAATTTCTCGGCGAATGGCTGAGGTCCTCACAGGTCGAAGAGATCGTGATCGGCTCCAAATGGGGCTACGAATACACAGCCGGCTGGCAGGTTGAGGCGGAGGTGCATGAGGAAAAGCAGCACACCGTCGAACGACTTAATCAGCAATGGGAAGAGACCGGCGAAACGCTCGGCTCACGGCTGAATCTCTATCAGATCCATTCCGCAACGCTCGAAAGCGGTGTGCTTGAGAAAACGGACGTGCTGCATCGACTCGTCGAACTCAAGCAGAATAGCATCGCCATCGGTCTCAGCGTGAGCGGTCCCCGGCAGAAGGAAACCATCGAGAAAGCGATCGAAGTCCACTGCGATGGCGTGCGTGTCTTCGACACCGTTCAGGCGACATGGAATCTCCTTGAGACGTCCGCGGGTGCCGCATTGGCCGCCGCGCATCAGGCGGGACTCGGGGTCATCATCAAAGAAGCCCTCGCAAACGGGCGGCTAACCTCCCGAAACAACGATCCGGCATTCGCTCAGTCTCGCGAACAACTCTCGCATCTGGCAGGAGAGGGGGGCGTCTCGATTGACGCCATCGCAATTGCAGCTGTCCTGGAACAGCCCTGGGTCGACGTCGTACTCAGCGGAGCGGCGACCAGCGAACACCTGGAGTCCAACGTTCGTGCTCTCGATGTTCCGCCTGGGACCAACCTCTCCGGGAAACTTGCTGGATTGAACGAAGCCCCGGCTGATTACTGGAGTCGACGAAGCCGGCTCGACTGGAACTGAGACGACGGACTGCGTTTTCGGCCTCACTTCCGGCCTTTTCCCGGGGTTGCGGCGGTTCGTTCATCAAATGTTCAAATTCGATGTCACCCTGTAGAGCGGTTCCCGTCGGGAAGGCAAAGCCGAGAAGAGAATACTGGTCGTCCCGCTGGAATCGCTGTAAGATCGAACACCGGACATCAACTGTTCTTGCCCCCAACGTCGGAAACTCCAGCAGCCGTGCTTGCTCATCGAATCTCTGCCTTCGTACTTTTCCTTTCCGCCTTCTGCGGGAACCATTCGATCGTCGCGCAGGAAGCCGGTCGTAAGCCGCTGCCCGAATATGACCGGACCGTAGAAGCTCCGCTGTTTCAGCTTCGCCCCGCTCGAATTCGTTCTCTTTCCGCTCCGGGTAACGGCAAGATCACTCATCTGACCGTCAATCTCGGCGATCATGTCCGCCGGGGAGATATCATCGCCCGGGTTCAGGTCGACCGTCTCGATGCATCTGTCCGTCGCGCCATTGGCGACATTTACGCTCTGCGGCAACAGCAGACCGCGGCTCGGACCGCAGACGAAACCGAGAAGCTGGATTCTCTGAGCCGCCAGTTGGATGCCTCGAAGGTCCGGCTCCGGGAAGTCGCCGAACAGTTGCGGAATCTCGCGATCGTTTCCCCTTGTTCGGGGATTGTCGATCGTCTACAGGTCCTTCCCGGGGAACAGACGCGACAGGGGCAGCCGCTCCTCAGAATTGTTGAAACCACTCGACTGCAGTTGAGAGTTCCCATTGATGCCACCAATCTGAAGCCCGGTCAGGAAGTTCCGGTTCTGCTCGGCCGGGGACGGACAGTCGGCACAATCGCCGACGTTGTCGCCAATGACGGCTCTGCGGATCTGTATGCTCCACTGCTCCGGCAGGCGGCCATCGCGATCGTCGTTCTTGGCAACGACAATCAGGCTCTCAACGATGGAGAATTTGCCTATCTGCCGATCGCTCCGCTGGCGCTTCTCCCCGAGACATTTGCCCGGACCCTCGATAAGCTCAGTCCTCAGGTCAAAACCATCTCCGAAGCCGGGGAACTGTCAACGATTCCGATATCAGTCATCGGCCCCGCCGGAAATGGGAAATTGCTCGTCGCGGGGGGATTCGCCGAGGACGAACGCATTGTTCGGCCGGCTCCTCCGGAAGAAGGCAGTCCAACAGAGCAGTGGGAACCGGTTCCTGAAACTTTGATTTTCACCAAGCAGGAATCAATCTACTCCCCACGGCAGTTCGCATCCGCACTCCCGGCTCTGGCGGAGACGCTGCCCGAAATCGCCGCCGTCTCCCACGAACAAGGCGAGAGCACCTTCAAGTTCTCTGGTCCCTTCGAACGCCCGGACATCCTTCAGCACCTCCTGATGCCGGACGAGTATCCGCTCTGCCTGACCAGCGAGAAGAAGGCGGCCGAACTGCTCGGGATTTCCGCCGCCGATATGGCATACTTCCGGGAAGTTCACAGCTACTTTCAACAGGAAGCCATTCGCCGTCGTCTCGCAATCAAACAGATTGACGACCTGAAAGGAGCCACACCGTCCGGCACGTTACCCGACTACGTGGAGGCGGTCGGGCAACTCAACGACGACTACGTCGCTGCCGCGTCGATTGTCAGTGATTATCGCAATGAGGAAGCCAGGCTGGCGGCCTGGATTTCAGGGTTTGGAAATCAGGTCCTCTTTACGAAGACCGGCCAATCGCTGCTGGAACTGGAAGACTCGCAGATTCGTCAGATGCGGCAGATGCGGCAAATCCTCGACGAACAGCGGCAGGACATGCTGGCGAGTTATCTCAACGGTCGAACGGACCGTGATAAACTGATGGAAGATTCCCGCCAGATGCTTCAGGCCTGGTCTTCTGACCTTGAACTGGCGATCTCACCGAATCAGGCCGAAACGTTGAAACTGCTGCGAATCGAAGCTCCTGCCGACCCCTCTCCCGCAAAGGCGACCCCGGCAACTGCATCGTCGGTTGAGCAGTCCGAGGACGATGACGAGCCGGCCCCACGAGTCGCGCTCCCGGCGGCTCTCCAGCAGCCTGCGGAATCTCCCCTTGTCCCTTACCTGATCTTCGGCGGGGGCGCCCTTCTCCTGATCGTCGTAGCGATCACCGGCTTTGTCCTCTTCCGTCGCCGCGGACGAAACTCCTAGAGCAATCCGCTCCTGCTTACCAGCGCCGCGCATGGCAAACTGATCAGTCATACCCGGCGACGCCGTGCCTGGTGGCATCCGCCGTCCACGCAGCCCCCCCATCTGCATTCACAATAGAGAAGCTGCGCAAGAGCAATCGGTCCGTCTTCCGATTCTGAATTTGCCGCGCATTTCGGTTCGATAAATGAAAGGGTTCGTACCGGTCAATGCGCCGGCTGTACACGACGATCAGAGCAAAGCGTGCCAACCGCTTTCGTCCAGACGTCACATTCAGGGAAGGGAGTTGTCGTCATCCGCAGGATGTGACTTCAACGGGGGGAATCAGAGCGATGCCAAGTATTAGAACATGTCTTACTTACGGCCTGCTTGCCGCTTCGGTGACTGGCTGCCAGTCCGTCCGCTCCCTGAAAGACGGAATCGCCGAGAAGATTCCCACAGGGCGTTCGCGGGAAACCGCCGTCGAATCAGCCGCCGTCGCCGCTGCTGCCGAGCAGGCTGAAACAGACGAGGAAGCTGTTGAGCAACCTTCCGAGAAACCTTCCAATGACGGTCTCGAGGTCAACACGGCCAGTTTGAGAAAAGAGACGCCCGCAAGCGGATCCACTGCAGAAGTGACTCCGTCCACAGAGACCGCTCCGGCTGTGAAGACCGACACGGCGGAGACGGCTGGTCAGGATCCAGTCGCCGAGCCGGCAATCGAGCAGAAGATTGTTGCTCAGCCGGAAGCAGAGCCGCAGAAGTCAGAAGGTCGGATCTCCCGCTTCTTCGGAATCTTCCGCGGGGATCGCGACAAAGCGAAAAGCGAGAGCTCTCAGCTCACAGCGAGCACTACAGCCCAAACTGAGCAGCCCCAATCGGAAACAGAGCCGACCGAGCCGACAGAAGTTGCGCTTGGCTCAACAAGCGACACCGATCTGCTCAGCCAGCAACTCAGCGAGCTGAACGCCGCTTCCGGACTGACACAGGAAGTTGCGGACGCGACCGCTCCCGGGAAATCCGCTGATGAAATTCAGCAGGCGAACCTGGCTCTCAGCGGACACGATGATGCGGCCTTCGATCTGATGTCGTACGGCGATGCCTCGATTCCCACAGCGGAACTCGAATCGGCCGTGCTGAACGTGAAACAGACCGCCGATGCCACCGTGCCATCCAGCGACGATCTCGCCCCGTGGGCCAAACCAGAAACGGCAAAGACCACGGTTAAGAAAGCTGCTGCTGATGCTGTCGAAGAGTTCCCCTGGGTGAAGGAAGCTCAGGAAGCCGCCGATGTTCCGGTCGCCACAAAACTGATCAGGGACGCTGTCGAGACGGCCGCTGCTCCTGTGGAGAAAAAAGGCGCCGAAGAGGTCGCTGAAGCCAAAAGCAAAGAAACTCAGCCCAGTCCGACGAAAACGGTCATCTCTCCAGAGATTCTGACTCTTCTGGATGAGGCTCTGGGAGATCGGGAATGGCGGAACGCCGGCTCCTATCATAACCCGGCCGACAGCCGCGAGCTGTCGGCAGAAGTTCAGCAGATTCGCCAGCTGCTTCTCAGCGAAGACGCCAACCTGCGGATTCAGGGCCTGCGGCGAGCCTACGAACGGGGTGGCGATTCCGTGGCCGTCTCGCCGGAAATCGTCGAACTGATGAGCGACAGCGATCAGAACGTCCGGGCGCATGCCGCCTGCACGCTGTATCACTGGAATCAGCAGATCGATGCCGTGACCTCGACGCTGGGCGAAGTGGTGACTTCCCAGGATCAGAAGGCCGTTCAACTGGCCGCGATGTACCTCGGGGATATGTCCCGCCAGAGTGAGACCATTGTTCCGCTCCTGGAAACAGCTCTGCTGAGCTCAGATGGACTTTCGGCTCTGTACGTGTCCGAAGCTCTTCTGAAGCACAAACCCGATCATGTCGACGCCATGCTGCGTCTGACTCATCTCATGCGTCATCAGGACACTCAGGTCCGCTGGCTGACGGCTCACGCTCTCGGCTCGGTCCGGGGCGACCTCAAGCCGTACGCCGTCGAAGCCCTGCGGTCTGGACTCCGCGATGTCGATGATCAGGTCCGCTGTGCCTCGGCTCTCTCACTGGGTGGCCTGGGCGATGCTCCTCAGGTTGTCGTGGCCGAGCTGACTTTCATCTCGAATCACGGGTCACCTGAAGTTCGCGATGCCGCCAACATCGCTCTGGACTGCCTGCAGAATCACTGATCCAATTGATCAGCCATCGAATTCGAACGCCGCGGAGCCACCCTCCGCGGCGTTCTTTCGTTGAACGAACCGGTAAGACCTGAAACAAACTCAGGCAAGGATTGGTGCCCGTGCGACTGCAGGAGAAGCATGAAAATGCTCTAAGACTGCCGGTCATTCCACATTTCGAGCTTCTCCACGAATTCAGGCGGCATTCCGGCAGCCAGTCGCGCATCTCGTACGAACTTCTCGCCGCGAGCCTTGGAGGGACGCACCGGCCAGTGCAGATGCTGAGCCCAGAATTCCCACAGGTCCTCGTTCTCGCCCGCCGAGGCACAAAGCCATTCCCAGCCGAAGCGTACGTGCTCGATTTCGTCGCGATGAATGATTCGCATCAACGCCGCGCTTCGCAGATCCCCAACGGCGTCGAACGCTTCGGCAAACTCGAGCGAGTGATCCAGATTCGCTCCTTCGAAGACGAGCGGAAGTCCCGCCACATAATCGACGACCGACTCAAAGTGCTGCACCTTCTTCCAGATGTAGCAATTGACGGGCAGGGAACCAAAGGGCACCCCCAGACGCGAAGCTCGTTCGGCATGCATCCGCGTATGCTTCTGCTCATCGCGAATCACGTTGGCAAGGCCCAGCCGGAACTCGCTCGGAGCCTCGGGAAAGGCGAGCAGCACCCAGGCCATCGCCTCAACGGCCTGCAATTCATGATTGGCCATGATGTGATGGGCGATGCCGCGTTTGACCGGATCGTGAAAGCTGCCGAACTTCGGCATCCCGGGAGCCGTTCGCGGCGAAGCGAAGATCAGTTCAGGACTGCGTGCTGGCACTTCAACCCGAATGGCGGCTCCGGGCTCGTTATCCGTCCATTCGCCATCCCCGATCGAAAGCTTTCGCTCCAGCTCTTCCGAAAGCAAAATGGTTTCGGCAAATTCACGGAGTTCCATCGTTATCTCACCAGGCCGCACAGGTCGTCCATCAAAACAGAATCCGCTCAATCCACGGATGCCCGGCATAGTACAGTCCGACGGTCAACAGCGCCGTGAAGGGCGGGGTCAGCAGGAGAATAAGCAGCAGATCGCAAAGGATCAATTGAGCAGTCAACCAGCGACTTGCCCCCAACGCCTGAAATGTCTGCATCTCATCCCTTCGAAGCTGCAGCGAGAAGATAACGACAACGGTGAACAGCACGCCGACAATCACGCCGAGAGCCAGCACGATCCCGTCAACCACTCGCTGCACATTCACAAGAACGTTGACCAGCTGTTCGACCACATCGACAGGGCGGACCGTGAGCAGATCGGGATCGGCCTGTTGACGTCCTTCCCAGATCAGTCCACTCCGGTTGTCCGACGGGAAGACCAGGGCCGCTGTCAGCGGGAACTGGTCCGGCTCGCCGTGAAAGTGGAACGAGTTCTGATTCTCCTCGTTGACCTCGAGGAACTGAACACCGGCAGCAGCCAGCTGAGCGTGAGCGGCTCCAGCAGTCCCACCGTCTTCGGTCGTATGCAGAGCCGCATCGTGACCGTGTCCGATGCCTTCCAGCAGCCAGGCCGTCCGCACGTGAACGAACACCGCCCGATCGTCGCTGGTGCCCGTCGGCGCGAGAACACCTTGAATTCGCATTCTCAGAGGCAGTGCCCCGACCGGTTTCAGAAAGGACTCGCTGTCGCTGATCAGAAAATCGCCGACGCCGAGTTCCAGCTTTTTCGCGACCTCGGCTCCCAGCATGCAGTCGCCGAGCCGTTCCCACTCCGAACCGTGATGAAGAAGCAACCGACGCCGCCGGAAGTATTCGAGCGTGGTCCCGACAATCGGGTACTCACGCGTGGAGTACTTCACATGCAGCGGAACGGCGGTGACGAGTTCGTCTTCGGTCAGAGACTCAGCCTGCCCGTAGGTAAACGGGGGAAGATCGATCTCTTCGAAATAGAGACTGTTGACGGTGAGATCCGCCGCACTGCCTGGCGATCCGACAACAAATGGAGAGCCCTGCGCTCGACGGAGCAGGGCCTCCTGAATGGTGCCGGTCAGCAGGTGAACGGTAACCGGAATCGCGATCGTCAGACAGAGGCTGAAGGTGAGCAGCACCGTCCGCAGCCTGTGATACAGGGCGTATCTCCAGGCCAGAAACAACAGGCGACGCATGCTCGGTCTCGATTCCTCCTGTCCGGTATCGGACTCAGGACAGGTTGCTTAGTCGTCCCGTGCTGTCGCCAAACTTCTCGATTGGACAGCCAACGCGATCGAGCATCGAAAGATAAAGGTTGGCCATCGGGGTCTCTTTTTCGTACTCCAGATGACGCCCCGACTTGATTGTCCCCGATCCGTTACCGGCGACAACGATCGGCAAGTCGTGATGCTGATGGCGGTTGGCATCGCTGATTCCACTGCCGTAGAGGATCATGCAGTTGTCGAGCAGCGTCCCTTCGCCTTCGGGAATCGTCTTGAGCTTCTGCACAAAGCGCGAGAACTCGGTCACCAGATACTGATCGATCTTCTGCAGCGAAGCGACCTTATCTTCATCGTCACGGTGATGCGACAACTGATGATGTGCGCCCTTCACTCCGATGTTCGAGTACGTCCGATTGGAACCGCCATCAGCCAGCATGTATGTGGCAACGCGGGTCGTGTCGGTCTGGAAGGCCAGCAACAGAATGTCGTACATCAGCTGAATGTGCGAGCTCATCTCCGCCGGAACACCTTCCGGAACGTCGAAATCAGGGGGCACGACGTTCTTTTTGGGGGTTTCACGGCCGATTCGCTGTTCGATCTCGCGAACACTGGTGAAATACTCATCCAGCTTCTGGCGGTCGGTCGTACCAAGCTTGCCTTTCAGGCGATTGGCATCCTCGGAAACGAGATCCAGAATGCTCGTGCGATAGAAGTCCCGTTCCTGCCGCTTTTTGACGTCCGTCACCGAAGTTCCAAAGAGGCGTTCGAAGGCCAGCTTCGGACGAATTTCTTTCGCCATCGGCTGGTTGGGAGACTTCCAGGAAATATTCGACTGATAGGCACAACTGTAACCGGAATCGCAGACGCCAGCTTTTCGTCCGGCTTCGATTCCGATCTCCAGCGATGGAAGGTGAGTCTGCGCCCCGAGCTTCGCGGCTGCGACCTGATCGACGGAAGTCCCGACGAAGATATCCGCTCCCCCCGTCTTTCGAGGCTGAGAAGCTGTCAGGAAGGACGCCGAGTTGCGAGCGTGATCGCCGCCTCCATCGCCGTTGGCGCGGGCTTTGTCATGCGTCAGACCGGAAAGAAACAGGCAGTCATCCTTCACAGGTGCGAGCGGCTGCAACGTCTTCGAAAGCTCAAAATCGGAACCGGTGCCTTTCGGCCGCCAGTCCGGCATGATCGCTCCATTCGCGAAAAAGATGAACGCCATGCGGGTCGGCGTCGCCGGTGCCGCGACTGCGGGAGCGGCCAGAGCGGTTGAGGTCATCGCTTCCAGCCAGGGCAGCCCCATCACGGCTCCTGCTCCACGAAGGAAGTTACGTCGATCCACGGCTACGTTGGCAACACTGCGGCGGGCTTTTGAGGTCATCGCGATCTTTCTCAGAGAGAGGTCGTGTGGCGTTCCCGGAAGGCGGGGCTCTTCACTATCTCGACGATCAGGCGGGAAATCCGGTAATGGTCGGCGCGGGTGGCCGCAATAATATCGTCAATCGTGCAGCGGTCGTACCATTCTAACCCTCGGCCTACGGCGTACGTCAACATCTTTTCAGCCATGCACCGTGTAAAGTCGTCCGGCTTTCGGCTGAGAATGTCGATTAGTTCGCTTGGGCCATTGAACGAAGTTCCATCAGGTAAATCGCCCTGGGCATCGATGGCGTGCTCACCGTCCTTTTCGCGCCATCGACCAATGGCATCGAAGTTCTGCAGGCCGAAACCAATCCCGTCCATTAATTTGTGACAGGAACTGCAGATCGGATCCTTTTGGTGAAGTACGAGCTGTTCGCGGAAGGAAAGATTCGGATTGGCCGCCTGGGTTTCCTCGAGTCCTGGCACGCTTGCCGGAGCAGGCGGGGGAGCCTGAGCCAGGATGTTTTCCAGGACCCATTCACCCCGTTTCACCGGTGATGTCCGATTCGGGAAGGACGTCAGCGTCAACACGCCAGCGTGTGCGATCAAGCCACGGCGAGGTGTCTCTTTCAGGCTCACCTTCTGGAAATCGTTTCCCTTGATGTTTTCCAGCCCGTAGAGCCGGGCCAGCGATTCATTCACGAAGGTGTAATCAGCCGTGATCAGCTCCGTCAGACTCAGATCCTGTTCCAGAACGTGAGCAAACAGCAGCTCGGTCTCCCGCTGCATGTCCGTGGCCAGCTTGGTGTTGAACATTGGGAACAGATCTTTATCCGGCGTTGTCTCCGGCAGACGTCTCAAGCCGAGCCACTGGCCGATGAAATTCTCGGTCAACGCCTGCGACTTCTCATCCTTCAACATCCGTCGAACCTGCTGTTCAAGCACGGCCTCGTCGGAAAGCTTCCCGGACCGAGCCAGCGCGAACAGTTCATCATCCGGCATACTGCTCCACAGGAAGTAGGAGAGCCGGGATGCCAGAGCGAAATCATCGAGCGTCACGTTTTTACTGCCGCTCGAATCTTCTTCGCCTTCAATACGGAACAAGAACTCGGGAGAAACCAGAACGCCCTGAATTGCAACCTGCATCGAGCGTTCATAGGACTCCCCGCGAGACTGAGCAATCTCGAAGATCTTCAGATAACGGTCGAGTTCGCCGGGGCGGGTCGGACGCCGGAACGCCCGTTCCACCAGCGGAGCCAGAACCTTGCGGGCCGCTTCTTTCGGTGGGAGATCCTTGCCGGGCTGAGCCACCATCAGACGACGATGAGCAGCCGGGAAGCTGTCGAGCGAAAGCTTCTCCGGCCCCTCGATTGCCGCCGATGACAGATACAGATTCCGATCCCGACGCTGTGGATCTTCCGCATCGGGATCGTAATGGTCGTTGGCGAAGCGGATCTCCAGCTGATGGTCACCGACCTTCAGATGTTTGTTCCATTTCACGGTTCGATCCACCCGATGCCCTGGAACGTCGTGCGTTCCGACAGGCTTGCCATCGAGTTCTATTTGAACCTGAGCGACTCCGTCACCGGCCTGCGAAGCCGAGACGACCACTTCGAACTGATACTCTCCTTCGGCTTTGATACGGAATCGTGCTGTCGCGAATCCGTTGGAAGCGAACGTCACCGATCGTCCCGAAGCTCGCCCTGATCCCCCAAGCTTGAACCGTTCCCCGGCCCATTGTTCCTTGAGCCGCAACGATTCCGGCAGAGTGATGGCCACATCCACGGCTTTCTCCGAAGCTTCGATATATCGCTCCATCAACAGCGGAGATATCGTGAGCACATCGCCAATATTATCGAAGCCGTAGCCGACATCATCAGCCGGGAACGTCGAAGCGAGGTCGACGTTGATGCCCAGAAGATCACGAACGGTATTATTGTACTCGATCCGATTCAGCCGACGGACCGTAACCCGACCCGGATTGTCGACGCCCCGGCAATCAAAATGATTGAGCTGACGATCGAGCCAGTCGGCGACTGCGGTTCGTTCCTCCATCGAAGGAAGTTCCATATCGGATGGCGGCATCGAACCGACGGCGATCTGCTGATGCACCTTGTGCCAGAAGTCGTGCCTCTCGAGCAAATCGGGCTGGCCGGAGATATTGTCGAAACGAATCCCTTCCTCCTGCAGATCGGCTCCATGGCAGTCGGCACAATATTTCGAGAGAAACGGAGCGATCTTTGTGGCGAATTCGTTCTTCGGCTCAGCCTGAATGCGGGCACTCTCCTCCGACAGGTTACCCGTGGAGGCGGAGGGAAGCATGTAACTGCCGCCGATCAGCAAACCGACGATCGCGATCGTTCCCAGAATCAACTGGTAAGGTGCTCGACGTTTCGTCGAACGAACCGCTTCCTGACGCCTTTGTTCTCCCCGCTTCAACGGAGCAGGGGGGAGTTCAGCAACCTTTTTCCGACGCTTCGCCATGGCTGGCTTGCGGGATTCCGACTTCTTCGATTCAACTGCAGAGGATCGCGTGAGGCCCCTCTTCGTGTTCGGCTTCTCTCCATTCTTCGTTGGAGCTTGAGCCGCAGCTTGAGCCGCCGCGAGAATCCGTTCACGGGAGGGGAGATCGATTTTTGCTCCGCACTGCGAACCGGGACAACGGACTTGTTGGCCGGCACGATCGATCCGAATGCGGAGTGCCTTCCGACAACTCGGACAACGATATCGAAACTCTTGCATGGCAGAATCTGAACGGCAAAGGAAGGACGTATGAGGACATGCCGCTGGCGCAGCAGCTGTTCAGGAGGGATGCTGAACATATATCAGCACTATTTGATTTTATAGAATGAATGAACTTTCGAGTAGGGAAAACTGAGGAGATTGCGGCGAAAGCGTCAATTCTCGAAGGTGAACATCATGCGACAGTTCGAACGGGTCGCTCTCCCACATCGTCCCTATTTGGGCGACTCCTGGTCTGAAAAGCGGCATTCTTACTCACGCGGTACGGATCCCACTTCAACGTGTACACGGTTCTAAAAGCGGCGGACGGAGGTTTTAACGGGCGACTGGTCGACATTCTGTAAATCAATCCTTGTCATTTCCCATTTCCAGTCCGACTCTTCACGCCGGGGCGAGAGCTGAATCCGGGCGGTGTAGCTGTTGGCCCGTTCGTGGATGTGCCCCCAATGTTCAAGTCGTCCGGGCACGGTCCACTGGCACAGGTACGAGAACTTCAGGTGATCGAGATCTTCGACATTCGCGTCAACCAGTTCGCAGGCTCCAACGTCGACACGTCCAGCCTTCCCTGCCGATCCTCCCTGGCTCTCAATCGTGAGGGACTCTCTGATCTCAAGGTATAGCTCCCGCAGCAATTCTTCATCGGCGACCTTCGAGAGTTGATCGAAGACGGCTCCTTCGTCGCGGAGATTCACCGCCTGATAGATCTGCCCCAGCAAATCTGCCACGACATCCGGTCCGTCTCCGGTTAAATCGGCAACCTCGCGTCTGGCCTCCAGCATCTGCTGACGAAGCCCGACACCGATTGCAATGTCAGCAGCGACAATCAACACCAGTAGACCTGTAAAGGCAGCGACCGGAAGTTTGCGACGGATGAGCAGCAGAACAATCAGCAGAACGAGCGACAGTCCTGCTCCCCCCCACAGCCAGCGGAGATCCTGGAGCGATTCGGCCCGCAGCTCATCAAGCCGCTCGGTCAGTTCGGTGTTCTCCGCTTCCAACGTCGAGGACGATCGCCCCGCAAGAGACTCGCTCGACAGGTTGACCGCGATCACGTTCTGCCCGTCAAAGGGACGGATCATGTCGGCTGTTGTCTCTTCCCCTTGAACGATGGCCAGATTGACCTCGTAGAGATGCTCGTTGAAGACGTCCCAGGTCAGCTGGCCCGAGGAGATGCTCTCGCTCACCGGAGCGCTGAGAATAATCCCAACGCGGGCGTTCGCAATGCTGACAACTTCCGGCTCGCGCTGCTGCGAAAAGTCACGGAGAGCCACGCCGAAGAACTCGATGCGGTCCGTCATCAAGTCCTGCTCACGGCCTTCGAACTGCAACGACACGTTCTTCTGAAAGAACGCCTCGACATCGCTCTTGAGCTGCGTCTGGTCGTCGAGATCCAGTTTCCCATCCGGTTCCAGTTCAACATCCAGAGACCCCAGGAGTGTTGCCAGTGGTACGAGAGCTTCCAGTCGAATCTCATTCGGCTCAATGTAAAGAAAGGCGTATGTCGCTCCGTACGACTGAATCCCCAGCGTCTCGGTCTGACGCTGTTCCAGGATCTCCTGAGGAGACATGTCGGCATCAGCCGCTCCGCGTTCCTCGATAGCGGCGAGATGAATCGTCCAGGGCTGATCGGGAAGCAGAATCTTCTGTTCCCGACGTCCCTGCAGCGGCTTGACCTTGACCTGTACTTCGGCCGGAAGAACAACCTTCTCTCCGGTGAAGCGATGTAGAAAAGTCAGATATTCCGGGCGGTCTTGAAACGTGAATTCGAACTCGTAGAAGACCTTGAAGTACATCAGCTGTTCAAAAGGAATCGGCTCATTCGGCAGATCCTGTGTATCAGCCCGCAGGAATTTCGGTTCGAGACGATCGCCATTCCTGTTGAGGATCAGAAACCGTTCGGCCAGAAACGTCTGATGCAATTTCACGCCTTCCTGAACCGTCTGGACGGAAAGTGCGTTGTCGTCCCCGAGCGGCAGGTTGTGGAACAGATAAAGGTCTTCGGTAAAGACTTCGATCCGAACCAGTAATCGCTCCTGTTGACATTCGACGTAGACATCCGAAACGGAGATCGGATGAGCTCGGCAGTCGGTGCGACTTACGAGAATCAGCAGAAGAATCACGAGAGCTTTAAAACCGTTCACTTGCCGTTCGACCTGTTCGCCAGAGGAGTCGTCCGGATACGAAGATCCCAATGGACGACATGCAGCGCATAAAAAACACACGAGCAGACATGGTAGCAGTCTGCTCGTGTGCGTGTCGAATTCGACGTCTCCTTCTGAGCGGCACGCAGGGCGTACTCAGCCAGGATTCCGCGGAGCCGAAAAGCTCTGCGGGAGACGAGTGTCGTCGGGCATCGGTCCTACGGGATAATGGTCGACTCTTCCCGGACCGACACACTGCTGAAGTACAGAATGCCAGAATCGCTGGTATCCTTCTGATGGCGTTTGATGCCGGAGTAAAACGCCCGCAGCACATCGCGTCGGCAAACCAGTCCCGCGAGTTCATTTTCGTTGCGTAGAACCGGCAGGCGGCGATAGGGCTCGTTCAGAAAGATGTCGACGATGCTGAGCATGTCGGTATCTTCGTAAATGAATCGTGCATTCGCATCGACATGCGAGCCGATTTCTGTCGTGGGATTGCTGTCGTATTCCATCCCCAAGAGCAGACTCAGACAGCTTTTTTCGGAGAGCACCCCCAGATAGCGACCGTCGTTATCGACGACCGGCGCACCGGCGATCTTGTACTTCGTCAGGATTCGAATGGCTTCCATCACATCCATGTGCGGTCGGAGCGTAATGATCTTGCGGACCATAATATCCCGGGCGGTCAGGTGACGATAAGAGTTCATCTGCTGTTCTCCTTCTCCCATATAGATGTGACGAGGGATGCAACCCCGCGACTGGGGGTGCCGTACGAAAGATTGCAGCTGACACAGCGGGGACTAAGAATTCCGATCCGTGTTGCCGCGAAGGCCGCGCTTTTCAGAAGTGACTCGGGACGGGATGCTGCGGACCATCTGTTTATGATACTGGCGAACATTCGCCACGCACAAACAAATTCCGATGTATCCGGAGTCAGTCTGAAAACTTTCCAGAATCTTCTTGACAGAGATTCTCGAAGAGCGATCCGCCGGCGAATACGCACTCGTAGTAATCGGGTCGAATCGAAACGCCGCACTTAAACTCACTTTGTCGGGCATCGCCCAGACAGGCCTCGCTGAGGTAAACGCGCTCCAGGCTTCCCGTGTTACGAATATGAACAATGCGCGGCTCCCGGCTGCACATACCGAGGGCGGCTTCGAACACCTCCCGGTCATTCTCAAAGACAACCGGACACATGGCCGACGTCGGATGGCGAGCCGTCATCGCGTTCACGGTGGTCTTTGACCAGTCGATCCGTTCCAGAGCTGCTCTGCGAGTGAACTCCGCCACTCCGATCCCGTTGGCGTTCCCCTGTGTCCCATCCGTCAGACCGCGGACGTAAATCAGCGACGTCTGGCACCAGTCGTCCGGGCCGGAAACATGATCGTTGTACTTCCGCCCAATGACGTTGGTGTCCATTCCCGTCCCACTGATTTCCTTGCCGATCTCATCGACCACCAGCAGGTCCACCGCAGTGACTGGAAGCCGAGCCACCAGCTCCGACGCCCGCTGCAGGAGGACCGGCTCCCGGCTGATGAATTCTCCGGCGGACAAACCGTGGATCTCGGCCAGTTGCTTTCGCTGATTCTCAATCAACGCCAGTCCTCCGAGACAGGGCACCCCCGCTAATACGATCTCCACAGCTTCTCTGATGAGTTCCGCAAACGGAACGGCAACCGCTGCTTCGTGATACGTGGCCGCTCCGACGTGCTTGCCCAGTCCAATCGTCAGCATCTTCAGCAGCCCCGACTGCACCTCCCCCGTGAAACGCGTATGAGGCTTGATCCGGTTGCAAAGAATCAGACCATCCACTTCGGAGACTGCGGCAGAAACGTGGACAGGCACGCCTGTGCTCGTCTCACCCAAAACGACTGTCTTGATCGTCGCAGAGCAAGGGACGCCCAATGCGCCAGGGCCGATGCCGAGCGTATCCAGCACGCCCATCTGGCCTTCAGCGGTGGCTCCACCATGACTGCCCATCGCAGGAATCAGAACCGGCTCGAAGGATCTCTCCCTCAGTTCAGCCACGGCGGCTGTGATCACTCGGGATTGCTCCGAGATTCCGCGGCTGCCGACGGCGAGTCCAATTCTCGCTCCCGCGTTCAACGAAGCCGTTTCACAGAACCGCCCCACGATCTGCCGGACATCGACGTCGATGTCCGGCAGATCCGCGTGAGGAAACGTTCGTGCAACCAGATACATCGATGGAAAGACCGGCATCGGCAATAAACTCGTCTAATCGGAGGAAACCAGGAACACGACGCCGCGTTCCCCGCACCTCAACGATACCACCGGGCGAGCAAGCGTTCCATGGCGGCTTCGCAGGCGAGCGAATCAGATTCAATCCAGGCCGCGACGATTGAACTCCGCGTTCAGCGATTCTTCCTGTCGAAGTGTGACGGGATAGACAACGTGTTCTGAAGGCAGCTCCGGGACGAGTCTTGCCGAGATAGCGTTGATCAGTTCTCGAACGCCTTCATCGGTTTTACTCGACACGGAAAGAGCATCTTCAATAGCGGTGCTGGACCAGCTTTCGTGCCGAGGGAGATCTGCTTTGTGCAGCACGAGCAATGCAGCGGGAAAGCGCTGAATGAGTTCGTGAGTGAATTCGTCACAGGGCTGACTCTGGTCGATCGCCACGATCTTCAGATCAGCCCGCTGCAGTGCCTTAACCGCCTGTTCAATGCCGCGGGCTTCAAGCTCATCAGCCGTACCTCGCTGACCGGCAGTATCGGACAAGCTGACAGGCCAGCCATCGATCGCTGTCTCGACAGACACGACATCCCGCGTGGTGCCCGGCTGATTAAACACGATCGCGCGCTCATAGCCCACAAGCCGATTAATCAGCGACGACTTCCCCACATTCGGCGGCCCCCCGACGACAACATCCCAGGGCTGCGTCAGACGGCTTCCAAATTTCTGCCAGCAACGGCATTCCGCCAGGTTGTCGACATCGAGCTGTTGCAACTGCTCCGCTCGCCAGAAGTTCTCGCCGAGTGACAGCTGGTGAAGCAAAAAGCCAGCCGCCCGTTCGGTTACAGATCGGGACAGGGCATCGAGATAGTCAGCTCGGAAATCCGGGGACGCTTCCGTCCAGCGAACTTCCGTCGCCCCCGCCGCCTTCGCGTCCGCCAGGATTCGGGCAACCGCGAAGCGGCCCCCGTGGCATTGAACTTCAACACGCTGCTCATCCGTCCGGCAAACGACAAGCTCTTCATCGCCCCAGCATCCGAAGACAATGCGGTTCAGCGACTGATCTGCCAGCGACCGACCATTTCGTGCTTCGAACCAAACAAGTCCTTCTGCGCGAGCCGCCTGTTCAAGTCGATCCAGATTCCCGTACAACTCGATAACCGCAACCGCTCCCCGCCCGCGTGGTGTCAGGACTGAAACATGCGGGAGATCGGGTGCGGTCAGGTTCATCGGTTTCGACGTCGTGATCAGTCAGCAGCGACCACAAAACGGAAACCGGTCTTGCGGGACGCTTCTTCTGGGTTGAGGGGATTTCGGGCCGCCGAGCGTAGCAGGCTCGCATCATCCTGCCAACTTCCCCCGCGAAGGACCTTCTGACCGCCCTCGGCGGGACCACGGGGATTCGTCCCGCCAGAGAGCCCCCTCGAATACCAATTCGAGCACCATTCGCTTACGTTGCCGTGCATGTCATAAAGCCCCCAGGCATTCGGCTCCCGTTTTCCAACATGAATCACATGGCTCACAGGCCCGAAGACACCGGCACGGGTCGCTGCGTAGCTGTGTATGTTGCGGAGGCGCGGGTCGTGACCATAGTAAAACTCGGTCTGAGTTCCGGCGCGGCAGCAGTACTCCCACTCGGCTTCCGTGGGCAGTCGAATCTCGACGTTCTGGGGAATCTGATCAGCCGATCGGGCGAACATCGTCAGGTTCTTGCAGAAGCGATTGGCGGCATTCCAGGAAATGTGGACAGCCGGGGCCTGCGGGTCAGTTGGCTCGCCGTAATCCAGCCAGGGCTGCGTATCAGTTACTTTGCGGAACACTTCCTGAGTCACTTCGGTCGTCCCAACCCAAAAGCCCGGGCCGAGCACCACTTCGACCTGAGTTTCATCATCGTTGCGGCCGGCTTCAGAATCGGGGCTTCCAATCATGGCCACCCCCGGCGGACACCAGACACAGGGAATCTCGAACGCTGTGAACTTTCGCACTTCGCCCGCCTGATTCCCTGTCAGCCCTTCGGGCATCTCCGGGACCAGGGACGACTCCGGAGCCATCGCAAGCTCAGCAGTTTGAGGATTTTCGAAGACAAACACCGGGCGGAATCCGATCTGTGCGCTGCGGGCCCGTTGCGTTTTCATTTCACGGGCAGCCGATCGTATTTCGACATGTTCGCTACTGAAGTCACCGCCACGAAGAACACGGTCGGAACCGTCGTTCTCGAAGACGGGGTCTTCTCCGTCCGTCAATGAAGACTGATAGTTGTCCCGACACCACTCGGCCACATTGCCGTGCATATCGAAGATGCCCCAGGGATTGGCTTTGATCCGTCCCACGGGTTCCGGAATTCGCCGCGAGCGACGATCAGCCGCCGCTTTGTACTCGGCATGTTCCGCCGCGAGTGACGCATCGATGTCGTCGCCGAAGCTGAAACGTGTCGAGGTTCCCGCACGACAGGCGTATTCCCACTGAGCTTCCGTCGGTAATCGAAATTCGCCATCGCTCGGGTAATCTCCCCGTTCACGGGCGATTTCCGTCAGTCGGCGACAGAACTCGGCAGCATCTTCCCAGGTAATTCCGATCGCCGGCAAGGCGGGATCGGCCTTCATTCCGGCCCGATCATTCCAGGGGCTGGTATCCATCACCGCACTCCACACCTCCTGGCTGACCTCGGTTTCACCGATCCAGTAGCCATTCGTCAGGGCGACTTCCACCGTGGTTTCATCGCTGTCGCGACCGGCTTCGGTCTCTGGACTTCCCATCTGAAAGACGCCGGGAGGGCACCAGCGGAATTTGATCTTGTATCGAGTGAGTTCCCTCAGATCTCCCGCGGCTGTTCCCATCATCTGGTGCGCAGGCGTCTGCGGCATGTCCATTCCCGCCGCTTCTGACGACGAAGACGTTTCGGGTGTTCCTTCCGGATCATCCGCGGAAGCCATCACTGGAGCGGTCGGATTCGCAACCGAGTTCGCAGGGCGAGACCCGGACGTTGTCGAATCCTGAGGTGTGACACTGTTCGGCCTCGTAACCGGGCCGAGCGCTGGGCGCGTAGCTGGAACAGCCGGCGCGGCTGCAGGAGCGTTCGGACGAGCAGGCAACAGCGGAACCGATTGTGTCGGCTGCTCGGGTTCACATCCCGTCAGCAGTAACATGGCAGCGAATATCAGCCCGCATCTCACGAGACAACTCCTACTTCATTTTGTACACTCTGAACAGCATCAATTGTCTTTGAATTTGACGTTTGAAATCAACGTCGGGCTCAGAGAAAATTGCCTCATCGACAAATTTTGAGCGAATTCCCCAGACCGATCCATTGATGTCGATTTCACGACCGTTTCGAAGGCCCTTCAATCCGATCTGAACGTGCCTCATACGGTTGCATCTCAGCAGAGGCCTGTTAATCTGGCTCAAATTTTGTGCGCCATCGGGCGCTCTCGCAGATCCTCCGTCTCCCGGTTCGCCGGTCGAGTTGCGGAACGCCGCCCTGCGACTTCTTTTCAGGTGCTGATGAATTAACGGAAGGTGAAGAAGACGTGCCGCGTCGCGACGACCTGCATAAAATCCTGATCATTGGATCAGGCCCCATTGTTATCGGTCAGGCTTGTGAGTTCGATTATTCGGGAACTCAGGCCTGTAAGTCCCTTCGCGAGCTGGGATACGAGGTCGTTCTCGTCAATTCGAACCCCGCGACGATTATGACCGACCCCGGCACTGCGGACCGAACTTATATCGAGCCGATCACCTGGCAATACGTCGAAGAGATTATCAAGCAGGAAAAGCCAGATGCGCTGCTGCCCACCCTGGGCGGACAGACGGGTCTGAATACTGCGATGGATCTCTTCAAACGGGGCATTCTCGAGAAGTACAACGTCGAGATGATTGGTGCCCGAGCCGACGTCATTGCCAAAGCCGAGGAACGCGAGCAGTTCAAAAAGGCCATGGTGTCCATCGGCATGGACGTCCCGCGCTCGGCGGTTGTCCATTCCATGGACGAAGCCCGCGCCATTCTCGACGAGATCGGCCTGCCGCTCATCATTCGAGCCAGCTACACGCTGGGTGGTGCAGGCGGCGGAATCGCTTACAACCGTGAGGAGTTCGAACAGAAGGTTCGCAACGGCCTCCAGCTCTCTCCGGTCAACGAGGTTCTGATTGAGGAATCCGTACTCGGCTGGAAAGAGTACGAGATGGAAGTGATGCGGGATAAGAATGACAACTGTGTCATTATCTGCGCGATCGAGAACCTCGATCCGATGGGCGTCCACACCGGCGACTCCATTACCGTCGCCCCCGCTCAGACGCTGACCGACAAAGAATACCAGCGGATGCGGGACGCCACGATTGCCTGTATGCGGGAGATCGGCGTCGAAACCGGCGGCTCGAACGTGCAGTTCGCCATTCACCCCGAAACCGGCCGCATGGTCATCATCGAGATGAACCCCCGCGTCAGCCGCTCCAGCGCGCTGGCTTCCAAAGCAACCGGTTTCCCGATCGCCAAGATCGCCGCCAAACTGGCTGTCGGATTCACCCTCGACGAAATCCCGAACGACATCACTCGAGAAACGCTCGCGTGTTTCGAGCCGACGATCGACTACGTCGTCACCAAGTTTCCGCGCTGGACTTTCGAAAAGTTCCCGGATGCCGACCCGGTCCTGACCGTGCAAATGAAATCGGTCGGTGAAACAATGGCCATCGGGCGAACCTTCAAGGAATCTTTCCAGAAGGCCCTGCGTGGTCTGGAGATTGGCCACTTTGGACTCGGTGGCGGCAAGAAGGACCTCTGCGGTCGTGGCGAGACACTTTCACACGACGAGATCCGCAGCAAACTTGCCATTCCAAATACGGAGCGAGTTTTCTTCATCCGCTACGCGTTACTGAATGGCTTCGATCTCGACGAGATTCATCGACTCACCAGCATCGATTTCTGGTTCCTGCGGCACATCGAAGAACTGGTGCAGCTTGAACTGGAACTCAAAACACACCCTGAGGTTCAGGACTGCCCCGACGAATTGCTCTACCGGGCGAAGCGCGCGGGCTTTTCCGATCAACAGCTGGCCGGATGGTGGAACAGCTCCGAACTGCAGATTCGGGAATATCGTAAACAGAAGGGCATTGAACCGGTCTTCAAGCAGGTCGATACCTGTGCGGCTGAGTTCGAAGCTTACACCCCATACTACTATTCCACCTACGAACAGGAAGATGAGTCGCCGGCACGCAATCCTGAGAAGCCCCGCCGTATCATGATTCTGGGTGGGGGTCCGAACCGAATCGGACAGGGAATTGAGTTCGACTACTGCTGTTGCCAGGCTGCTTTCGCGCTCCACGATCTGGGCATCGAAAGCATCATGGTCAACTCGAACCCGGAAACGGTTTCGACCGACTACGACACGTCCGACATTCTCTTTTTCGAACCTTTGACGCTCGAAGACGTGCTGAATATTTGCGATCGCATCCAGCCGGACGGAGTGATCGTTCAGTTCGGCGGACAGACGCCATTGAACCTGGCCAAAGGTTTGGAAGCTGCCGGAGTTCCCATCATCGGAACCTCTCCGGACAGCATCGATGATGCGGAAGACCGCGAACGATTCCAGAAGATCCTGCAGAGAATCGACCTCAAGCAGCCTCCCAACGGAACGGCCATCGATGTCGAAGGTGCGGTCGCTCAGGCTCAGCAGATCGGCTACCCGGTGCTCGTTCGCCCCAGCTACGTGCTCGGGGGCCGGGCCATGCAGATCTGCTACCAGGAATCCCAGCTCTTCAAGTACATGACCGAAGCGGTCAACGCGTCGCCGGACCATCCGGTTCTGATCGACAAGTTCCTGCAGGACGCTATCGAAGTCGACGTCGATGCCATTTCCGATGGCGAGACGACGATCGTGGGCGGCATCATGGAACACATCGAAGAAGCCGGCATCCATTCGGGTGACTCGGCTTGTGCGATCCCACCGCATTCGCTGTCTCAGGACACGATCGAAGAGATCCGTCAGGCGACCTACGCCCTTGCACGCGAACTCAAGGTTCGCGGCCTGATGAATATCCAGTACGCCGTGAAGCAGAATGAGGGTCAGAACGAGGTCTACGTTCTCGAGGTCAACCCTCGCGCCAGCCGCACGTCGCCATTCGTCTCCAAAGCCACCGGAGTCTCTCTCGCGCGGATCGCCGCCAAAGTGATGGCGGGGGTCTCGCTCAAAGAGCAGGGCGTTACCGAAGAAGTCGTGCCTCGGCACACCTCGGTGAAAGAATCGGTCTTCCCGTTCTCGCGATTCCCGGGCGTCGATATCGTCCTGGGCCCCGAAATGCTTTCCACCGGGGAAGTCATGGGAATCGACGGAACGTTCGCCGAAGCCTTCGCCAAGAGCCAGCTTGCAGCTGGATCGACAATTCCGTCGAGCGGAAAAGTCTTCATCAGCATGGCGGGCAACTACAAGCAGCGAATGGTCGAGCCGGCTCGACGGCTCAGCCAGCTCGGCTTCGAGCTTGTTGCCACGTCCGGCACGGCTGCCGTCCTCCAGGAAGCCGGAGTTCCGGTTGAGGTCGTCAAGAAGGTTCAGGAAGGACGTCCGAACCTGCTTGACTATATGACCAATGGAGAAATCGCCTATATCTTCAACACGCCGAGTAAGCGCGGTCCGAACACCGATGAAGGTCGAATTCGTGCCGCGTCGGTTTCCAATCGGGTCCCCTGCGTTACGACGCTGCCGGGATGCCTGGCCGTGATTGAAGCTCTCGAAGCGTTCGCGAAAGATCCGTCTCCGAAGGTTCGAGCTCTTCAGGACTGGGCGGACGTCGTGCAGTAAAACTCCCAACGCGACTGGGCCTGGGGCGTTTGCTTCAGGCCCACACGACGGGGCGTGCATTCTTCTGACCAACTCGGGTCGAGTCGACGGATTGCGGCACCATCCGGGTCAAACGCACGCAGCGACCGCGGTCGGTATATTCGACCGAATCCATGAAGGTTCGCATCAGGAGCAGTCCACGACCGCAGGGTCGCAGGAGAAACTCCGGTTGACGCGGATCGGCGACCGCTGCAATGTCGAAACCAGCTCCCTCATCCTGAATGACAACCTGCACCTGGCTCCGATCAATCACGACATCAATCCGTATGTGCCGATCGCAATAGGGAGCCTCGCTTGAGCGAGCCGCCACAAGGGCTTCGTATTCACTATAGGACTCGTCTCGAAGGCTTGAGTCCACTTCCAGGTTGCCGTGAACGATCGAGTTCACCAGGGCCTCTTCGGTCGCCACGAGCATCTGCGACGTCGCATGACTGCTGAACGGAGAATGCTCCAGAAGATTGGACTTGAGTCCCTCGATGAACGGAGAAACCAGCTGGCAATCGGTGGTCAGTTCGTATGCCATTTCCAGACGGGTCACGGAACTCTGTAACTGAGATCTCAGATGCCGTTTTGCGACGGTCTTCGAAACCGACTCTACGATGCTGAACAGTTCGTTCTTGACGCTGGCCTTTGGAAGGTAATTGACAGCTCCTCGCCTGAGTGCTTCGACCACTTTCCCTTCGTCGCCATAAGCCGTGACGGCGATCACCGGAATCTCGAGTCCCTCCTGACGCAACATCGTGATGATGTCGAGTCCGTTGCTTTCGCTCCGGTCCTCTGCGACCAGATGCAGATCCGTCATCACAATGTCGAAAGATTCCACCCGCAGGCTGTTGAGCGCCGTCTCAAGATCGGCAACGGTGCGGACTTCGTAGCGCCCTCGGCTGGACAGCACGACCTGCATGTATTTCCGCCAGGCGGGATCATCGTCGATGATCAATATGCGAGCGGGACGGTTCATCGGACACTCCGAAAGGAAGAGAAGGGCAGCAGCGTGGACAAATATAGCTCTGGCTGACCGGTCGGAACCGGCCCAAAGATGAGAATCCCTGCCGCTGATCTCATCACGAATCGACCAGTCCGCTTTTTGCGACCGCTCCGCGTTTGCCGAACATGTCAGATACGCCGGTTGTTCGGCTTGACCGACTCCACTGACCGGCCTCGGGTTCCCCTCTCGCTCTATGAAAAAAAGAAGCCGCACGCTCGAACGCGTGCGGCTTCGGGTCTCGTTGGAGACAAATCCAGCCTAGCTGTTTTCCGGAGGGTTGCCGTTTACCCAGGGTCCGGCCAGCTTCATGTAGTCCGGCTCACGCAGCGTGGAACCGTAATCGCCAGCGGTCCAACCGGGCACGTGGCTCGCGGAACCACGATCTTCGGAGTTCTTTTCCCACTTCTTCGCCCAGCTGCCGTCTCCGTCGGAGATCGTTCCGGTCGAGGCATCGAAGTGGAACACACGACCTTCGCGGTAGCTGCGAGCTCCCAGAATTACGGTCGTGATGGCAGCTGCACCGAGATCCGGCGGGTTGTTACAGGCCTTCGGGTCGTTGGCGTTAATGGCATCGACCCAGTTCTTGAAGTGCAGATAGGTCGTCGATTCCTTCGGCGTTTCGACGGCAATATCTTCTTCCTTCAGGCTGCTGTCATGAGTGACCTGCGGCCGTTCAGGCACGAACTTGAAGCTTTCGAACTGCTCACCATTTCCGAACACGAAGGATCCAAAGTGACCACGGATCAGCTGATTGATCCGGGTCTCCTGATTACACATCGTGGCATTGATAAGTCCCTGAACTCCTTCGTTGAAGTCAGCAACCACGGTGGCAACATCCGGAACGTCCCGGCCATCGTACTCCAGATAGATTCCGCCGGCTCCGACCACGCGGCCCGGGTACATCAGGCCCGTTGCTTTGAGCATCGAAGTCGTGCGGTGGACGAACAGGTCGGTAAACATGCCCGAACCAAACGGCCAGAACCGACGCCACTGTTTGTAGACAGCGCGGTCGAATGGCATGTCTTCGGCGAGACCTTCTTCGACTCCCAGCCAGCGTTTCCAGTCGATGGTTTTCGGCGTCATCTGCTTTTCAAGAGCGTAGTATCGCCATTGTCCCATATCGGAGTTGCGGAAGTACTCGGTCTGGAACTGCAGGACTTTCCCGAGCTTACCGTCGTTGATCAGTTCGCGAACCTGATTCCACACCGGCAGCGAAGTCGACTGCACACCGACCTGCATCACTTTGCCGCTGCTTCGCCAGGCGTCGACAACTTTCAACGCTTCTTCGACGAACTTCGTCATTGGCTTTTCACAGTAGACATGCAGCCCCGCTTCGAGCGAATCGACGATCTGCTTGGCATGCCAGTGATCCGGCGTTCCGATACAAACCGCGTCGAGATTCTCCTTCTCGATCATGTCGCGGTAGTCGACATACTTCGCCGGCGTATTTCCATTCTCTTTCTGGATGTAATCGCAGACCTTGTCGACCTGTTCGCTGTAAACGTCGGCGACAGCCACCAGATCGATGTTGGAGCCTTCGTTCTTCTGCTGGCAGAGGGTCTTGACGTGAGCGCCGAATCCGCGGCCCCCGGGACCGATGAACCCAATGCGGATTCGCTCGTTACTGCCGGCTGCACTGGCAGCGGTCGTGGCGAAAGTGCTCAGGCCGGCCGCCATAGCAGCAGCCGTACCAGTTGTTTTCATGAAATCACGACGATCAACGCCGGTGGATTCACCCGATTGACTCATGGAGTTCTCCTGTCACGTGTGTCCGGCAGTAGGTAATACACTGCCACTGGTTGTTCGCAGAGCCCCCGCGCATTCGCCGACGGGAACCCGGTCACAATAATTTGTGTCTGCTGAAGTTGCCAGCAAAGATCAAAAAATGATTATACGCCGGACAATCAGATTTTTCCCCTCTGACGTCCTCCGCTCCCCCGTTTATCGGGCGATCCCCCCTCGAAACATGGAGCCGATTTTCGCGTCTTCCAGGTTCGATTCGGAAATTTTTTCTTGAACAAAATCCATCAAAAAAGGCGACCTGAACCGCTTCAGGTCGCCTTCAAGGATCAATTGAGAGGGTTGATTAGAACTCGCCGATGACTTCATTGCCCTGGACGGTATGGACTGCGGCCCATGTTCCAGCGTCGATATTCTCACTCACGAACCGAACGCCACCATCACCCATGCAGACCTGAACACCACCCGTGTGGCGACTGCGGGCGGCCTGCCACTGGTCCTGATTCGTAGTGTCATTGCACTCGAACATCCGGCGCAGATCCATATTCGGATTACTGGCGATTCCATTGTCGCAATGCGCGGTCCGTTCGCGAATCACGGTCGCATCCTGGTTGGGACGAAGCACCTGGTTCGGAATGTTCAAATTTCCTGAACCGCCACTGCCGGCACTGTAAGTCGCACCACTTGACAAGGCCCACGCGCCCCAGGAGTTATCGTTCTTGCTTCCGTCCGGCCGGACGATCAGTTCGCTGATGATCGCGGTATTCGACTGACCGTCGACGAAGTCACGGAATCGGGCACCATACATCATTGCAACATGAAACGGTCCCTTGCGGCTACCGCGATTGAAGTGATCGTTGTGCATCCCGCTTCCGGCGCCCATCGAAATGGCGTAGTTGCCGCGTGAAAAGGTCCCTCGGCCACCGTTGGAATTGTCCATCGTGCCGCGCTGCCCCGGATCGCTCGGACATTTGTACGTATCGATCTTGGCAGACTCGACGCCATTGTTGATATCGGTCGACCGTCCCACATTGAAGTTGAACTGGTCATACAGAGCCGGCTCTTCAACATAAGGCAGAATCAAAACCGCCCAGGTTGCTGACCAGTCCCCATGGCGAGAATTCTCATTCGGATCATTCGTAGAGCTGGAACCACCGCACAAGCCGCCGCCGCTGCAGATCGCTCCGGGAGGCAGCTGCTTGAATGTGTCGTGATAATTGTGCATGGCCAGACCAAGCTGCTTCAGGTTGTTCTTACAGCTCGAGCGACGAGCGGCCTCGCGGGCCTGCTGAACCGCTGGAAGAAGCAGGGCGACCAAGATCGCGATGATCGCGATCACAACGAGTAGTTCGATCAACGTAAACGCCGAACGTCGAGTGTGACCTGTCGCCGAGCGAGTGACAGCGACGCGCATAAAACGAGGGGTGCGCAGCATAAGTAGAGTCCTTTGATGAAGAGAAGTGACGAACTCGGGGCGAATGCCCACAATCAGAATTTTTGAGAAAAGGCTCTAAGGAATCCATTAGTAACCGTTTATACCTCATCGTCAATCCGAACTTGCGTACTTTTACCGATAAGCACCAGAATCCCCGCCCCGTCATGACTTAATGTCCACCACATCGCCTGGCATTTCATACGCCTTCGCCTCAAATCGGACAGGAACCAATGACTCAACTGGCGTAAAGCCCAACAAAAAAGGGCGATCTGAACATTGTCAGATCGCCCTGTGAGCCAGCGAGGTTTCGCGATTAGAATTCGCCAACGACCTGGTTGTCCTGGATCGCCAGCAATCTCGTCCACGTATCCTGGTCGATGTTTTCGGAGATGAATCGAACCGTACCATCGCCCAGTGTGGCCTGCACACCGCCCTGATGATAAGAACGAGCCGCCACACCGGAGTTCGCCCCCGCATCGGGATTATTCCGACGATTGAACTCCGGATCGCTGTTGTTGTTGGACGCATAGTGCGAAGCGTCCGTCACGCGGGTCGTGTTCGGCGTCAGAATGGTGTCTCCCCCATTCCCGCGGCGTCCAGAAAACGTCGGTCCCGAGCACCATCCCCAGGCCCCTTTGTCGTCACCACCGCCGATTCCAGTGACGATTTCACTCATCAGAATTACGTTGCTGGTACCGTCGGTAATGTCGCGGAACTTGGCCCCGTACATTCCCACAACACTAAACGGCCCCTTGAAGGTCGAGTTGTTGAAGTGGCTACGCTGGAGCAGGTATCCAGCGCCGACGTTCGCTCCATAGGTGATCTTCTCAAACCCGTTGAAGTCCTGAGTCAGCATGCTCCAGTTCGTGGGCGCACTGGGGCACATCAGGGTCGAAACACGTCGCCGTGTCACCTGATTGTTTCCAGTCGTCGCATTCCCGTCGCGAGCCCGCGTTTCGAAGTCGTAAAGATCGTACAGGGCTCCCTGTTCCATATACGGGAACAGCATCAGCACCCAGGTGGCGCCCCAGTTCGCGTCCCGACAGCTTTCCGGAGCGGTGCTGGCGGTCATATGAATCGCAGCCGGCGGAAACTGCTTGTGGGCATCGTGGTAGTTGTGAAGTGCAAGACCGACCTGCTTGAGATTGTTCTTACAGCTTGATCGGCGGGCGGCTTCACGGGCCTGCTGGACAGCTGGGAGCAATAATGCCACCAGAATGGCGATGATTGCAATCACGACTAACAGTTCGATCAGCGTAAACGCGGATCGACTTGAAAAGTTTCGCGCTTGAGTGGGTGAATCGGTGCGCGAAGAGACCAAGGTGCGCAGCATATTAGGAGTCCTTACCATGAAGAGGAAAACAGAAGGGCGAATGCCCAAATCATGAACGCATCGAGAGAGTTCGTGAACATCTATTACAATCCCTTAATATCCACCAGTCAACCTTGACCCGAAGTCTTTTCACTTTCCTGGCGAGACCCTGGGGCACGACATGCACGCATGGCCACACAACATCTTGTTCGCCGTACTTCCTCTCACACAATGGCTGGTAATAAAAACCGGTCTTGTGTTCGACCGCTGGTAGAAATTACATTCCCCGCACAGATCTTGACTTTCCATCTGCCGAAAGGAGTCGCGCAGTGCATTCGATGCCCTATCCGCCGGACTGGTCGCGGGAAGAATCTCCAGAAACGTTCGATTACTGGAACCGCTACAGTCGTCGCTGGGCTGTTTACGGCTACGCACTGCTGCAGGCTGAGGAAGAGGAAGGTCCCTGGCGGATCACGGCGATCGCCGGGTACCTCGCGCTGTTCCTCGTCTTTATCCTGTTCCTCGGCTCGATGGAGCAGCCCACCGTCGCCCGGCCGCAACCGCAGACGATCCAACGCGTCGCAGCTGTTCAAGCGGAGTTGCAACCCGCGGAACCCGAAGAGATCGTGCTCGATACAGTGACGCCTCTTTCTCCCCGCGTGATTGAAACCTCGTACCCGGTGGAAATCGCACAGGTCGCCTGGGAGAAGCCGGTAGAATCTGCCCCCGTGGAACCAGAAGTATTCGATGATCCCTTCGCGATGTTCGGGGCACCCCCAGAGAAACCGACTCCGCCTCCCACTGTCACCGGCAAGCCAGTGCTGGCGGGAGATGTCGCGACGACTGCGTTCACACCCGACTTTGATTTCGCCGAAGTCACTTCAACGCGATTCGGACAAAGCTCGTACGCAGCCGCTCCGCTGGCCGATCTGTACGCCGGCAACCGCTGGCATACGCCGACGGGCCCTGCTGCAGACGACTTCTTCCCGGTGACTCAATCGCGCTGGCAAGATCAGGCGATTCGCAAAGCTCGGAGCGAAATCGTTCCTTCCGGTTCCCGCGATACGGTCTTGACCACCACCCGGCCCAGCCAGAGATCGAGTCAACAGGTCAAACTAATGAAGAAGGTTCCCGCTCACACCACGGCCGGGCAGCCGCTCATTTACGTGCTTGAGCTCGTTAACGATGGCTCGCGTCACATCGATCAGTTACTGATTACCGAGCATCTGGCCGACCTCTCCTGCGTTCTGGAAACGCAGCCGCCAGCGACAATGGTCGACGATCAACTGACGTGGACCATTGAAGATCTCGCTCCTCATGAAACGCGCGTCCTGACAATCACCTGCGATGCCACGAGCGGGGGCGCCACATTCACGTCGCAATCTTCGCTGGAGGTCGTCGAAACTCTGGCTGCGGCGACGCGTGTTTTCGTGCCCGATGTGACGGTCGAGATTACCGTTCCTGTCCGGGTCGAACAGGGACAGGAGTTTGAAGCTCAATTCTCGGTGCGGAACAACAGCGACAAAACTTTCCGCCCCTCCGACATGAGTATTGAACTGGTCCGGGGTCTCGAAGTGAAACAGGGCAGGCAGCTGACTCGCCGGATCCAGGTCCCCGCTCCCGGGAAGTCGATTGAATTTCCCCTGACGCTGACGACAACCGACATTGGCGAAGCAGTGATGGAAGCAAAGCTGAATCTGGACAACAGCCTGACCGTCCCCGTACGGGCGCATACGACAATTTCGGAGGCGGCTCCGACGAAACCGGGCAGCAATAAGGTGCGTCGCCCGACTCAGGATTTCGCAAGCCTGTCGCAGTAGAGCATTTTCATGTCTCTCCTGCAGTCGCATTTTTAATCTGCTCGAGACACGAATCCGGATTCGATCAGAAGCCGAGGACGTCGTCCATCGAATACAGCCCGGCTTTCTGCTTTGCGAGGAAACGGGCCGCATTCACAGCTCCGAATGCGTAGCTGTCGCGGGTATGACCGCGCACGTAGATCTCCAGCGTCTCGCCGAGCATGCCAAAGACAATTGTGTGCTCGCCAACGTTGTCTCCAGTCCGCAGAGCGTGGTAACCAATCTCGGACTGCTTCCGCTGACCGGTTCGCCCTTCGCGACCGTGGACATGATCATCCTGGCCCATCTCTTCGGACACAATCTGGCCGAACTTCAGAGCGGTCCCGCTGGGAGCATCTTCTTTGTAGCGGTGGTGCCGCTCGATGATCTCGACATCGACTCCGTCCGAAATGTTCTTCGCGGCACGAGACGCATCTCGAACCAGCTTCATCGCCAGATTCACAGCTGTGCTCGTACTCGGAGCGATCAGAACGGGAGCCGTTTGAGAGCAACCAAGCACGGTCTCCTTCTGCTCGTCGGTCAGACCGGTCGTCGCTACCAGAAGTGGAATTCGACGCTCCTCGCAAATGTGTGCGATATGCAGGCAGGCGTCCGGAACGGAAAAATCGATCATCACATCGGGGGCTTCGAATGGATCGGAGGAACTCGTCACCGGCACACCAATCGGACCGATGGCCGCCAGCTCTCCAGCGTCCTGTCCAATGCAGGTCGAACCAGCCGAGTCGAGGGCCACGGCCAGTTTCATGTCTTTCTGACTCGAAACAGCGGCCACAATTCGCCGTCCCATTCGGCCGGCTGCTCCATTGATTCCAATCGTGATGTGATCGTTCATTGATTCGGTTCCGCTTGATATCCCGCGCCGCGGGAGCTGAGTGAAGAGTCCAGTGCGCGTTTGCGTACGCGGCATCGGCACGATAGCGACTCGCCTCTGCGATGTCCAAGTCGCCCGTCAGACGATCGGCTGAATCGCCGTCTGGACCGGCCCGCCTGTCACGTGCACCTGACAATTCTCGTCAATGAACACGTTGATCTCGCTGCGAAGCCCGAATGTATCCTGGTAGATTCCGGGCTCGATCGTGAACAGAGAACCGGGCAGCAGTAGACGCTCTTCCCGCATCTCAAAGTCATCGAGATGGGCACCATTGCCATGCACTTCGCGGCCGAGGCTGTGGCCGGTTCGATGCAGGAAGTACGTGCCATAGCCCGAAGACGTAATCACTTCCCGCACGGCTGCGTCCACTTCCCACCCAGCCAGCAGATCTCCGGTAGCGCAGCGATTTTTCACGAGTTCCACACCCGTGTCGCGAGCCCGCGTGACGATCTCGAAGACGGAAGCATATTGATCGGGAACCTCAGCGCCGACATACCCCATTCGGGTCAGATCGCTGTAAATACTGCCCGCTTCCTCCGATTTGCACCACATGTCGATCATGACCAGATCCCCCTGGCGGATCTCGGTATCGTCTCCGGTTCCGGTCTCGTAGTGAGGCAATCGATTCCCGGGCTGACGGGCGACTAGGGGCGGCGAGTAGGTGGTCATCTTCCGCGTTTCGAAATGCTCCAGGATGCGCTCACGAACATCGAGTTCGGCCACCCGACCGCCATTAGCGGTCTTCTCGGCGATGAACTTCCAGCACATCTCAAAGGCCGACGTCGTGACTTCTGTGGCCTGCAAATGCGACTGCCACTGTGCTGCGGTCAGTCGGGCTTCGAACTGCTGAATGAGATTGCCCGACGAGACGATCTGCGGTCCCATCGTGCGAATCAATTCCAGAGTGCCGCCATCAATGCGGGAGACATAAGGGTTGTTCCCATAAGGGGCATACTCCATCGCCACCGATTGCAGAGGAGAAAGAGCGTTCTTGAGAATCTCGTGCAGTTCGCGCCAGTTGCGATAGATCCTGAGTTCGCCGGGAAGGGTACTGAGGGCATCGGTTTCGATCCCGTGCACGATTCGCAGTGGCTCGCCTTCGGCAGGAATGAGATAGAACCAGCGACGAGAGCCCGGATGCCGCTCGGTCAGATCGAGCACACTCCTTGCGAGCGGATTGGTCCCGCGAAAATCATAGAGCAACCATCCTCCGAGTTCGGCCTCTGCGATCGCCTGCTGCCAGGCCTCGACTCTGGAATCTGATGGCATCTCACCTCTTTCAAAATCAATTGCGAGTCATGGTTTATCGTGAGAGATTGGCGATCCCGGAAGCGGATCGCTCGACCGCGGAAGAGTGCGATTCACCACCTGGAACATCGCATTTGCCGCAGTCGGAACGGCTACGCCGTCGTGTCGACTCAACGACTCTAGAGCATCCTTATGCTTCTCCTGCAGCCGATTTTGAAATTGCTCTAGCGAAATAGGAGACGAGCCGTCTTCACGGTTTTGGGATCTGTCTCTTC
This sequence comes from Rubinisphaera margarita, assembly GCF_022267515.1. Taxonomy (NCBI): domain Bacteria; kingdom Pseudomonadati; phylum Planctomycetota; class Planctomycetia; order Planctomycetales; family Planctomycetaceae; genus Rubinisphaera; species Rubinisphaera margarita. The sequence continues at coordinate 452,231 of NZ_JAKFGB010000012.1, read as the reverse complement.
GAGTTCCGCCAGAAATGCCTCGGCTTCCGAGACGAAGGCGGGAACTTCGGCAGCCGGATCTTCTGGCTTCTGTTTTGTGCAGGCAATCAGGTAGCCGACAATCGCCCGCTTGATAGCCGGCACATCGTACGGCTCGGCCCCATACATCACTTTGACGTCATCGAGCAGTGTCCAGTCTTCCCAGCGAGCCAGGTCGATAATCACCAGGTCGGCCAGATCCGGATGCTTCAGCAGAATCCGCATCGAAGCCTGCAGTCGTTCAGGAGAGATGGTCGGCTGTCCGTACTCCCACATGAATTTGATGGCCTGCAGCGTCGCGAACGTTTCACTGAACGGAACCGGGCTCGGAGTTTGCAGCGACGGCTTCAGTTTGGCATCTTCCAAAGCAGTCAGCCCGGCGTCTCCGGAGAGAAGCAGGTAACCGGCCATGACGCCGTCGATCCCCAGTCGAAAATCTTCATCGTTACGAACGACCTTCTCGCGGAGCAGTTCTTGATCTTCAGCGGTTCCGCACAGGCCGATCATCAGCCCGTACAACCCGAGTCGAGTGACCGGAGTCGTTTCACTGAAGACCCAGTTGCGAACCTTTTCACGCGGAAAAGCGTCCTTAACAGCGACAATGGTTTCATAAGGAGCATTGGCGAACTCGGCGTAGGCATCATCTGCCACCAGGGGATCGCTCGCTTCCAGATACTTCACGTAATATCGTAGACGCTCTTTGGGATCGTTTTCCGGTCCCGGCGCATTAGCGACATACTCAAATCCCTGAGGAGAAATATCGAGCGGCGACAGCCAGTTCAGTTCGACAGCCATGGCGGCTGGAACCTGGCGGGAAACGAGCGACTGAAACGTCTCGATCAACCGTGAAACCCCAAGATCCTGATTACCGATTAACAGTGCAAACTGCTTCTGCTCGCCGGGGAAGTATTCCTTCACGGTAATCGTCTGGTCGACGGCCAATTCGGCTGCAGAGGACTTGATGATTTTTTCGATACGATAAGTCGTGGAACCGGGCGTGCCGGCATCGAAGTCGGGAGCGACTCCGGACTGCCACTCGCCAATCACCGCCGCATCCGACTGAGCAATCTGTTCAGCCAGCGTCAGCTGAGGTGCGGAACAGAAAGGACAGGCCTGAGCAGAAGCCGCGAAGAGAGCAAACCCAACCAGTGCCACAAAGCTCGCGAGAAAATGTCGCCAGGGCAGAAGTGCAGGGGGGTGGGGGAATCGGCCGGAAGCTCGCATGTCTGGTCCTCAATTTCGCGAAAATCGTTTCACCATACCATGTTGGCAGAATCGACTGGTGCGGACAAGAGCAGGGCAATGGAATCCCTTTTAAGCCGGGACAACAGTAATTCGTACAAAGCCCGTCACTTCAGCAGACCGGTTCGAAAAGTTGCCAACATTCGATTGCAAGCCCCGGAATGATTCCTTATAACGTTCTTTCCATTGGCCGCCCGTGAGGCGGACAGCCGGACAGGTAGCTCAGTTGGTAGAGCACAGGACTGAAAATCCTGGTGTCGCGGGTTCGATTCCCGCCCTGTCCACTTCGGTGCTTGTTCACCGGCAAAACAGAAAAGCGGAGCAGAGGAATGACGTTCCTCGGCTCCGCTTTTTTCATTGCCCCAAGCGATCGGCGTTCCGAAAGATCCGTATTCGCACTTACCGGTTGCGAACGAGTTCTCCGACGATCTGCGATTGCTGCGAGGGGCGTAGCCGATACTTCACCGTGAAACCGTCGTCAAAGCCTGCCCAGTAGGCGACGTTGACCGCCGCGACAAAGGTTGAGAGAACACAAGCTGCGAGAAAGAGTTTCTGATGAATCTTCATGTTGGCCTCCGTCACACATGACGGATGTCACCAGATGAACACCTCGCGCAATTTTCGCCGGTTCGAGAAAAACTTCGAAAATTTCCCCGGGTGGCACTCTCTCAGGTTTCCGACGCTCGCAGGATTTCCATCGGCTCGCCGTTAATGGGATGCAGTCGGGTGATGTCGACGATTCTCCATTCCCCGTTCTCCTGCTGCCACGTGACTTCCCACCGCGTCGTGGCGTGACCGGTCATGGAGATCCCTCCAGCAGAGATCGTCCCATTCGCACGGAAGTGACTGATCGCCCGCGAGTCTTCCGCCGTCATCCGCACATTCAGGTCGGTGATCCGCATGTCCTCGTGAATGTCAGCCATCGCGAGTCCGGCAGCGGCGACGGCTTTCATTCCCGGCTGCCCCTCGGAGATCATTCCCAGCACCGAGTTCACGTTTCCCTCGATGCAGTATGCGATCGCCTCGTGAACGCGACGTTCAACTTCTTCGGCTGGGGTAACGATCGACTGTTCGGCCAGATAGGTTCCCACAGCCAGCAGCACCCCCAGACCGGCCAGCAGCCAGTTTCGTCCCAGCCCGGTCTGAATCGCACGGGCGGCGAAGATCGCGGTCACAATCAGACAGATCACCACCACCGGCCAGGGATTTTCAGTGAACCACATGCCTGCCTGCTTTCAATTACCGTTCAGAAGGGAAAACGCAATCACCGCGGACTGCCGAGCTTGATCTCAACAGACATCCGCGTGCCTTCGCGCTGGAATTCGAGGGGAATCGTCTCTTTCGGAGAATGGCGATCAATCAGGTTCCAGAAATCCGCTCGTGTCCGAATGGGCTGGCCTCCGGCCGCGACGATGACATCGCCCCGCTGCAGCCCGGCCGTTTCCGTGGGACTGTCTTCAGCAACGTCCTGAACGACGAGTCCGTCGACGGAGGCGTAGAGATCGGGAATGATTCCCACGAACGGCCGCCCGCCGGCATGGCGTCCGACCTGAATCCATTTCTTGTTCTCAATGTAATTGGGTCGCTTCCGGGCATTGGCCAGATTCAGAGTCAACTCTTCGAGCACGTCGACAACTCGCCGCATTCCCTGCGTATTGATCTCCTCCACATCATCAGTCGGGCGATGGTAATCGCCATGCAGGCCTGTGAACAGATGCAGCACCGGAATCTGTTTCTCATAAAACGGAGCGTGATCGCTGGGGCCCAGAGCCTTCTTCTCGCGGAAGAAATTCAGTTCGGTCTCCTGTTCGATCTTATCCAACCATGGATTCCACACATCGGACGACCCGACGCCGAAGACAGTCAGTTTCTCATCGCACATCCGACCGACCATATCGAGATTGATCATCGCAATCGTGTCGCTCAGCGGATACAGCGGGGCATCGACGTAGTGCTTGGATCCGAGCAGGCCCCGTTCCTCCGCAGCGAACCAGATCAGCACAATCCGTCGGTCGAGTCTGCCCGACTTCTCCGCCAGCCGACGGGCCAGCGACAGCAGCGCGACGGAACCCGAAGCATTATCGTCCGCTCCGTTGTGAATTGCCCGAGTGCCGGGCGCCAGGGAACCGTATTTCCCCCAGCCGACATGGTCGTAATGAGCGCCAACCACGATTGTCTCTCGAAGATCGGCATCTCGCGGTTCGAGCACAGCAACCACATTGCCAGTTCTCGTGCTGGAGAAATCGAGATCAGCCGTCCCTTCGATCCGCACACCTTTCAGATCCTGGCTGAGCGGCTGCATCGTCCGATCGATGGCCGATTCGATATCTTCCAGGGAATGTCCCATGGTCGCTTTCAGCAGCAGATCCGCAGCGGCCACGGTGATCTGGAAGATCGGAATTTCCTCCGGCTTGCCGCCTCCTCCATAACCGAACTCGAACAGTTCGTCCTTCTCATCTTTCTTGACGGAGTGGGGATCGTTCACGAACAGCACAGCCACGGCTCCCCGTTCGCGGGCGTTTGTAAATTTCGTCCGGAGTCCAGCTCGGTTCACGTCAATTGTGCCGTTCTTACCCACATACAGACTGCCGTGCTCGGTCTGCCGCGGTACCCGCCGCATGATGACGGCGACTTTTCCCTTCAGGTCGACGTTGGCGAACTCGTCGAAGTTGTTCTCGGCATCGTCAATCCCGTAGCCGCAAAAAACCAGCGGACCGGCAAAGGCACCGCTTCCTCCGAATGCGCAGACGCGATAATCCCGGTCATTCATCCACTCGAGTTGATCAGCCCCGCTGACTTTAAGTTGATTCGCCGGTCCCTGTTCGGGCGGAGCGGAGATCGAGAATTCCTGATATCCATCATCTTCGTTCGCGGGGAAGGCATAGCCGAGTTTCTGAAGCTCCGAGCGCAGATAATTCGCACATTCCACCAGCTGCTCGCTTCCTGTATCCCGTCCTTCCATGGCGTCGGCGGCAAAGTAGGACAGCTCTTCGAGGATCCGCTGTTCTTCCAGTCGATGGGCTTCCATCGCATCAGCAGCCGTCGCAGTGAACGGAGTCAGGAGTACGGAAAGACAGACGATGCAGACGGCTGGCAGGAAGCGGTTGAACATAAGTGGAATCAGTTCTCTAAGCCTTGGGGAAGGGCATTGGATCGGCTCAATCAGGCAGTGCCCCGTCCGGTGAGGGCGTGCTGCAACTCCTGCAGCTTCGACAGAGGATACAGACAGAAAGGATATTCGCGATCAGCCGAGACAGTTCGCTGCGACTGAAGCTCCCTGGCGGTCGCGATTTGCTCCCGAAGTTCCTGGAGCGGCTGCTCGGCCAGAGCAGCCAGTTCAGATCGAATCTGCTTCAGACGTTCGTGCCGTTCCTGATTACGTGGACGGAGTTCGCGACGTTGGCGCTTAGTCAGCCCTTCGGTTCGCGATTCTTCCCGTTGGCGAATCAACGTCTGCTTCTCTTCAAGGCGATCGGCAATCTGTTCCCGCTGTTCCACTGTGAGAAGCAGTTCCGGGTTTTCCTCTGCGTGCCGCAGGCGGGCCTGCAGTTCGACGGGGTCCGCTTCATCGGGATCAATCCGACGTTTCAGTGGCAGGTACGCCGTCCCTGACGCAACCTGATAATCGGGCGGCGGAAAGCGGAAGTACCGGCAGATCAGATCATCGGTAATTTCATCGTACTTGGCGCCCCCGATGCCGTGAATGAACCAGTCCGCCACGAACAATCGCAAATACAATGTTGTAAGCAAAGCCCGGGAACGAATCTTGATGCCCTGGCTGGCGATCTCGCGCAAAAACTCAACCCGATTCAGCCCCGAGTCGGTCGTATCCGCGGGAAGTTGAACGCTCCAGCCATTCCGATCGGTCAGTTCCAGCACGTTCCCGGTCGTTCGCAGAAACAGCCCTTTCCGCCTGGGGTTCTCACTGCTCCAGACCCAGAACGGAAGTTCGGTCAGATCCTGGGTGATGACCAGATCGGGCATGGGGTGAGAGTCGGACTTCAGATCGTAACAGGCCCGGTAGTCGAACAGCGCCTGGTTGTAATCGCGGCAGAACTTCCCGGCGTCCCCAATAATTCCGGCCAGAAAGCAAAGGAAGGTCTCAGACTGGGCGATTCGACTCAGCCGGGTCTCACGATTCTGCAGTCCGAGACGATGCTCGATGTATTGACGCCCGGCGATGAGGCCATCAACCAGATCGTTCCGTTCCGCGGTTCGCGAAACGACTTCGTCCCAGAAGGGGGGCAGAAGCGAAGACTGAGACAGCGGAGCGACGTTCCGCGAAACTCGTTCGGGGAGCGACTCGAACAGCTCCTGATTGACGATGCCGGTCTCTTCCCACGGCGAGCCGAACGTCCACTCGTCGATAACCAGCGAACTTTTTTCCAGCTGGTCATCGGTCAGTGTCGGCAGTGTCATCCGACGGGACTTCACGACATCGGAATCGACAGTCACGTTCGCCGCACAGCCATCCACGGCCTCGGCGAGGAATCCAGCGAGCATGTTCTTCAGCAGCACACCGGGATGATACAACTCGGGTTGATGTCCGGTGAGAATCAGCGGGGCATGTTCGCAGATTCCCTGCGGAAGGGCCCCGCCGGCAGCCTGCTGAAGAAACTCCTGACGGGCCAGTCGCCGCCAGTCGCCAAGTGGGCGGCCCCAGATTACGAGGTCGGACTGCTGGAACTGCTGCCGATTGGCCAGAATCCGCTCCACGGTCTGAGCAAGGGGCGGCTGCAGGAAAATCTCCAAGTCACCACGCGGCGCACGATACTGTGACGCCGTCAGTCGTTGGGCGCAATCTGTCGTTTCCTGAATCGCCGAATCTGTATTCACCAAGCCGCTGCCCCGCGAGATCTTCAATCTGTTACCTGTCGACGCCCTGAAGTTCAGGAGTCCGTCGACGAGGCCTGAAGCACTGGAATCTGACCACACCGCGGGGCCAGACGTTTCAGCTCCCGGGAAATCACATCCTGATAGTGTGCCATCCGGCGGCGGGCATCATCAAGCGAACCCCCGAAGGATCGCTCTTCTTCCAGATAAATCCGTGGGACGGGGTACTCTTCGATCTTCAATCCGGCACAGGCGGCCTGGATCCAGAACTGAAGCGGCATCGCGTAACCTGTCTCGGTAATCTCCAGCTTCTCCAGAGCCGATGTGCGGTACGCCTTAAAGCCACAGAAGGTATCGGTCAGATTGAACCCGAGTTGTTCATTCAGCTGAGCGGTGATCTCGAAATTGATTCGTCGACGGTCCTCGGGAGCAGAGTTATCTCCGGTGAATTCCTTCAGATAGCGACTTCCGGAAACAATGTCGATTGGCTCGAACTCATTGCGCAGCAGCCGTTCCATGAGCACCGGGATCAGTTTCGGCTGATGCTGCCCGTCGCAATCGATGGTGACAATCCCGTCCAGGCCGTTCTTGACTGCGAAATCGAAAGCGGTGATCAGAGCGGCTCCATAGCCTCGATTCTCGGGATGACTGATGAGCGTGATATCCGATCGCTGTTCGAGCAGTTCCCGGGAGCCATCACTGGAGCCATCATCGACAACGAGAATATTGTCGGCATAGCGACCGACTTCGTCCAAAATCGCCGGAATGTGAGACTTTTCATTGTAAACGGGAAGCGCGACAAACCAGTCAGCCATCATCAGATCCGTTCATGTCTACGCGATAACCCGGTTTGAAGATCGGACAGAAGCCTGATCACTCAACGCCAACTGGGCTCGCTTGTATCAATTCAGGCCATTCTAGGCGGCCCTCTATCGGAGTCAAACAGGGTCGACGGCAGCCGCCTCGCCCTCCTGCAGCTGTTGCAGAGAAGTCTCCAGCCGTTCGAGAACCAGCGAATCCTGTTCCGACTCCCGCAGTTCGCGGAGAAAACCAGCGACTTCCACTCCCTTGAGCTTCGTCAGCGCCCAGATGGACGCCTCTCGAACCAGCGGAGACTCGTCGCCAGCCGCCCGCCGCAAAGCGTCCGACCATTCGCTCGCCCCGGAATTCCCGAGCACCACAGCGGCATTGCGAGCTAGCGTATCGCGTCCTGTCCGCTCCAGTGGCGTCCCTCTGAACCGGGATTTGAAAGCGGCCGGAGTCATCGCCAGAAACTCCGCCGCCTTCGGCTGGTCCGGCAGACTTTCGAACTCACCGGTCTGAGGAGCCGGTGCTTTCCGATTCCATGGGCAGACTTCCTGGCAGACATCGCAACCGAACAGCCAGTCCTCGATCCCGGATCGAAGTTCCTCAGGGATCGGCTTGTCTCGCAGTTCGATGGTCAGATAGGCGATGCAGCGACGAGCGTCGAGAAGTCCCGGTTCGACAAACGCTTCCGTGGGACAGGCCTCCAGACAGCGGGTGCAGGTCCCACAATGAGCAGTCTCATGCGGCTCATCAGGCACGAGTTCAGCGTCCGTCAGCAGGGCTGCGAGGAACAGGTAACTGCCGAGAGATTTATTGAGGAGCAACGTGTTCTTGCCGAACCATCCCAACCCCGCCTGCCGGGCAAAATCCCGCTCCAGCAAGGGAGCGGTGTCGACAACCGCTCGTGTACGGCTGCCGGGGACAAGTTCATGCAGTCGAGCCGCCAACTGTTTCAGCGAGTCCCGAATGACATCGTGATAATCGCGACTTCCGCGGGCATAGCGGGCAATTTGACCAGGACTGCCGGAGCCCGCAGCCTGCTCGTTGTCGGTGCGTCCCGGGTCATAGCACATGCCGAGCATGACCACACTCTCCACAACGGGCAGGACGTGCCTGGGATGCGAATAGGCACCCCGTCGGCGTTCGATGTAATGCATTTCGCCGGCGTAACCAGCTTCAACCCAATCCTCAAACCGGGGTAATGTCACCGGCGTCAGAGCCGGGGCGATTCCGACGAGATCGAAGCCAAGGTCTCGTGACGCCTGTTTCAGTGCTGCAGTGGTTTCGGACGGGGTACTCATAGCGGTGAATTCTAACGGATTCTCGGCTGAGTGCGGCAATTCGGCTCATTTGCTTTCTGCAGAGCGAAGTTGTACCGTTCCCCAAGGAGGCGCAATGCCTGTTTGCAGCGGTAATTCAGCTCCGCTGCAGGGTTTCTCTGCGGGGAAACCGGACTCATCTGTGAACTATTACTCGAGAATGCGACACCTTTTCCATGGCGGATGACAAAATCCTGATTCAGGTCGGCCACAGTCCCGATCCCGACGATGCGTTCATGTTCCACGCGCTGGCCAACGACAAAATCGACACCGGCCGGTACCGCTTTACGCATGTTCTGCAGGACATCGAAACACTGAATCAGCGAGCCTTCCGCAGCGAGCTCGAACTGACCGCAGTCAGTCTTCACGGATACGCCTACCTGACTGACAAATACGCTCTGTGTGCCTGCGGAGCCAGCATGGGTGACAAATACGGCCCGATGGTCGTCGCCCGCGAACCGATGGCGATTGAAGATCTCAAAGGCAAGACGATCGCGATCCCCGGAAAGCTGACCACAGCCTATCTCGCTCTCCAGTTGCTCATCGGGCAGGATGCGAACTTTGTCGAACATCCCTTCGATGAAATCCTGAATCTCGTCGAGCAGGGTAAGGTCGACGCCGGTCTGATCATTCACGAAGGTCAGCTGACTTACGGAACGCAGGGCCTCTCACTGGTCGTCGATCTTGGCGTCTGGTGGTACGAAGATACCGGACTTCCTCTTCCCCTCGGTGGCAATGCCATTCGTCGCGACCTGGGACAGGAAGTGATGGAAGAAGTCACGGCCTATCTGAAGCAGAGCATCGAATACGGCCTGGCTCATCGCAAAGATGCTCTCGCACATGCGATGAAATACGGTCGCGATCTCGACACGGAACTGACCGATAAATTCGTCGGCATGTACGTGAACGACTGGACGCTCGACTTCGGCGAAACCGGCCGCAAAGCCGTCGCCACGCTGCTGAAGCGAGGTTACGACCAGGGCATTATCGATCATCCAGTCGATCTCGAGTTCATCGGCTGATACGATAGAGCCTCGAAAATCGATGGCGAATCATAGTGATCGGCAGGCTGGGATCGGCGAAGCGTATCCCGGCAATGTTCCCTTTCGATGCCGAGGTTGCCCGACCTCGTTCTCTGCCCGCAATCTGCTCTTCCGAAAGTGTAAGACATCTTATGAGCGACAAGTCTGCTTCTTATCTGCAACAGCTGTTCGGTCTCGATGGAAAAACTGCGGTCGTCATTGGCGGCACCGGAGTTCTCGGCGGAGCGATCTGCGATTGTCTGGCAGCAGCCGGGGCCTATGTGATTGTCGCTGGTCGTTCTGAGGAATCAGGGAACGCCCGCGTCGAAGCCCTGAAAGAGGCAGGCGGAGCAGGAGAATTCGCAGCCGTCGATGTCAGCTCGCGCGAATCGGTGCAGGCTCTGCTCGATCAGTGTGTCTCTTCCGGCCACGCTCCCGACATCCTCGTGAATGGTGCCGGCGTCAACGCGGCCACTCCATTCCTCGATATCCCCGATGAAGAATGGGATCGAATTTTCAACATCAATCTCGGCTCCGTTCGCGTCGCCAGTCAGACGTTCGCCAAGCACTGGCTGGACGAAGATCGACAGGGCTCGATCATCAATATTGCTTCGATGTCAGCTCTGATTCCGCTGTCTCGTGTCTTCACCTACTCGGCTTCCAAAGCAGCCGTGCTGAATTTGACGAAGAACCTCGCCCGCGAATGGGCCGAGCAGGGGATCCGCGTGAATGCGATCTCGCCGGGCTTCTTTCCAGCCGAGCAGAACAAGAAGGTGCTCACTCCCGATCGTGTCTCTTCGATCATGAAGCACACCCCGGCCAATCGCTTCGGCGAACCGCAGGAACTGGCCGGAGCCGTGTTGCTGCTGGCGTCCGATCATGCCGGCAGCTTCATCACCGGTGAGAATCTCGTGGTCGATGGCGGCTTCTCGTCGATGACAATCTGATCCCGATCCGGTACGCTGGTAGGAACCCAGTCCACCGTAGCGGAACCGACGATTGAATACTGAGCTTACTCTCCCTCTGTCTCGACGATATCTCGTCCACTTTAATCCGAAACGCATCCCTCATGCGTTTACGGACGTGCTCGTCATCGGCGGCGGCATCGCAGGCATGCGAGCCGCACTCAGCGTCGATCGAAAGCTCGAGACCACCATCCTCACCAAAGGACGGGTCGAAGTCTCCAATAGCTGGAAGGCCCAGGGAGGTATCGCCGGCGTTTTCGACCCGAGCGATCACGTGTCCAATCATGCCCGGGACACCATCGCGGCCGGGAAAGGGCTTTGCGATGTTAAAACCGTCGAAGAGATCACCGAGGCGGCTCCTGACGTCGTTCGCGAGTTGATCGCCCTCGGGGCGAACTTCGATGAAGTCGGCGGGACTCTGGCACTCACTCAGGAAGGCGGGCACAGTCACCGCCGGATCATTCATGCCCTCGGCGATGCCACCGGCCGGGAGATCATGCGGGCCATGATCGAACGCGTGAAAACCCACACCGACTGTCAGATCTGGGAAGAAACTTTCACCATCGATCTGCTCACCCTCAACGGCGCCTGCGTCGGCGCCCTGGTGTGGAATCCCCATCACGGCAAGACGTTCATCTGGGCCAAGCAAACCATTCTGGCAACGGGCGGAGCAGGGCGGCTGTACCGGGAAACGACAAATCCGGAAATCGCCACCGGGGATGGACACTCAATCGCCTTCCGGGCGGGAGCCGTCCTTCGGGATATGGAAATGATGCAGTTCCATCCGACCGTTCTCTACATCGCCGGGGGATCGCGACATCTGATCTCCGAAGCCGTGCGCGGTGAAGGAGCCCATCTGGTCGATGCGAACGGCTACCGGTTTATGCAGGATTACGACTCCGCCGGCGAACTTGCTCCCCGTGATGTTGTCAGCCGAGCCATCACCGCTCAAATGGACAAGACGCGGCACTCGTCTGTCTATCTCGACCTGAGACATCTCGATCGGTCGCTGGTTGCCGATCGCTTCCCCAATATTGCGGAAGTCTGCCGAAAGTTCGGTCTCGATCTGGCTGTCGATTTGATCCCGGTACGCCCAGGCGCTCATTACATGATCGGCGGCGTCGTCATCGATCATGAAGGGCGGACCTCTCTGCCTGGCCTGTGGGCCGCCGGCGAAGTCACCTCCAGTGGACTCCACGGAGCCAATCGCCTCGCTTCGAACAGTCTGCTCGAAGGTCTATATCATGGGCGAGCCGCTGGAGCCGCGGCTTCACACGAGGCACACAACATTGCCGATCATTTCTGCGCGATGCCCATCCGCGACGACGGGATGGACAAGTCGGACGAACAGACCGATCTCGACCTGACCGACGTGCGAAACTCGCTGATGAGTCTGATGTGGCGACAGGCGGGCATTCGCCGCGATCGGGAAGGGCTGACCGATGCCCTGAAACAGGTCGAGTTCTGGGACCGCTATGTCTCCGGCCAGGAATTCGACAACGTCGACGGCTGGTCGCTACAGAATATGCTGCTGGTCGCCCGACTGATGCTGACGTCGGCTCTGGAACGGGAAGAATCACGCGGCGTCCATTACCGCACCGACTTTCCCGACGCCATAGATCAACACGCACGACACATCAATGTGAATATTGATCGCGAGTATCCCATACGACCTGATAACACCCCGTAGTAACAGGAGTTCCTCATGCCTCGCTGGCCTGGTATCGATCAGTTCCAACTCAAAGGGAAAGTCGCGATCGTCACGGGGGGCTCCAAAGGCCTGGGGGAAGCGATGGCGGCTGGCCTGGCTTCGGCGGGAGCCAATCTGCTGCTGATCAGCCGGAACGCCGAGGAAATTCGGCAGGCGGCTGACCGCATTGCAGACGAGTATCCAATCAAAGCCATCGGCATGGCCGTCGATGTGACGAAGTCCCACGAAGTTTCTGAGATCGTCCCCCGCTGCCTCAAAGAATTCGGACGGATCGACATTCTGGTCAACAACGCCGGCATCAACATTCGCGGCGCGATCGACGAACTCACATTCGAGGAATTCCGGAAAGTGCAGGACGTCAATGTCGACAGTCTCTGGCGCTGCGCCCGCGAAGTGATTCCCGTTATGAAGGAGCAGAACTCCGGGCGGATTATCAATCTGGCCAGCACGCTGGGACTGGTGGGTCTCGCCAACCGAACGCCCTACGCAACGAGTAAAGGAGCCGTGGTTCAGTTCACCCGCTCGCTGGCTCTTGAGGTTGCCCCGCACCAAATCACCGTCAACGCGATCTGCCCCGGCCCTTTTCTGACGCCGATGAATGAGCCCATCGCCGATACCGAAGAAGCCAAGAAATACATCATCGGAGCCGTCGCGCTCGATCGCTGGGGCCAGATGCACGAGATTCAGGGAGCGGCGATCTTTCTAGCCAGCCCGGCGTCGAGTTATGTTACAGGAAGTATGCTGACGGTCGATGGGGGCTGGACGGCTCGCTAGGTTCGATGGCTGATCGGAACCGGAAAGAGCAGTCGTCCGCGAAACTCTCGATTCTGATTGCCGCTCCCATGTCGCACCGAAGAGCAGGCGTCCGGACGATTTCGGGCCATCTGACGCATTAACGGAATGAACCTGAACTCTCGCGAAAGTCCGCGATCGGAACAGAGTGAATCCAAACCAGGACAGTTCAGTTCCGATTCGGTTCCGATCGCCGTTCTTCGTTCCCTCTCTCGGTTTACACTGCTTCTGACGAACTGCATAAACGACGACTCCTCCACAGAGGATCATCATCCGTTCGTCTCCTGTCCCTGTCAGCGAAGGCATGGGGCGGAAGGACAGTGAATCGTGATGGAATCAATCTATGATCATGCCGTCGAGCCCGTTCGATGAGAACGCCGCCTGGGGCGACATTCGCGTCAAACTTCATGCACGTTTGAAAAGAAAGGATGGTGCGACAATCCACGTCCTGAAGTTGTGTCAGACTGATGTGCCGAACACGCCCCGTTTCATCGAACACCTGTCGATGATCGTCTCAGAGATTCCCACCCAGCCGCGATTCGTCTTCGACTTTCAGAACGTAAACTCACTTTCGGAGTACGCGCTGGAGGAAGTTGTTGCCGTCAGTCTGCTCCTGATGGACCTGCGAGGATCAGTCGTGTTTTCGTCGACCAATTCGACGGTCCGCGAACAGTTGACGGATCGGTCCTTTGATTGTGGCGTCCGCTACACACCCCGTCTGCGTAGTGCTCTGGAATTGCTGAAGGACAATACTGGACTTCGAGAGATCGACTGACAACAGCGTTCGGGTCGCCGTCTACAATCGTCCCAGGACTTGTCGCAGAGTTTCTTCCAGCGTTCCGGTCTGAAACTCGTAACCGTGTCCCAGCAGTTTGACCGGACGGACGCGGGCACTGTCGATCAGCAGCGTGTCCCCCAGTTCGCCCATGGCAAGCTTGACCCCAAAGGAGGGGACCGGGCAAATGGTCGGACGGTTGAGGACCCGTCCGAGCGTCTTCGTGAAGTGCCGATTGGTGATCTCTTCTGGCATCACGAGATTGACCGGCCCCTGGAGTCTCTCTTGCATCATCGCGTAATGAATTGCTCCCACGACGTCGTGGATTGAAATCGAACTCCAGAATTGCCTGCCGGAACCGACGACGCCGCCGAGCCCCATCTTGAACGGAGTCAGCATCTTCTGCAGCGCACCGCCGGTGGGCGTGATGACAAGCCCGAGACGGGGATGAACCACTCGTATGCCAGCCGTCCGAGCGGGATCAGCCGCCGATTCCCATGCTCGGGCCACCTCCGGCAGAAACCCGATTCCGGACTGCGAATCCTCGGTGAGAACCTCGTCGCCCCGGTCTCCGTAGAAGCCGGTGGCAGATATGGAGATCAAGACTTTCGGCTTCTGATTCAACGTCGAGAGCATCGCAGCGAGCAACTTTGTCGATTTGACACGGCTCTCTTTGATCGTGTCTTTGTAGGCCGTGGTCCAGCGATGATCAGCGATCCCCGCTCCAGCCAGATGCACGACCGCATCGAAGCCTTCCAGTTCGAGCCGATCGATCTCGCCTTCCTTGATGTCCCAGAAGATGGCATGCGGGTTGTCCTCGGCTGCGTCGCGGTCCCGAACCAGTCGGACAACCTCGTGCCCGCCAGACCGCAGGAAGGAAACCAGCGTCGTGCCAATCAGTCCGGTGGAGCCGGAAACCAGCACTCTCATTCGAGGTTTGTCTCGCCACCGATAGTGCGTTTCAATCTCCGCCGCAGTCCTGGCGTGCCGGTACTCGAACATCTGTTCCAGCTGCCTGCGGGCGAAAGACGCTCCCGTTTTTCCCAGCGGCCCCAGCGGCAGCTCGTAGTCGATCTCGTCGACCAGCTCACAGCAACTGTCGTCGATCGGCTGGAAGAGATGCCGATGTCGCCACGACTTGAAGGGGCCCGAAATCTGGATGTCGGTAAACTCTCGCCCCTCCTGATAGCCTGTATGTTCGGCGACCCATCGCTTCCGAAATGGCCCCACCGGCACCGACATGACTACGCGAGCACCGTCACGGATTCCCTCGGCAGCCGAGTGAATCGTAATCTTCTCCCATGGCGGAAGCAGACGGCGCAGCGTTCCTGGCTGGGCGTGCCAGTCGAAGGCAAACTGAGCGGGAACGGCCAGACGGAGTGTCTTCGTGAAGCGCACAGGGCACGACTTTCCGGATCTCGGATTCAGGCGTTCTGAACGGCCCGCAGCCATGACGAAGCCATGAGCGAAGCGCCGAAGGAACTGGGATGCACTCCGTCTCCCGCCCAATGTTCCGGCGGAGCATACTGAACCGCTTCGTCAAACACCGACTGGAACGGAACCCAGACGGTCTCGAACTCTTTGGCCAGTTTCGCGGCCGAGGCCCGGAACTTGTCGAATTCCGGGAACCACTTGTCGTTCACCGCGCCACATCGCAGTACAAACGGTTCGCAGATAACCAGCGTGACGTCCGGCAACGCTTCTTTCGTCCGCTGCAGCAATGCCCGATAGTCGTCCTCGTACGTCTTCACCGTGCCGTCGTACTTACCGTTGAGACGGTGCCAGATATCGTTCACGCCGATCAGAATGCTCAACACGTTCGGCTTGAGATCCAGGCAATCCTCATCCCACCGTTCGGCCAGCTGATGGACCTTATTCCCGCTGATCCCGCGATTGTAGATCGTCAACGAACTTCCCTGGGGACCGGTCAGCATGGAAGCTGCCGCCATCCAGGCATAACCGTTGCCCAGGCCCGGCTGCTTGTTCGGAGTGTCCGCCTGGTCCCGTTTGCGACCAGCGTCGGTAATCGAATCTCCCTGAAAGAGAATTGTCGTTCCCGGCTGGATGGCCGGGTTCTTCGACGATTTCTCGGCAGCCGTGCTCTCGCGCCCCGTCAGAAACAGACCGGCTGCTCCAGCTGCTACTGTTGACTGAAGAAACGACCGTCGCTGCACATTCGCTGAAGATCCCATCCGGGCTCGCCTTTCATCAGGAGAAGTTGTCAGTTCTTAGAACGATGATCGTCTTCAAACGAGGCGGACTTGTCAACGACGGTCGCGTCCGCTGACCGTTCTGGCGGCTAGCTAGAGCAAATTCAAAGTTCGACTGCAGACGTTTGCAGGAGCAAACTCGGCATGGCAGAGGATTGGCGCCCATGCGACTGCAGGAAAAGCATGAAAATGCTCTATTCTCACATCTGAGAGCGGGAAAAGCAGGGCACCGGGTCTCAGGTCGTTAGTTGTCGGTGAGCCTGAGACTGCTGAACCGCCGTGTGCACGAGGTTGGAAAGCCGGACCAGTTGAGAACGGGACTCGCTACTCGGAACAGTCGTGCAAATGACCGCGGCCGATTCCGCCTGCATGTCGATCCACATCAGGCAGCCGGTTGCCCCCCAGTGACCAACCACCAGGGGCGGGAGGCAATCGCCGAACGTCTCGGCATGCGACTTCCAGTTGTGGCGCCAGCCGAGCCCCCAGCTGCGAAATCGGCGTTCGCGTTTCGGCATCTCTTCGAAGAACTCGAGTTGCGGGGCACACATTTCCCGAACCGATGCCGAACTCAAAAGCTTGCCTGTCCCGTGATAACAGGCCAGCATTTCCCGGCAAAACGTCAGTACATCCGACGGCGTTGAAAGCATTCCTCCCCAAGGCGCACCGAGACTTCGCCAGTAGTCGGAGTTCCAGTGACCGGAACAATCTGCCTGTTCGCGTGGGAGCTGAACGTCGATGACACGCCGCAGAACAGCTGATCGCTGCGGCCCCTCAGCCGCCCCCAGAAATGTGTTGTGCATCTGCAGGGGTTCGAAGATCGTCCGTCGGACGAACTCAGGAAGAGGTTCTCCGGACAGCTGCTCAATCAGCCTTCCGAGCACGAGATAGCCCATGCTCTGATAGCGGGACCCTTTCCCCGGCGGATAGTCGAGCGGGACCTCGGTCGTGAGCCGATAGAACTCATCGAGCGGCGCTCTCTGATTTCTCAACTCCACGTTGCTGGGAAGCTGATCCGGCAATCCCGATGCGTGACACAAGAGTTGCCGAATCGTGATTCGTCGACGTTCGCCTCGGTTCCACTCGGGTAGAATCTCGCTGACTCGCTGATTCAGCGAAATGACGCCGGCTTCAACAAGCGACATTGTCGCGGCTGCAACCACGGGCTTCGTCAACGAGGCGACGAGAAACAGGCTTTGCTCGGTGACGGGTTCATCAGGCCGGGCGTTCCCTCGAAGAATCACCGGGGAATGCACGCGATTGAGGGCTTGAATTCCTACCGCGCCAAAGCAATCGTTATCGACAAGACTGGCGACGCGTTCAACGAGACTGCGCCACGCACGACGATTAGTCCAATCCTCTTCGGCGTGCGACATAGTTCATTCCGCGGACATCCAGAAACCGATCGTTGCAGGGGATCAGCCGGTGATGTCGACTTCGTGGACCTCGATCAGGGTGTCGAGTTTAGTAATCTCCAGCACGTCGCGAACATCGTCGGACGGATTGTAGATATGCACTTCAACGTCCAGTTTCCGCATCGCGGCAATCAATCCGAGCGTGCCACTGGGAATGAGCCGCACGCCGGTCAGATCGAACGCGAGAGTCTTGCAGTGATTTTCCTTGATCAGTTTAACCAGATCGTCCCGGCACTCCGCCAGGTTCAGATTGGCCAGCGCATCCTGGCCGCCGAAGCCGACAACCGTCAGAACTCCGGCCTGGTAAACCGTCAGACAACCTTCCTGGAATGCCATGGGGACGCCTCACTACGGGATGGAAAATGCCACAACTGTGACCGGTTAAGTTACCGTCCGAGACTACACTATACCAGATGATGAAACGGCGATTCCATCACAATCCCGCGCGGAATTCTCGTAATCCCCCCGGGCGACGCACATCCGCACAGGGCACGGCTGGTCAGATCATCCGCCTCAACTGCTCAATCACTTCCTGCACGCTGGCCAGTTGGCTCTTCTGATTCGCGAGCGTTTCCCGCACGTTGTTCACCACGTCGGCCGGGGCCTGACTGACGAACTTTTCGTTCTGAAGCTTCTTCTCATGACCGGCGACGAAACCGATGAGTTTCTTTTCCTCGGCTTCTTGTCGTTTCAGTTCGGCATGGAGATCCACCACACCTTCGAGCGGGATGTATCCGTCGATATCGCCAATTGTGAAGCTGGCCGAGCCTTCCGGCCGTTCGACTTCGGCACCGGCGGCTTCGAGCACCGTCTTCGCGAGATTGTCGAATTGACCGGCGACTGAATTCATTTCGCTGGCAATCTCAGCTGAAGCCCGCATCCTCAACTTGAGTGGAGTGGCCGGCGAAATACTGTAGACCGCCCGAACGTTGCGAACGGCAACAACAGTTTCCTGCAGACGTTCGAAACGCGATTCGACATCGGCGTTGATCCAGCTCTCGGGAAGCTGTGGCCAGGCCGCAATGATGGCGGCATCTTCTGCGGCGACCGGCTCGGGCAATCCGCGTTCGGGAGCCAATTCGCCCAGCCGCTGCCAGAGTTCTTCCGTCACGAAAGGAACAAATGGGCAGAGAAGTCGCAGCAGATTATCGAGCACGGCCACGAGCACACGCTGTGCTTCCGGCTTCGCTTCCTCGTCTCGTAGTCGCGGCTTGATCATCTCCAGATACCAGTCGCAGAACTCATTCCAGGTAAAGTCCCGCAATGTCCGGGTCGCCATGTCGAACTGGTACCGTTCAAGGCAGGTCGTCACTTCACCAGCGACCTTGGACAACCGGCTCAGAATCCATTTGTCTTCCAGCGGAAGCGAGCTGACATCGACCGGGCCCGGCTTATAACCCTCGAGGTTCAACATCGCGAAGCGAGCGGCGTTCCAGAACTTGTTACAGAAGTTGCGGCCGTATTCGAATCGCTCCGAAACCATTCTCGCGACCGATTCCCCTTCGTCCGGCTCGAAGTTCGGGCTCGAGTACTGCAACTCGTGTTTACTACGAGGGAACTTGATACGAGGCTTCACGCCATCAACCGGTTTGGCTTCCGTATGTTCCTGCAACTGCGGAACCACTTCGCCCGTCTCAGGATCCTCGTAGCCGACTGGCAGCTTGACGTCCTGTGTTTCCCCGGCCAGTGAAGCCAAAGTGAAACGGACCGCATCGGTGCCGTACTTGTCGATCAGATCCATCGGATCGACACCGTTGCCCTTCGACTTCGACATCGTGCGGCCGAATCCATCGAGGATTTTTGGATGGATGCAGACATGGGAGAAGGGGATATCGCCCATGTTGTACAGGCCGGTCAGCACCATGCGGGCGACCCAGAGCGTGATGATATCGCGGCTTGTGACGAGGACGGAACCCGGATAGAAGAAGTCAAGAACGTCGTTATTCCCAATGGAGGGAGCGGCTTCGCCGTTCAACGGAGGATTCTGTTCCTGATTCGGCCAGCCAAGAGTCGCATGGGGCCAGAGAGCCGAGCTGAACCACGTATCAAGAACGTCGTCATCCTGACGGAGCTCATGATCCGGTCCCAGAGCGTTGGGATCGAGGTCAGTTTCCGCACAAATCAGCCAGCAGCGGTCCTCATCGTCGCGACGGTAAGAGACATCCTCGCGAGCTGCGAACGCCTGCTTGAGGTCGTTTTCAGAACATGTCTCACAATACCAGATCGGAATCCGGTGACCCCACCAAAGTTGACGACTGATACACCAGTCCCGCTTCTCGCCCAGCCAGTCGAGATAGGTCTTTGTGTATCGCGAAGGAAAGAACCGGACGCGATTGTCTTCGACGGCATCAATCGCCTTCTGCGCCAGTTCGTCCATCTGAACGAACCATTGGTCCGACAGATACGGCTCAATGGGCGTCTTCGAACGATCGCTGTGTTTCAACGGAATCGGACGCTCTTCGACCTTCTCGAAGTACCCCTGTCGCTCCATCTCGGCGACGATCTGTTTACGGGCATCGAGACGATCCTGTCCCTGAAAATCGCCACCATTCTCGTTGAGCGTACCATCCGAGTTGAGGATGTTGATCATCTCGAGTTGATTGCGCAGTCCACAGGCGTAGTCATTGGGATCGTGCGCCGGAGTCACTTTCACGCACCCGGTCCCCAGTTCTTTGTCCGCCAGCAGAGCATCGGCGATAATCGGAATCAGCCGGCCATTGAGCGGAATCTTCACCTTCTTCCCGACAAGATCGGTATAGCGTTCGTCACTCGGGTGAACGCACATCGCGGTATCGCCCAGCATCGTCTCCGGTCGCGTCGTCGAGAAAAACAACTTTTCGCCCGTCGGAGCGCCTGAGTCATCGACGACCGGATAGTGGAATGTCCAGAAGTGCCCGGCGACTTCCTCGGTGAAGACTTCATCGTCGGCAACAGCGGTCTGGAGGAACGTATCCCAGTTGACAAGACGCTTGCCGCGATAGATCAGTCCGTCGCGGAACAGCTTGAGGAACGTCCGGCGAACCGCAGCCGAACAGACATCGTCGAGCGTGAACCGCGTTCGTCGCCAGTCGCAACTGCTGCCGAGCTGCTTGAGCTGGTTGAGAATCCGTTTCTCGTACGAGTCTTTCCACTTCCAGATGCGATTGACCAGTGCTTCGCGGCCGATGTTGTGCCGCGTGAGCCCTTCCTGCTCGAACATCCGCCGTTCGACCACTGCCTGGGTGGCGATCCCGGCGTGATCGGTCCCCGGCATCCATAAGGCTTCGAAGCCCTGCATCCTTCGCCAACGGGTCAGCAGGTCCTGAATCGTCCCGTTGAGGGCATGCCCCATGTGCAACGCTCCGGTGACGTTGGGGAGCGGTATCATGATCACGTGCGGCTTCTTGTCGGGATTCGGCTCCGCATTGAAGTAACCCCGCTCTTCCCAGAACGGATACCACTTCGCCTGACTGTCTTTCGGTTCGTACTGCTTGGGAATTTCAGCCATCGGGATCACTATTATTGGACCGGAGAGAGCTCGCCGGAAGTGTTGAAAATGTATCAGAAGCCGATCAGTCGCCGCATTGTAGAAGGTCGCGGAGCAGGGCAAAAGGGCGGGGCGGCCCGGGTTTGCTTCCCCGAAAGCCGCCTCGTTCTCCGTTCGTCAATTGGTCGGCTCGAACTGACCTTCGTCTTTGTAGAGCTTGTACTCCACGCTATCGACAAGAGCGAGCCAGCTGGCTTCGATGATGTTGGTGCTTACGCCAATCGTACTCCAGACATCCTTTTCATCCTTGCTTTCGATGACAACTCGCACGCTCGCCGCGGTTCCGCCAGCCGAATTGATGACGCGAACCTTGTAATCGACCAGTTGCATCGAACTGAGCCCCGGATAAGCCGGAATCAGAGCTTTGCGAAGGGCGTTGTCCAGAGCGTTGACCGGACCGTCTCCCTCGGCAACGACATGCTCGACCTGGTCGTTGACCTCGAGCTTGACGGTCGCTTCCGTTTCCGGCAGCCGCGCCTTGTCGGTCTCGACGTTTACACGGTAGTGGATCCGCGTGAATTTTGGTGTATAAGTCTTAGCGACCTTCTTCACGAGCAGATCGAACGACGCCTCCGCCGCTTCGAACTGGTAGCCGGCGTACTCCATCTCTTCGACCCGGGCGAGAATCTCTTTCATCAGCGGGCCGTTCTGATCGATCTTGTACTTTGTCGTCTTGGCGGCAATATTCGAGCGTCCCGACAATTCGCTGACGAGAATCTTCCGCGAATTGCCAACGATTTCCGGCTGAATATGTTCATAGCTCGAAGCGAGCCGATTCACCGCATGCACGTGCATGCCCCCTTTATGGGCGAAGGCACTGCTGCCAACGAATGCCTGCCCCGAGCGGAAGTTCATGTTCGCCAGTTCATAGACGTAGCGTGACAACTCCGTGAGATGCTCCAGGGCTCCGTCATCGA
This sequence comes from Rubinisphaera margarita, assembly GCF_022267515.1. NCBI lineage: Bacteria > Pseudomonadati > Planctomycetota > Planctomycetia > Planctomycetales > Planctomycetaceae > Rubinisphaera > Rubinisphaera margarita. The sequence continues at coordinate 430,682 of NZ_JAKFGB010000012.1, read as the reverse complement.
GCGCCTGGTAGCCTTTCTTGATCACCAGATTCGCGATCGTACTGATCAGGTCAACGTTCCCACAGCGTTCCCCGATTCCGTTAATCGTCCCCTGAACCTGAACCGCTCCGGCATCGACGGCACGGATCGTATTGGCGACGGCGACATCGGAATCGTTGTGGCAGTGAATTCCCAGCGGGGCGCTAATCACCTGTCGGGCAGCCGTGACCGCTTCTTCAATTCCCTCCGGAAGTGTTCCGCCGTTGGTATCGCAGAGGCAGACGGTTTCCGCACCGGCTTCAGCGGCGGCCTGAATGGTTTTCAGCGCGAACTCCGGATTGTTGCGGTAACCATCGAAATAATGCTCGGCGTCGTAGATGACCTTTCGTCCTTCGGCGACGAGAAAGGCCACCGAATCGCGAATCATGGCCAGGTTCTCTTCTTCAGAAACACGCAGAACCTCGGTGACATGCAGGTCCCAGGTTTTCCCCACGACCGTGCAGGTCGACGTGCGAGCATCGCGGAGAGCCAGCAGTCCGGTGTCTTTCTCGGCGGCGATCTCCTTCTTGCGGGTCATGCCGAAGGCCGTGATGCGAGCATGCTTCAGGTCCATATCCGCGACGCGCTGGAAGTATTCCGCGTCCTTCTGATTCGCCTGAGCGAACCCGCCTTCAATAATGTCGACACCCAGTTCATCGAGTTTGCTGGTAATCAGCAGCTTGTCCTGCAGAGAGAAGTTGACGCCTTCTCCCTGGCTGCCGTCTCGAAGCGTGGTGTCGTAAATCTGAATGCGGGCCATGAAATTCTCCGAAGCCGTGAGGCCAGAAACAAAAAAATCCTCTCAGGTGGTGACCTGAGAGGATTAAGTTATGCATGAACAATCCCAGCGTCACCCTACAGGGCTGAGCGAATAATCACACCAATAATGATGCCGCTGGAAGTTACGATCGGACTGTCTCCGTTGGGGGTTGTTGTTGGGAATACTCTATTGAGTGACCCGACCAACGTCAACGGGTTCGGCCAAATTGAACGCTACTCCGACGTTCCGGCCGGGGATGATGTCGTTGTACCAGCCGGAGCCGGTGTTGAAGTGCCACTCGGCGGCGTCGGCGAGGTGGCCGGCTCTGGAGTGGAGGTCATTTCCGGAGCAGCGCCCGTCGTCGCCGGAGCCGGCTTCGTCGACGTTCCTGCCGGCTTGGACGTCCCTTCCGGTGTGCTTACCGCCGGTGGAGTAGTTGTGCCTGCGGGCGTTGAAGTCGCTTCCGGCGTGCTGATGACGGGAGGCGTCATCGCCGGCGGTTGCGTGGTCGCGTCCGCTTCGCCAGGCGTTTTCGGCTCCACCAGATCTTCACGGCTCTTGTCGAGCTTGTCGAAACTGGCGGCGTCGATCACATAGTACCAGTCGGCGAATCGCTGATTGAGTTCCTGAACCCGCTTCTGACCGGCTTCCAGTTTCTCGTTGTAAGCCGCGAGGTCCTCTTCATACTGCTTCAGTTCCGCTTCGTACTTCTGCTGCGGAGTCTGTTCACCTTCAGCGGCAGCTTCTGCATCCTCGGGCGGGGCAGTCGGTTTCTCGGGAGCGGCCCCAAGAACAGTCGGATCAAACTGGACCGTGATGAACAGATAACGGCTCTTCTTCAGATCGTCGCTCTCTGCGTCGCTCCCGGCAGCTTCAGCATCTGCGGAAGCTGCTTCGCCCTGACTGGCCGATCCAACTTCGATATCGAACTCGTCGCCGGTGAACACCTCGCCGAAGCGAAGGACATAGACAACACCCTCCTCAGTCACGGCTGCCAAATCGCCTTCGTTGGAGAAGAGCTCGGCCCCGCCGTCCTGCGTCGGAACAATGTAGTAACCTTTGCTCTGCAGATCGATCATGGTGCGGGTGTCGCCGGAAACGGAACCCGAGATCTTCAGGTCGGAACTCAGCCCCTGAGGTTTCGGCCGCACACCGACGATCTTCAGGTCATCCAGAGTGGAGACAACCGTGTTGACCGTCGCAGTCTTGACCTGCTCGGTCTCCTCATTGAGCTCCGCCAGTTTCCAGGGATCGGAACTGTCGCTCCGTGTCAGCTCGAGAATGTCGTTGAAGACAATCCGCTGACTCGTCTCATCGACCGAGTAGTCCTTGATAAGGATCTCCCGCAATTTATTCCGTTCAATCTGAAGGAGATCGGGCTCGATCCACTCCCCGAATTGCGTCGACAGATCAATATCCAGTTTGGTGATGTAGGTGATCTTTTCGTCGGGCTTTCGCACGTAGTAAGAACCACTCTGACCTTCCACCTCGTTGCCGATAATCAGGTCGACCAGCGTCTTGTCACCTTTGGTCAATGTGAGTCGATCGCCGCGGCCTTTCAGCGAGTCCGCTCCGTCTGCCAACGGATCGACCACGCCGAGGCGGGCAAAGTCGAGTTCCGACTCCCCGGCCACCGCGCCTCGTTCTACGCCAGCCAGCGAACCGGCCGTCTTCACGAGCTGATCTTTTCCATCGGCGGGATAGTTGTAATGAGACGGAATCCGCCATTCGTTATTGGCGAACTTCACCTCGAATGGCTTAATCTCAGCCGTGTCGTTGTTATAGGTGATAACCCGAATGCCAGTGGCTTCCGTCGGATCGTTGAAGTCGGCGAAGAAGGGTTCGCCAATCTTCGCCGCATCCTGGCGGTTCATCTCCTGCGTCTGCATGCCGTCCCAGACGGCCAGCCCGAGGCAGACCACGGCTGCAACCACGTAAATTCCAGTGCGAGTTTTGTTATCCATCAGTCGTATCAACCTCGTTCAGGAAGTTGTTAAATCAGCAAGGTGTCCAGAGCAATTACACGAGGGCGAAACGGCTACCCCCGGTGCACGCGACGTTCATCGATGATCGAACGACGTTCGCTCTGCAGTCGCGACATGCCGATGAGGAGTCCGAGAATCAGAGCCGGCAGCGGCGGTAACACGATCGCCCAGAAGCGGAACTGACCTTTCACGGCAGAAATCTCACGTTCCGAGCTGGATTTGATCGCTTCGATCTGTGCTTCGGCTTCGCGTTCGATGTCGACCGTGTCGACTTCCAACTTTCGTGTCTGAGCGGTCTCAAGCATGCGAATCTGACGCTGCTTGGAGCGTTGATCCAGGTTCGGATCGTTCTCGATTCTCTCGATCTTCTCCTGAAGTTCCGATCGGGCCGCTTCGAGCCGTTCCGCTTCCTGCTCGCGAGCTTTCTCTTCCGCTTCACTTCGCTTTTCCACAGCCTGCGAAGTCAGCGATTCGACCCAGTCGAGCGTCCTCGCTTCGTCCTGACGGCTGCGGAGAGCCAGAAACTCGTCTTCTCCCGCCAGCGAATCGACACAATTCAGAACGAACTTGATGTTGTCGAGCTTGAGCTCGACGTTCAGGGCCTGAATGCTCTGCCGTTGAGCGAGATCAAAGATGCCGTCGGAAATGAGGTCGATATCGGCCACGAAAATCGCATCGATTTTCGGGCCACCCGAGTTCTCGCTATCTGCCTTCGACTTCACACGGGCGGAGACCACGTGAGCAAACTCATCGTCGGATCGCGGTGGGTTATCGTTCAGTGTCATCCCGAAGATCGGATTCTGAACCACGAGATTATCAAACTGCACGATTCCGGAGTTTGCGGCGCCGGTCCGGAGCAGGGGCGTGAACTCCACGCCCGCGTTCTCGCGGCGGACGACCGTTCCGGAGTAGTAGACCAGCAACTGCTGAAGTCCAGCCGTGACCTGATCGTCATTGGCGAAGGCTTCGCGGGCGTTGCGTTTGCTGTAAATGAAGACGGCTTCCGGGCCTAGCAGCTCTTCAATTCGAGGCAGCGGCGATTCGCGATCGTACACGATCTCGCCGTTCTGCCAGGCGATCTGCATGGTATTCATCAGCGAGGTCAGCTGTCCGCCATCGGCCTTGGGCTCCGACGGCTGCTGCTGCCCAAACATCCCGCCGCCCTGAGCCGGCTTGTCCATCCGGGGAGCCAGATTGATATTGAACATCGGCATCGGGTCGTCGAAGATCAGCGTCGGGTTGCCGTTCTCGACATAAGCCACGAAGTTATCCATCTGGGGCTGTGTCAGAGATGAGGGTAGAATCGCGATAAGCACGTCGTACTTACCCTCTTCAACGGGCTCATCTGGAGAGACTTCTTCGACTTCGTACTGTTTCTTCAGCTCCGTCACAATCCGCCATTCCTGCTGAGAACGGAAGGTGTTGGAGTCGAAGCCGCCCGTCACACTCGCGTCGGTCTTCAGAATCCCGACGGTCAGACGCTCTTCCTGAGAGACCGTCTGCAAAGAGCTTGTCAGTTCATATTCGACCGAGTTGCCCAGATCGAAGAACGGAATAATAACTTCGTCGTAACCGCTGCTGACGCGAGCCCCGAGGAAGATGTCTTCGATCTTGATCTCGCCATTCCGTTCGGTCTGCACCGAGCGTGATTCGATCCCCAGGTAGCGGGCCTGTTCGGCTTCGGCGCTGTAAGGCTCCACGTTGGTGATCCGCACGTTCAATTTCGAGCCACCACGGTGAGCCAGTTCCCGTAGCGTACCGATCAGGTTCTGATGAACGGCGACATACTCTTCAGGAACAGACGGGCTGACAAACGCCTGAATCGTGACCGGGCGAGAGGCGTCGAGCTTCTTGATGACGTTATTGGTAACGTTCGACAGCGTGTAGAGGTTGTGTTCGGTGAAGTCGAACCGGCCGATCGATCCGATTGAGATCGAGGTCACGCTGGCGACAATCACGAGCAGAGAAATCGAGCGGACGGCGAACTGCCAGCTCATCGAATTCGAGGCTTCTCCCGTGTGCCAGTGACGGCGGGAAATGATGATGTAGTTCAGATAAAGGAAGAACACGGTCATCAGCACGAAGTAAACCGTGCCGGCCAGTGGCAGGATGCCAAGAGCAAAGTCACTGAGGTGATGCCCGACCGTCAGAGCATCCATGGCCCCCGGCTGGGGCACCAGACGGGCGACTTCTGCCGGAGCCATACCGAACGTCCGCAGAAAAGCGGCCAGGCCGGAAGCGACGACGTTCGCGACGTAGGAAATGAAGACGGGAATGCTGCAGAAGATCGCTCCCAGCACGAACGCGACGGCCGAGTGACTGGTCAGCGATGAGGCGAGCATGCCCGCGCTGATGAGCGCCCCACCAGCCAGCCAGTAACCGAGATAGGTCGTGAACTGCACGCCCAGATCGGGATTGCCGATCAGGCTCAGCATGATCAGATTCGTACAGGAAAACAGCAGTCCGACCGTATACACGGCAAAGATCGACAGGAACTTTCCGAGCAAAATCTCGAAGTCTGTCGCCGGGAGCGTGAACAGCAATTCGTCGGTTCCCAGCTTCCGCTCATCCGCCCAGCAGGTCATCGTGAGAGCAGGAATGAGAAACACGAGCAGGGCAGGGAAGTTCTCGGTCAGTTGATCGAGAGTCGCGTGATTGCTGGCAAAGAAGTCTGACGAGAACGCCAGAGCCGCAGCGATCACCACAAACGCCACGATGACGACATAGCCCAGCAGGCCAGAGAAAAATGACGCGAGATTTCTCGCAAAAACCGCTCGTACAACATGTCCGCGTACCATACGGCAACAACTCCTCTATTGATATCTCAGCAGGTGCAACGGGATTCAGCAGCAACACAGCGCTTGCCGTGGCCTTCTCAGGCCGTCAGTTCCCGAAATCGTTCTTCCATGGCCGTTACCCCTTCCGCGAGGGAATCGATCGGACCATCAAGAACAACGCGACCGTTATTAATCAGAATCACACGACTGCACATCGCCTGGACTTCGGCCAGAATATGCGTCGAGAGCAGAATGGTTTTGGACTCGGCGAGACTGAGAATCAGCTCGCGGGCCTGGTGAGTCTGGTTCGGATCCAGACCGCTCGTCGGCTCATCGAGAATGAGCACACTCGGGTCGTGCAGAATGGCCTGCGCCATCCCGACACGCTGACGAAACCCCTTTGAAAGCTTGCCGACCGGCTTCTCCCAAACCGTTCCCAGCGAACAGCGATCAACGACGTAATCGATCCGCGCTTTGAGGTCACCCTCCGACATCCCGCGTATCCGTCCGCAGTATTTCATGATCGCCTTGGGCGTCATCTCCGCGTAAAGCGGACCGTTCTCCGGCAGATAGCCAAGGACGCTGGCCGCTTCGAGTCGCTCATCGAAGACATCATGGCCTCCGATGCTCGCCCGACCGCGCGTCGGAGCCAGGAAGCCGGTCAACATCTTCATCGTTGTCGACTTGCCCGCTCCGTTGGGCCCGAGAAATGCAACCACCTGTCCCCGGGGGACGGTGAAGGTCACATCAGAAGCGGCGATGAATTCGCCGTAATGTTTGGTCAAACCGTCCGCGGAAATCATCGCTTGATGACCCGCGTCGCTCCTGGCACTGTTCGGTTCCGGAATGGTAGCCGTGTTCATCAGGAATGAGCTCTCCCGTGTCTGGTGTCCATCAACGACTGGTTTCTACCGTGAAACGCCCCTTCGACACTTGGGAGGCTCTGCCATAGTGGCAGCGAAGCTCCGCGCGGGCAGACGTCGGCTGCCCGGTCGATGGTCGTCGTAATCGGCATAACTGTAGCAGGTTGCGTCGAAGCCTGTCGCCTCCGCAGACTGCCTGTTCCTGTCAATACGACAAGAAGTCAGTTGTCGTGGGAGAGAAACGCAAGAAGCGTGCCGGGCGGAAGTTGCAGCTTAGGAATCCGCTCGGACGGAGCGAACCCTGTTATCTCGCACTGAGAGGAACGTCGACCTCAGTTCGACGACAACGTCAGATCGTCCTCAGAAATCTGCGGATAATCCCCGGCCAGATAAAGCAGATAGTTGACGAGATCCCAGATCTCCGCTTCCGAAAGCCCCGACATACCATAAGCCGGCATCGGGGTTCCCTTCACACCTGCATACACACGACGGTAGATATCGACCGGATCGCGGCCTCCGTGGAAGACGCCGTACGTGAGATCCCGCGGCTTAACCGGATGGCCCCAGGCATCGTGCAGCCCCGGTCTGTCGTAGGAAGAACCATCCCGCCGCTTGTGAAACTGTTGCGTCTGCGAGCCGTCGCCGCGACCGGTCTCGCCGTGGCAGCTCGCACACTGCCCGGACTTGGACAAATAAATCCGCCGACCATTCGCGAGCGAGGTCACATTCGCATCGGCCTGCGATGGCTCCAGCGGATCGGGCCGAGCCAAAGTCGGCTTCACGACATTCGACTTGGCGTCCCCCTGTTCCCACTGCCGACAAATGCGGGCGATCTCATCAAGGAAGATCTCAGGCAGATCGTCAGCGACATAGTCGGCCAGATCTTTCGAGACCTCCGACATCTTCCGGTCTGCGACGGCCGTTCTGGAGAAATCGATCGAGGCATCAGTTGCGACTGAACGTTCGACTTCTCCGCGAATCGCCAGGTACTTCGCATAGTCAATGATCTGATCAATCTCCTGATTAGCGAGAGCTTTGAACGCCGGCATTCCGGTCCCGGCGATCCCCTCTTTGATCGTTCGCCGCAAGTCCTTCGTACTCGCCTTGTGGCCGATCGAGGTGGAGGTGTACTTCAGCAGGCCATATCGAAAATCTCGCGGCTTCGGATTCAGAATCTGCGATTGCGGACCATCTCCAGCTCCACTGACTCCATGGCAAGCCGCGCAGTGGCGCGTATACAGCGTCTGTCCGGTCACCAGCTGATGCGTCGGCCGGGCCACGATCTTGACCGGCTCTGTCGCTTCGTTCGGCAGTTCCTCCTTCACCTGCACTAAGCCCTGTGAGCTGGTATAGGACTCAACCGTTAGTACGGCGGGAAACTCAAGAGAAACATCGCCGGACGAGACGACACGCAGTTTCTCACCGGACTGGAGCTGCGAACCCCCTGCGAGCGCGGCTCGCCATTGAGAACCCGACTCGCCGGTGGCTGATTCACGTTCCAGCGTTCCATTGACACCACCCCAGTTGAGCGGGGCCTCGAGGGGAACGTGCAGGTTCTTCAACGTGCCGAAATTCTGCTCCATCTCTCCGCTCACGGCCTTCTGAGCTTCGGGCAGCAACGTCTTGGTGAGCGGATCAGCTGTGAACTCAGGTTCGGCGCGACGACCACAGCCGGAAAGCAGGGACACAGTCAGCGCAGCCAGAACGAGCCTATCGATAAGCGAGCGAGATTTCTTCGAGCAGGTCATTGGTTCAGCACCTGGATGAGCGGCATTACAGTTCATCCAGGAATTGTAGGTGAATGACGGCCTGCGTCAGCCGTTCTCCCGCGATGTGCGACAAGTTGTCAGCGAAGCTGATTGTCAGACGTCGGAAAATCGCAGTTCGCCGCCTACCAGAACGTGAGCAATTTTCCCCGACAGTTCCATATCAGCAAACGGCGTTCGTCGTCCCTTGCTGCGGAAGGTGTGCGGATCAATCCTGGTAGTCGGACGCGGATCGATGATGGTGATATCCGCCACGCGATCGACATCGAGCACACCGGCATCCAGCTCGAGAATACGCGCGGGATGAACAGTGAGCTTTGCCAGCAGTTCGGCCCACGAGAGAATCCCGGTACTGATGAGCCGCGTAATGCAGGCTGGCACCAGCGTCTCCAGGCCAACGACGCCGAACGGTGTCTGGTCGAGCTCGCAGGTGATCTTCTCTTCGGCATAAGGCTGATGATCACTCGTGATGACATCGATCGTGCCATCCTTGAGTCCCTCAATCAGACATTCGATATCGGCCTCAGTCCGGAACGGAGGATTCACCTTGTACTTGGAGTGAAAGGTCTGCAGATGCTCGTCGCGGAAGAAGAGATGATGCGGCGTGACATCGGCCGTCACACGAACCCCTCGCTCCCGGGCTCGACGAATTTGCTCGACGCCTTCCCCGGTCGAAACGCCCATAAGGTGCAAACGACCGGCCGTCATTTCCGCCAGCGTGAGATCACGATGAATCATGATCGTCTCGGCTGCGGCTGGCATGGGCGGCATGCCCATCAGCGTCGAATAGAAGCCTTCGTGCATCAATCCGCCGGCCACCAGTTCGGGAACCTGAGGATGATGGAAAATCGGCCGATTCATCATCGCGGTATATTCGAGAGCGCGACGCATCACCTCGGCACTGGCGATTGGCTGCTTGGCGTCGCTGAATGCTCGGGCTCCGCCATCAACGAGTTGCCCAATCTCCGCCAGTTCCTGACCTTCCAGTTGTTTCGTGACAGCTCCGATCGGCACGACGCGACAGTTCCCAGCTCGGCCTGCCTGCAAAATCACAAACTCCGCGGCGGCCCGACTGTCGACAGGCGGATCGGTATCGGGCATACAGGCGATCGTGCTGAACCCCCCCGCCAGAGCAGCCGCCGTTCCCGATTCGATCGTCTCGTCTTCTTCGTTTCCCGGCTCCCGCAGGGAAACCCGCATGTCAATCAGACCCGGTGCGACGATCATGTGGGAAGCATCGATCACCTGATCGACCTGGGCTTCACTGGAACCAATCGCGGCCACGTGGCCATCGCGAATCAGCACCGACGTGACCTCATCGCGACCGCTGGCCGGATCGATGACGCGTCCGTTCTTAATCAGAATACTCTTCATGGGGAGGGCCTGTGTTGTCTCCGCTTAGGGCCGAAGACCGCCAGTTTCGTCCGGATTCCGCAGATGCGCAATCACGCACCATTAACGGCGTAGAAGTATGAGAAATTCCGGTGCGTCGGAAACGCACCCTGCAGATCAAATCAGAGTCATATCGACCGGAGCCGGACTCGATGACAGTTCCTGCTGTCGACGGTGCAGCAGATACAGCGCGGCCATTCGCACAGCCAGTCCATTGCTGACCTGATCCAGAATCACGGAGTGACTTCCATCAGCCACGAACGGCGTGATTTCCACACCACGATTGATCGGTCCGGGAGCCAGAATGACGACGTCTTCACGCGCCCGGCTCAATCGGCTCGCGTTCATTCCGAACAGATGGGCATACTCGTGAATCGAAGGGAAGAAAGCTCCCCGTTGCCGCTCGAACTGAATTCGCAACAGATTGACGCAGTCAACCCTCGGAATCACATCATCAAGTGAGTAGGACACTTCGACGCCCAGCTCTTCAATTCGCGGAGGAATCAGTGTCGCCGGACCGCAGACGATGACATGGGCTCCGAGCTTGGTCAGACCCCAGATGTTTGATCGAGCCACTCGGGAATGGCGAATATCTCCAACGAGCGCGACGGTTCTTCCCGCCAGATCGCCACATTGTTCGCGCATGGTCATCAGGTCGAGCAATCCCTGAGTCGGATGCTCATGAGTTCCGTCGCCCGCATTCAGGACGGCCGAGTCGAGCCGCTGAGAGAGGAACATCGGAGCCCCCGGCGTCTTGTGTCGAACCACCATCAACGAGACGCCCATCGCTTCGATATTACGAGCCGTATCGAGGAACGATTCCCCCTTGGAAAGGCTGCTGCCAGAAGGTGAGAAGTCGACGGTATCGGCGGAGAGTCGCTTTGCGGCCAGTCCAAAACTTGTGCGAGTGCGCGTCGAAGGCTCGAAGAACAGGTTACCGACCACAACGCCATTCAGCAGCTTCAGCTTGGTGTGGCCTTCGTTGGCGAGTCGTTTGAACTCGGCCGCCTGATCGAGAATCAGCGTGATCTCATCGGCGGAAAGATGTTCCAGTCCCAGGAGATGACGCTGGGTCCAGCGGACCGGGCCGCTTTGAAAGTAGTCTTTGAACGAAACCATGCTGCAGTGTCTGTCCTCGATCCGTTAAGGTCTCTTCATCATCGATTCTAATCGGCCCGAGGAACAGCGTCGAGTAACTGAGGCAGACTTCGTTCCTTCCCCGCAATTCAGCTGCTTGCCAGCCCCTTCAGGAGGGCTGCAGTCTGGTTGAGTGCTTCGTAAGGAATGGTGTGCGGCCCGTTGAAGGGGAGGAACTCGACTTCCTGCCCCGACGCGTTTAGTAGATCTCGCAGAATCAAAGCCGCTTCAAATGGCAGAATCTGGTCCTGGCGTCCATGTGACTGAAAGATTGGAAGACCCGGCTTCCCGACAACCAGCTCCCGCCATTCGTTGAGACAGATCGTTGTACCGGAAAAGAGACAGAGACCGGCGGGCGTGGCCGAATGCCGCATGAACAGATCAGTCGACAGCATCGCCCCCTGCGAGAAGCCGCCCAGAACCAGTTGATGAAACTCTTTATTCGCCTCGCGACACAGAGCCCCCAGAAAATCGAGGTAAAGCTCGCGAGCTTCGCGCAGTCCCGGAGGCTCGGTATTGACGAGTTCCTCGATCCGATTCGTCTCCAACATCTGCTGGAGTCTCATCATATTGATCTCCCACCACGCACGGCCGCCAGGCATTCCCATGTGTTCCAACGAGAGCGGAGCGGCGGGAAAAACGAACGCCACCTGCCCGACGAGCTCATCGTCGATCTGAAACAGTTCTTCACCAAGTGCCACCAGATCGGTTCCCGGTGCTCCGAAGCCGTGAGCAAACACCGCCAGAATTTTCGCCGTTTCCGGATCCCCCTGAACCCAACAGTTCAGCGGGCCAATCTTCGTTTCGTGCATCGTTCGCATATTCCTTGAGTCGGGTGACACCAGCTCGGCCGGTGTCTAATCACGCAGTCATACCCCGTCACCGTCGCAGAGTCACAGCCGTCCGCTGCGGAAGATCCCATAGATCAGCCAGATCCCCAGGCAGCTCGAAATCAGATACATCGGCACGCTGAACCAGTCGTTCGTCACGCCGCTGCGAATCAGAAGGCTCGATGCCAGGATTGAAGCGGCCACGATCATACTGACCACGATGCGGTTACTCGATCGATCGAGTTCGGTAATCATGTATTCGAGTCCGGTCAGACGAAGCTTGATCTGCGAGTCTTCGCGATTGAACTTCTTGAGAGCGACGGCCAGTTCGGTCGGAATGTCGTGGGCGGCTCGCCCCAGAATGCGGGCCTCTTCGCAGAAACGCTCCCACATTTGATCAGGACGATACCGGTCGCGGATCAGTTTCTTGAACCGGGGGACAGCATGCTCGATGATATTGAACTCCGGATCGATCTTCCGCCCCACGCTGTCGAGATGCACGATCGCACGAATCAGCAGCATCAGGTCGCCGGGACAGCGAATCCGGTGTGTCGACAGAATCCCGACAAAGTCGCGGAGTAGAGCCGCGATATCCAGACGCTCCAGCGGCAGCCCATAATACTTGTCGATGAACTCCCGGTAGTCAGCATTGAACAGCCGTTCGTCGATCTCATGATCGCAGTCGCCAATGCTCAGCATGATCCCCATGCTGCGCCGTGTATCTTTCTGAGCGGTGGCCACGAACAGATCGACCAGGTTTGCCCGCATCGTCTCGTCGAGCAGACCCACCATTCCAAAGTCGAGCAGGCAGATCGCACCATCACTGAGAATTCGAAAGTTGCCCGGATGGGGATCGCCGTGAAACAGACCAAACTCGAAGGTCTGCTTGAGAAAAATCCGGGCGCCGTTCGCCGCGATCATCTGCCGCTTTTCCCACAAACAGGGGACCAAAGCGATATCCGAAATCTTATGCCCGCGGATCCGTTCCATGACAAGGATCTCTTCCGTGCACAGCTCCGGATATACCTGGGGAACATAGAGCGAGGCATCGTCCTCAAACATCTTGGCGAACTCTTCAATCGTTCGCGCTTCTCGAAGATAATTCAATTCACGCCGAATCGTTCGTTCGAAGTTCCGAACCAGTCCGATCGGATCGAAGACTTCCGACTCCGGGACCCGTTTGTTCAACAGAGCCGCCAGTTCGTGCATCAGAGCCAGATCGCGTTCGACCTCGTGAACCGCCCGGGGACGGCGAATCTTCACGACCACTTCCCGGCCGTCCCGTAATTTGGCTGTATGAACCTGTCCGAGTGAACCTGTCGCCAGCGGCGCTTCTTCAAAAGCCGCGAAGCATTCTTCGATCGGTCTTCCGAGTGATTTCTCGATCGCTCGAATCGCAACCTGCGAATCGAACGGCGGCACCTGCTCCTGCAACAGGGAAAGTTCGTCGACGACATCCCGGGGCACCAGATCGGGGCGGGTACTCAGGACCTGACCGAACTTGATGAATGTCGGTCCCAGTGACTCGATGGCACGACGAACCCGCTCGGCTCGCGTCAGCGAACGGGTGTCTTCTTCGGTATGCTTGAGAAGCTTGCGACGCCCCCAGTTCAGATACTTGTTGAGCCCGATCGTCTCCACAAGATCCCCGAAGCCGTGATTGATCAGAATCGCGGCGATCTCGCCTGTTCGGCGAAGATTTTTCAGGAATTTCAGGGGATGGGTTTCCACGTAACTATCTGACTCTCAGTCGGAGACTTCGATTCTGTCGCGAATCGATTTCAATGCTTCTCGGCGACAGATTCCGCCAGGCGGCGAATCTGTGAGACGTCCTGCTGCAGCCGATCGCGGAGCTCGTCCGCATCGGCAAATTTACGCGTTTCGCGAACAAAGGCCAGCAGATCGACGCTCAATTGCCGGTCGTACAGATCACCTTCGTATCCGATCAGATGAACTTCCAGCTTGAAATTGCCGTCAGCGAACGTCGGATTGGTCCCGATATTCAATGCAGCCGGATAACCGATGCCATCCACCCAGGCCAACCCGCCGTAGACACCTTCCCGGGGCAGCAACGTCTCGACTCCCTCCAGGTTGGCCGTCGGAAATCCCAGCACACGGCCCCGGGCGGCTCCTGTACGAACCTGTCCGGAGATGCGATACGGATGTCCCAGCCAGTCTGCGGCTCGATCGACTTCTCCTGCTGCGATCATCCGTCGAATGGCCGAACTCGACACGACGGTTCCTTCCCGCTCTACCGCAGGAGCGACGGCAAACTCCATCGCATGCCCGGCTGCCATCTCGGCCATCAGTTCAACATCGCCCTGACGATCGCGACCGAAAAAGAAGTTCGGGCCTTCCACCAGCCCGCGAGCAGCCAGACTTTGTCGCACGATCGTCTCAAAGAAATCCTGAGGCGACAGACGGAGAAACTCGCGATTCGTCGGGTAAACCAACAGGCAATCGATCCCCAGAGACGCGATCAGCTCAGCTTTCCGTTCCACGGTACTGAGCCGCGGCGGCACCCGTTCCGGAGCAATCAACGCCACCGGAGGAGGATCGAACGTCATCGCCGTCGCGGGGACATTCAGTTTGCGAGCCAGGGAAACGAGCGTCTGCAGCATTGATCGATGTCCCAGATGCACGCCATCGAAGTTTCCGATGGACACAACTCCACCGCGAAAGGGTTCGAAATCATCGAGGTCACGGATCAGACGCATGAGAGTTTCAGAGAAGCCGAACTGAGGAGGGAAACGTCGCTGGATTTCAAGTCCTGACCGCCATGAAAGACTTCAGGAGTTGTACCAGTTGATTGTATCGGCTCCCGGAAAAAGTGCGACCGGCTTCCCGGAATCAGGCCGAAACGAATTCCACGTTGTCATCCCGTCCAACGCATTTCGCGGGACGATGCTAGCGCGACCATGGGACTGCAGCCGAGAAAGGAGTCTCAACGCTCAAATCTGGGCTGCGCGAGCCGCCAGAAAACCGAGGAGTGGGACGAGTCCGCCAAGTGACAGCCGCCAGGGAAGACTGGAGAACGTCAACGTCAGTGGGACCTCCACGGGAAGCTCAAGGGAAGGTCGCGGCGGCGTCCATTCGATGCCGTCGTGTCGGACGCAGCGGACCCGTGTGACCCAGAGGAAGGACAGAAACAGCACGAGGCTCAGTGTTACCGTCAGCCAGGCCGAGAAATGAATCTCGTGGGGCCCGGCGACGGGATCGGTTGCCTGGAGCACCGCGTAGGCATTGTTGCAGAAGTGCAAATACAACGGCGCCCAGAAGCTGCGTGTCGTGACGTAAACGTAATGCAGTACGATTCCCATCGGCAGCACCGCGAGAGCGTGCACAGGATGCAGGTGCGCCACAGCAAAGAGAATCGACGTCACCAGTATTCCCAGCGGCATCCCCCAGCGATGAATCAATCCGCGACCAATCACGCCGCGAAACACGATCTCTTCGCCCAGCGCGGGAGCCACGGCAAAAACCAGCAACAGAGCCCACATTGGCGTGTCCGCTGACATCGACTGCAGCACATGCATCGCCTGGGTAGTATCGAACTGCTGCAGAGCCGGCACGTGGTCGATCAATGAATTCCAGGCCGACATCCCCCAGCTGTGAAAGGCGGTGCAAATCGTCGAGAGCGGAATGACCAGACAGGTGAGCAGGAAGAGATGCTGAAAGGGAAGGGGCCGACTGCTGAGACGATGTCCCAGATTTCCCCCCAGACGCCACCACGCAAGAATCAATACGCCGGTCACGAAAACAAACTGTTCGCCCGCCAGCAGAGAGAGTTCCTGCGATTCCAGAAACTCCAGAACCGCCAGATCGTTAAATGGTATTCCCCGCACGACGAATACCGACGTCAGCAGGCCGGCGATCGCGAGCACACCAAGCAGATGGAGCAGACCCGTTCCAAACAGCCAGAAGAGACTTTCCACCATTCCGGGTCCGCGGCGCGCGAAGGGCGAGGGCGAAACAGCCGTCTTAATGTCTTCTTCGGAGTAGGAACGGAAACTCGAAGCAGCGAGGGCATCACGTGGAGTCGTCATAGAACGTCCGCTCATTCAGAATCGCAGGGAAGATCGTATTGCTGTCGAGGAAGGAGACAGACGGTCTTCCTTTGGACGACAACTTCTCTGAAGAGGCCCGGATCACGATCAAGGGAATCGGCGCAGACGGCAAGCCGCCGGTCACATTGCAATATTCTCCTGATCGAGTACGTTCATTGTAGACGGCAGTCCGTACGATTTTCCATCCGAATTCCGCGGATTCAGGATCGGTTTTTGCTACCGTCTGTTTTCCATACCGAGAGCAGTCAGCGAGAGACTCCGACAATGCGACTGATGAGTTACAACATTCAGAAAGGGTATGGAGGCCGCGACCAGCGGTACAATTTGCAGCGGACGATCGACGTCATCGAGCACGAGAACCCTGACCTGATCTGCCTGCAGGAAGTCGATCACAACATGAACCGGACCCGGTTTCATCATCAGCCGGAGATGCTCGCCAGGCACTTCGGCTACCCCGGTTTCGACTTCCAGTGGAACCATCGCATCCGCGAAGGAGGGTACGGGAATCTGATCCTCTCCCGCTTTCCGATCCGTGAAGTGCATCACATCGACCTGAAGCTGCGGCATCGCAAACGCCGCGGTGCACAGATGGCCGTGGTGGTGACTCCGGAAGGCCCGCTCGTCGTCGTCGGCTGGCATCTGGGACTGGCCGAGAAACAACGCCACGGTCAGGTCGCTCATTTTCTTCAGCAGGAAGAGTATTGCACTCTGTGCGAACTGCCGATGATCATCGTCGGCGACTTCAACGACTGGCGGGACACGCTCGAAGCGGCGCATTTCCGAGAACACGGGTTCCAGCAGATCACGAAACCTCTCAAACGGTTTCGTTCATTCCCGGCGTACCTGCCAATGGGCTCGCTCGACAAAGCCTTCTGCAAAGGCAACATCTATATCCACGAAGCCCGAGTCATCCGCCGCAAGCTGACCCGCGCGGCCTCAGACCACCTGCCACTGGTGATTGATTTTCATCTGAAGAAGCTGGATGACGTGTAGGGCACGTCTGCTTACTTTTTACCGAGCGTTCGCTCCCATTCCCGGCGAAGCAGTCTGTTATTTCGCATATCCCGTGAATGAGCCCCTCGGCGGATTTGTCCGGAAGTACGATCGGCGTGACGTTTCGACTGTGCGTTGAACCGATTCCATGCCGCGCCCCTCTCGATAAACAACGCGACGCGTTACTGTCATCCTCCGACGGTGGTACAGACATTCTTCAGGAGTTGCCAGTTCAGGAAGTCTATGCAAACAACGCCCTTAAGGGTGGCCCTGATAGCTGTGCTATCAGGGCGGCGCAGCCGTAGGAGAATGCAGCTGTCGCGCGGCTCAACTTACAGCATTCCACTGTTTTTCAGCTGAAGGCACCAATTCTCTTAATTGGACGTCAAATAGCACTTCGCCCACGGCGGCGCCGCTCCGAAAGAATCTCTTGGGGCCACCGCTGGTGCGGGGCACAAGGGCATTTGTGGGAGCCTCTAAAACAAAAAAACGCCGGTCGTTGCTGACCGGCGTTTTCTGATTTCGTTCGCGGATTCGTTTACTGCTTCATGGCAGCAGCCAGAATCTGCGAGGTGCTTTCTCGCATGATGCGCGGGTCAACCAGTTCCCCCTTCTGCAGGGTGGCACGGACGTCTTTACCGGAGATGAAGACCGGCTTTTCGTCTTTATGGTTTTCCATCAGGTCGACGCGGCCCATCGATTCATAGTAAGCAGCGAAGCCGACGTTGACCGGCTTGATCTGCAGGTCGCCGTTCAGGTTGTTGAAGATTTCCTGAGCGTCGAAGTCGCCCCAGATCGCGGTGCCGTCTTTGTAAGGAGCATCAGCGTGCTTACGGCCGATCACGATGTGCGTGTAGCCGAAGTTCTGACGGTAGATGGCGTGCATCACGGCTTCTTTGGGACCGCCGTAGAACATCTTCAGATCGAGACCGAGCAGGATGACGCGATCAGGCACGGCTTCGCCACGAGAGCTCCAGAGTTCCGGATCGCTGTCGCCTTCGCCCAGAGCGCGGTCCGAAATCAGCTTTTCGTAAGTCTGCATGCGGATGACGGCGTTGACGTCGTCGCCCTTGGTTTCGCCGATCAGCGGATTCAGCACGGCTCCGGCGTTCTTGCCTTCGCGGATCAGAACTTCGAGTGCATAGACCAGAGCGTACTCGTGAGCACGGTGCAGGGGGTTACGAGTCTGGAACGCAACGACGGCATCCCAGCCCTTTTCGGCGACCAGCTTGCGGGTTTCACGCGGACTGAGGACATACTGTCCGAAAGCCGGGTTCTTCGGCTGCGGCAGAGCCTGCAGCTTACCACCGAGCAGGTGAGTCTTCTCGGCATCGCCCACGAGAACCATATCGGCTCCCGGATGATCAGTCCGTTCGGTGCCGTAAACCGACTTGATGTATCGCGGTTTGTCCCACTCGAAGATGTCGCTGATTTCGAGGGTTCCGACGATTTCGCCTTCCGGGCTCGTCAGGGCAACAGTTTCCCCGCTCTTCAGCTTGCCGGCCAGATCGCTGGTGACCGGGAAGGAGATCGGAATGGTCCAGGCGTAATCCTTGCCGTTGCTTTCGATGACCGCTTCGTCGAGGACACGATTGTACGTTTTGCTGTCCATCGGACCTTCAAGCGGGCTCAGTGTTCCGTCTGCGATGCGGTAAACACTGGACAGGTCTGCAGCGGACATCGGGACTTTGGTCAACGACGCTGCGGAAGACTTGAAGGATTCCACCTCGCCGGCGGGTACAGTTCTGCAGACAGGTTCTGAAAGGCCACCGTGGACAGGGATGAGATCGCTCATAGTTTAAATCGTGACTCGCATTCTAAATAGATACAGGAAGCAGACGATCTGCGTCAGCAGAGTGGCCCCGTTGAGCTCACTCGAGCCGGAAGATAGATCATCTGCCGAGGAACCGTCAACCGGGAGTCCCGGAAAGGCGGGGCGATCAGCTGACACTGGGCAGTGAGACATCCAACGAACCGGCCAGTTCCGTGATCTGTCGCCACGTTTCGTCCGGAATCGCAATTCCCGATTCCTCGCGGCGAGCCTGCATGGTTCGCTCCATCTCGCCCGGGAACAGAATCGCCTCGACTTCCGGCCGCTTTTTCGCGGATTTAATGTGCTCTTCGTAGGTCTTCATCCACCGGTCATAGTCTTCCCGGCCGACAATCTGCTCGATGTCCATCAGTTGCATCCAGACGCCGTTCGCTCCCCGCGGAAGATCGGTCCGGCCAACCCCGCTTCCAGAGAGAATCCCGCTGAAGATGTCGACCATGACAGAAAGGCCGAATCCTTTGTGTGCCAGCGCTCCGCCGAGCGGCAGGATGCATCCGTTCGGCGTCGCATAGTAATCGCCCGGATTGATGCTCGGATTTCCGGCTCCGTCAATGATCCAGCCTTCCGGAACCATGACGCCCGACTGGTGAGCGACCCGCAGTTTGCCTTCAGCAGTGGCACTGGTCGTCATGTCGAGCACGATGGCCCCGTTGTTGCCGGGTGCGGCCAGGGAAATCGGGTTGGTCCCCATCCGGCGTTCCATCGAGCCGAACGGAGCCACCTGTCCGGGGCCGGGAGCGTTGACGGACATCAGAGCCGCGAAGCCCTCGTCGGCAGCTTTCTCGGTGTAAGAGCCGAGCCGTCCCACATGATTGCAATTGCGGATGAAAGCGTCGGCTGCTCCGCAGTCCCGGGCTTTCCGTCGCAGTCGATCCAATGTCCAGGTAGCCGCGACCTGACCAAACGAGAAATGTGCGTCGACGACCAGGAAGGCCGCCCCCTCCCGAATCACCTCGGGCTGGCGCCCCGGCATAATATGACCGTTTTGAATGAATTCGACGTACTGCATCAATCGCATCACGCCGTGGCTGTCATGCCCCACCAGATTAGCCGAGGCGAGTTCTTCGGCCACCACGGACGCTTCACCCGGGGTCGCGCCGGCTGCAGTAAGGACGTCCGTCCCCAGACGACGAAGTTGATCAACTGTAAAGACCGGCATATCAAAGCTTCCATTCGGAGGTGAGCAAAACAGCGTGTTGTGGCCGCAAGTTTGGCGACTTCCGTAAAAGCCCGCAAGCATCCTGATCTGAGGGGAGAGCGATCACTCTGAATTGTACGAAGACACCACCCGTCTGGGGGAAACTCTGAATGTGCACTACTCCTCGTCTCCGGACTCAGCCTTTTTCAAGCCAGTCTGGCATGGTTCCGCGAGAACGGTCAACTCCTGCTGACTTCCAGGCCCCGCCGTGGCGCGATTTTTGCTTCGCACGCTCCCTGGCTTCACGGTTACATTTTTGTCTGGTTCTTCGCACTGCCCACCGACCATCTTCTGCCTTGACCGACATGAGACGACAGGTTGCGAACCGAGCCGCAACTCGCCCGAAGAGCCATTTTCGCACAAGGAAGAATATGAGAATCGCTCAAGTCGCTCCCCTGATCGAAAGTGTCCCGCCTCGGAAGTACGGTGGGACCGAACGGATCGTTTCCTACCTGACCGAAGCCCTCGTCGCGAAAGGGCATGAGGTCACACTGTTTGCTTCCGGAGATTCCCGGACTTCGGCAAACTTGTGTCCGGTGACGGCCGAGGCACTACGGCTGGCATCGGTCCCCAGGAATCCCTTCATTCAGCACATGATCGAGTTCGAGGAGGTCGTCCGTCGGCAGGATTACTTCGACGTGATCCACTTCCATACGGATTACTTCCATTTTCCGCTCGCGCGGCACCTGAGAACCCCTCACGTGACGACGCTTCACAACCGGCTCGATCTCCCGGATCTTCAGGACGTTTTCAATGAATTCCGCGAGATTCCGGTCGTTTCCATCTCCAATTCTCACCGGCGCCCGCTGCCCCAGGCCAACTGGGTTTCCACGGTTTATAACGGAATCCCGCTGAATAACCATTTCCAGGATCACCCCGGGGAATACCTGGCGTTTCTGGGACGATTCACCCCGGACAAGGGGCCGGAAGCGGCGATCGAGATTGCCCTGCGAACGAACATGCCGCTGAAAATGGCCGCCAAGATCGACGCGAGCGATCAGGACTATTTTGATCAGCGGATCAGGCCTCACCTGCAACATCCGCTGATCGAGTATATCGGGGAGGTCGATGAGCAGGGGAAATACGAGTTGCTTCGAGACGCCTACGCGCTGCTGTTCCCCATCTGCTGGCCCGAACCGTTCGGCATGGTAATGACCGAGGCGATGTCCTGTGGAACACCCGTCGTGGCCTTTGAAGCGGGTTCGGTCCCCGAAGTGATGCGGAACGGCGTCAGTGGGTTCATTGTGCACTCGATTGAGGAAGCGGTCGCGGCGATCCCGCAGATCTCTCATCTGGGCCGGAGACGGTGTCGACAATACTTTGAGGAACGTTTCACGGCCGAGCAGATGGCTCAGGGATATCTTCAAGCGTACCGACAGGTTCAACAGGAGTGGACGCGACGGCGGTATTCGTCCTCCGGGGATTACGCCCTGGACGACATTCTGGACTGGAGATCCCGGACCAACGTTCCGCCTGATGTGGCGCTGCAGTAAAAGGAGCCGGCTCGCCTCAAGTCGATCAATCGTGTGAAAGGAGCAGAGGGTGGACGACGTTATCCAGATTGACGATGAGTGGTATTACGCGGCTTCATCGCAGCGAGCCGACTCACGGAGCCAGGTCCTGAAGCATGGCGACACCTTCGTGGTGCTCGATCTTCTGGGCGACATTGCTCGTACAGGACTCGGAGAGCAGGGGCTCTATCACAACGGAACCCGCCACCTGTCGCACTGGGAGGTCCTGATTGATGACCGCCGACCGATGCTGTTGAATTCGACCATGAAGGAGGACAACAGCGTCCTCGTGGTTGAATTGACCACGCCCGATGTGCATCACGGTGAAGAGCTGGTCCTTCCCAAAGGACACCTGAGTGCATCCCGCTCGATGGTCGTCGATGGATCTTCGCTCTATGAGCACCTCCAGTTGACGAACTACTCGATGCAGGAACTCGAACTCGACATTGTCTATCAGTTTGGTGCCGACTATCGCGACATCTTCGAAGTGCGGGGCGTCAAACGAAGCAAACGCGGCGAACTCCTGCCGTGTCAGGTCGATACGAACGCGATCACCCTGAAGTACCGCGGACTTGATGACGTGATTCGGCAGACCGATATCCAGTTCGACGGGAATATCCAGGAACTCGTCGATTCTCACTGCCGTATGAAAGTGAAACTCGCGCCCGGTGAGCAGAAGGTGCTTCACGCGACCATCAGCTGTCAGACAGGAGAGGCTCGCTATCCGGTACGAAGTCACTCCCAGGTCGTGCAGGGGATCGACGACTACTTCGTCCGTTCGCAGCAGACACGAGCCCAAATCGTGACTTCCAACGAGGAGTTCAACGAATGGATTCAGCGATCGACAGCCGACCTGATGATGCTGACCAGCGAGACCGAGTACGGCAACTATCCCTACGCCGGCGTCCCCTGGTTCTCGACACCGTTCGGACGGGACGGACTCATAACGGCCCTCCAGACACTTTGGATGGAGCCTTCGCTTTCCCGCGGCGTGCTGGCATTTGTGGCGGCCACGCAAGCCACGGAAGTGGACTCGTTCTGCGAATCGGAGCCGGGAAAGATCTTTCACGAGGTCCGTCGCGGAGAAATGGCGGAGCTCGGTGAGATTCCGTTTCGTCGCTATTACGGGACCGTCGATGCGACGCCGCTATTTATCATTCTCGCCGCCTATTACTACCGGCGAACGGGCGAGCTCTCGTTCATCGAACAGCTTTGGCCGAATATCGAGAGGGGGCTGGAGTGGATCGACACTTATGGCGATCCCGATGGGGACGGCTTTCTCGAGTATATGCGGCAGAACGACAAGGGGTTGAAGCAACAGGGCTGGAAGGACTCGGACGATTCGATCTTTCACGCCGACGGACGGGACGCTGAAGGCCCCATTACGCTCAGTGAAGTGCAGGGCTACGTCTATGAAGCGAAGATTCTGGCCTCCGAACTCGCCGGGATGCTTGGACGCACCGGGCGGAGCCAGGAACTGACCCGTCAGGCCGAGGAGTTGAAGAAGAAGTTTAACGAACGCTTCTGGGTCGAGCGGCTCGGTACGTTCGCGATCGCTCTGGACGGGGACAAGCGACCGTGTGAAGTACGAAACTCAAACGTCGGTCATCTGCTGTGGAGTGGGATCGTCGATTCCCGCCTGGCTCCGCGGGTGGCCGCGACACTGCTCGATGAGCGAAGCTTTAACGGCTGGGGCATCCGCACAATTGCCAAAGGAGAAGCCCGCTACAACCCGATGTCGTACCACAACGGATCGATCTGGCCGCACGATACCGCGATTTGCGCAGCCGGACTGGCCCGATACGGCTTCCGCGAAGAATGCCTTCGCATTGTGGGCGGTTTGTTCGACGCGGCTTCGTATCTCGAGTGGAGTCGTCTCCCGGAACTCTTCTGTGGATTCGATCGTCTCAGCGGGCACGGCCCCACACGATATCCGGTCGCATGCTCGCCGCAGGCCTGGGCTGCCGGTTCGCTGTTCATGCTGCTGCAGTCCTGCCTTGGACTGCAGTTTTCTCCAGCCGGTCCACAGATTCGAGTCGACCATCCCAGTTTGCCCCCCTTTCTGCAGTGGGTTTCGATCAACAATCTGCGAGTCGGTGATGCTGTCGTTGATCTGACACTCAGGCGTCACCCGCGTGATGTCGGTTTGAATGTCGATCATAAGGAAGGTGAAATTGAAATCGTGGTGATCGCCTGATTTTTTTCAATTTCTGCTCTGGATGAATTGTTAATCTGCCGTTAACCTCAAAATATCCATTCATGAAAGTCCTTTGATCTAAGCAGGGCTTTCTCGGTCTGCCGGCATCATCTCGGCAGTCGTTCAAAATCTATTCATCCAGCTTTTCTTCAGCGGTTCTGCTGCGACCTTCTTGAAGAAGCTCCTTTTCTGAGTAAGAAAGTCCAGACAGAGCACCGCGTTATATTCTGAGAGATTCATTAATTCTGTCGAACTTTTCTAAGGGTCGAACATGAATCGGAAAGCTCTGCAGTTCTCGCGTTTCGCTCTCACTCTGACAGTAATTCTCTACGGTGGATTTCACGTCTACCTCCTCGGGTGGGAGGATGGTCGGTCCGAAACCGCTGAGTATTACGACCAGGCGATCAATCAGTTGATCTCCAACCAGGTTCAGGCTGAGATGCCGCTGGAACTGGCAGGCGATACTTACTAAGTCCATTGCAAAAGTGCAGTGACGACCAGACGCTGCGGGTCGCGCTGAATTTCCCTGTCACGGAGTGGCCTTCGCCACACAACGGGTCGTAATTCATCTTCCTGCAGACATCCGTCTGATCGCTCAAGGACTCTACTACAGACGCGCTGCTCGGGCCACTTCGTCTGACCGATACCGGTCTATCCATTCCGGGAGCGGGACGATCTCTGACCCTCGCCAGATGCGTTGCGGACACGTTCCACGTACTTCCCGGCGAGAGCGTTTCTCGCGAGAGACGCTGGAAGATCGCTCAGAGTTCACACAGTTTCCGGCCCTGGATTCCACCCGTTGTGTTTCTCACGGCGGGAAGATCGCATATCATCGAGATCCCCGTGGCAGCCGCTCACCGCGCGGCTCCTTACGTTGCCGAAACTGATTCACGACCAGGGATCTCGTTGATGAAATACATCCTCGCCGTTGCACTGATCTTCTCCTGGGCCGCTCCCGCCTTCGCCGATGAGCCGGCCCCGCTTCAACTTCCCGTAAAAGAGAACTTCCACCTCTTTCTACTGATCGGTCAGTCGAACATGGCCGGCCGAGGCAAGGTCGAACCGACCGATCAGGAACCGCATCCTCGCGTGCTCGCTTTCACGAAGGACAACGAATGGGATTTCGCTCGCGATCCACTGCACTTCGACAAGTCGGCCGCTGGTGTCGGACTGGGACGAACATTCGGCATCAAACTGGCTGAGGCTCAACCTGAGATCGTTATTGGCTTGATTCCCTGTGCCGTCGGCGGATCATCGATCACCGCCTGGGAGCCGGGTGGCTACCACGATCAGACCAAGTCCCACCCATACGACGACATGCTGAAGCGATGCCAGATCGCGCTGAAAGCGGGCACACTGAAAGGCATCCTCTGGCATCAGGGAGAGGCGGATTCAAATGCTGAACGCGCTCCTGATTACGAACAGAAGCTCGCCGCGCTGATTAAGCGGCTTCGTAAAGAATTCGAAGCTGAGAATGTTCCGTTTCTCATCGGTCAGCTCGGCCAGTTCGAAGAACGCCCCTGGTCCCAGTACAAACTGCACGTCGACAACGTGCATCAGAAACTCGCCCGCGAACAGTCGCGGACATTCTTCATTTCTTCGGACGGCCTGGAGCACAAAGGCGACGAAGTTCACTTCGATGCCGCCTCATACCGGGAGTTCGGCCGCCGCTACGCGGAACAGTACCTGAAGATCACGGCTGAGAAATAGGCTATCCCGCGTCTCAATTAATCGTCGTTGAGCATCATCTGCATCGCGCTCGGAGGCGAAGGCTCATAGGTCTTGAAGGCTTCGAACCGACGAATAATCTCTTCGAAGATCGCGTCAGGCGGCGTCGCTTTGCTGGCCCCACTGCGCACTCTGAATCCACTCCGAGACTTCCGTGTGATCGGGGACCTTGCCGCTGCGGATCACTCGCTGTCCTTCGGGAGAGACTGCATATTCCTGCACCAGTGGCAGCAGGTCGTCCACGGTTGTGGAGCAGAGGTCGTAAACTGATTCGACGCCCACCCCGGTCAGCAGTTGCACATCGTGTGCTCTGAGCCCCGGCACCTGACACATCAGCTGGGCCTGCTGCTGCCAGGAGATCACGAGCTCAAGGTTGATCCACCGCGTATTGAGCCGGTTGACGATCGTCTCCGGCTCGGTATTCAGCAGATCATCGACAGTATTGATCGAGATCTTGCGAAATCGGGAAGCCGTCTTCGGGCCGATGGAGGGTGCGTCAACAATTGGCGAGTCCGGGGCCAGATACGTCACTTCATCCTGGCGTTCGTCGGGAACCTCGGATGAGTCGTCATCCACTTGAATATTCATAGCCGGCTTGGCACCGAAGGCTGCAGCGTCTTCCTCAAATGGATCAGCAACCGGTTCGGGCTCCGTCTCAGAAACTTGCGTTTTAGTCTTCTGCTTTTTCGGAGCCGCGACTTTTACGCGCGGTTTGGCTGAGCTCTCAACAGGCTCGGATTCTTCTTCGCCATTGCGATACGTTTCTACGAGTTCGGCGACGATACGATTCTCTTCCGGCAGCGAATGAACGACTTCGCCGGTCCGCTTCAACTCCTGATAAATTTTCTCGACGACGGCTCTTTCCGCACTGTCCTCCATGTTCTTTGTGATCCAGAAGACAGGGATCGAGGCCTGACCGAGGGCGGCATGGAGCGACAGCATTACGGAAGGAGGAGACTGTCGGCACTCCTGAAAACATCGGTCAAGCGTCGCAGCGAGTGCGGAGGCGGCACGTCCCAGAATCACGGCAAACTGCTTGCCGAGTTCTTCGTTCAATCCCGCCGGGGGATCTTTCACGCCTTTATCAAAGTCATATTCGGCCACGATTTTGTGGTAAACCTGATGAGACTCCTTTGCCCCCTGCAGTACGAGATCTGCCAGCCAGCTGTCGTTGTCGGCCAGCGTGACTGTCGGGAAACCATCCAGTTCATCTTCGAGCAGATCGACAAGCGAGTCGTAGCTGCAGCTTACGCTCCATTCGCAGGCACGGTGAATCCGGTTTTCTTCCACCGTCTGGCCGGTGTGCAGCGGACAAAAGACATCGGTCAGGTAGTGACTCATCACTCCGGCGGAGTAAACCCCGGCTGACCATTGCCGGTCGGCGAAGTGCTGGCGAGCTTTCGAGTACCACTCCTGAGTCGCGGCGATGGCGCCACCCCAGTTGTTGTCTTCGACGTGCAGAACGTGATTTCGAAAATCACGGAACTTCTTGTCCGGATCCTTTGATCCGGTCAGGTACCCTTCCACGTTCTTGAGAAACAGATCCCGCCACTGCTCGGACTGACCGTGGGTGAGCAGCCGCAAGGCTTCCATGGCCAGCTTGTGGTGCGTGCCTTTGCACTTCCAGGCGTAAATTGTCCGGTAATAAAGCGACATGGTGTGATCACGCAGGACAGAGAGCGGGGCGAGGGAAAGAAGGGGCCGGGATCGTGGCAAAATCCGGCCGGGGGAGCAACGGGAGATGAGGCGTTGTAATCTCTACCAGCAGCCGGGAAGAAGCGCCCAGCGAAAAGCAAAGCGGCTGAAGGGAATCGAACCCTCATTTAAAGCTTGGGAAGCTTTCGTGTTACCACTACACCACAGCCGCACTTATGGACAAGCCTACGACGCAGGTGCGAATCTGTCCAGAATCTTCTCCCGGCCTCATCGCAATCTCGTCGGAATCCTGCGGAAGTTTCGCATTTTTCCGCTAAGATAGACGGCACTGCTACGAATACCCCTGCAGATTAAACACTACCCGGAGTGGAGGAAGATCGATGAAGCTCGCCCTGTTGTCGTTTGTCATGCTCAGTTCATTCGCGGTCGCGTTGGAAGCAACATCGGCACAGGAGGAAGCCCCAACGCCGGCTCCAGTCACGACGACGGCCGAACCGGAAGGAACCAGCGATTCGGAAATGCTCGACGACGCGGCTGATACCACCAAAGAAGTCGCCGACAAGGTGCAGGAAACCACTAAAGAAGCGATCGATTTTGCGAACAAGAAATCGGAAGAGATCGCCAGGCAGATCGACGAGTCTCCCCAGGCCAAAGAGTACAGCGCAGGCATCCTCCAGCCGATTTACGCAATGGCCGAATATCTGTCCTTCTCGTGGTTCCACTGGCTGGCGTTCACCTTCATGGTCAGCGGCGTGGTGAGCTTTGCGCTCCAGCTCGTTCTGGCCAAACTGGCCGTGCTGGCCCACGGCGGCTTCAGTATCGCTCAGCTGTTAACCGACGCCCAGGGCTTGATCATCAGCCTCGTCGGTCTGTTCCTGACAACCCAGGCCGCAACGGAGAACTCGGCCTTCACCAGCAGTCCGGCCGCGGTTCTGTCCGCATCAGCAGTCGGCATCGTTGCGGGCTTCCTGTTCTACCTGTGGGGACAGTCGGAAGAACTGCAGGCACTGCGTGGTCGCAAGGCGGAAGCTCGCGTCGAACGAGCCAAGAAGAAGTCCTGAGCGACCGCTCAACGGTGTCCATCCAATAAAAAACGGCAGCCAATCTGGCTGCCGTTTCTGTTTCTGTTATGAGCGAACAATCAAACTAGTTGATCGTTTCTTCGCCCTTCTTCCAGTTGCAGGGGCAGAGCTTGTCGGTCTGCAGAGCGTCGAGCACTCGCAGGATTTCTTCGACATTGCGGCCCACGCTCAGATCGTGGATGGCGACGTAGCGGAGCACGCCGTGCGGATCGATCAGGAAGATCCCGCGGTAAGCGATGCCCTTTTCCGGGTGCAGAACACCGTAGGCGCGGGACAGGTTGTGATTCGTGTCAGCCAGCATCGGATACTTCAATTTGGCCAGATCGCCGTGACTGTCGCACCAGCCCTTGTGGCTGTAAGCGCTGTCGGTGCTGCCGGTCAGCACGACGCAGTCGCGGTCTTCGAATTCGCCGAGAGCATCGTTGAAGGCCACGATTTCAGTCGGGCAGACAAAGGTGAAGTCGAGCGGGTAGAAGAAGAGGCAGACCCACTTGCCGCTGAAGTCGGACAGTTTAATCGTGCTGAACTGACCATCGGTGTTGTCCTTGTCCCGGTGATACGCCTGGACTTCGAACTCCGGTGCCGGTTGACCAATTTGAGCCGTCATTCACATTCTCCTGAGTTGAACGTTTCAGTGTTTGGATTGCGAACTCCACCGCACGGGCGGGGAGAGAGTCTTCTTCCTGTCCCACTTCTGGCGCGTTGATTTGACGACCAAACGGGTCGTCTCTGCTCTGCCGACTGATTCATCCTGAACAGCCGCTGAATTCCGGACCGCGATCAACTGACATCGTTGTCGAACCGGCCGATCAGCCGGGGTCCCTTCGCGAGCGTACAGCAACTCACCGGAAGCGTCTCGACCAGAGAAAGTGCTGCAGCGAAGCAACAGCAGTTCGGTGAGATTCACAAAAAGTATAGTCACGGCGATGCCGCGATCAACCCTGCCGCTTTCCCGATCCCAATTTCCCATCGTGGGATCTCAGTCTATAATCAGCGAATCCACACCTGTCGATTCCTGCAGCAGAGATGGCACCATGACTGAGAGCCGCAAGATCACACTGGCGTTGGGCGGAGGCGGAGCCCGCGGACTGGCCCACATTGGCGTTGTCCAGGCACTTACCGATGCCGGATACACCGTCCAGCGAATTGTCGGTGTGAGTATGGGCAGTCTGGTGGGAGCCCTGTTCGCCAGTGGTCTCGATTACAGTCGCGTCCGACAGCGAGCGGTCCACTATCTTCTTTCCGAACGATTCCAGATCCATCAGCGAAGTCTGTTCGGACTGCAGGGAGATCCTGCGGAGCGAGAAATGCTGGGGTATTTCTCCTGGTACGTGCGAATCGAGCAGTTCTTGAAGGCCCACAGCCTCTTTCGGCGCGTGCTGATGCAACCGGGCATGCTGCCGGGCGTTCTCCTGGACGATGTCGTCGAGAATCTGGTCGACGACGTGAATATCGAACAGTTGCCGATCCCGCTCTCAATCGTAGCCGTCGATCTGGTCAGCGGGCATCAGGTTGTCATCGAGAGTGGCTCGCTGCGCGATGCAGTGAAGGGCTCGTCCTCGCTGCCGGGGATTTTTCCGCCAGTGCCGTTCGGCGATTTGCTGCTTTGCGATACCGGAACTTTCTGCGCTCTTCCCGCCCGGATTGCTCAGTCTTACGCCGAAGCCCCGGTCATTGCCGTCGAGGTGAATACCGAAATCGTCCCCGGAGCGCGGCCAAAGACGGCACTCGAAGTCTTGATTCGCGTCGATGAAATTGGGGAAAACTACTGGCGAAAGCACGTTCGTCACCAGGCCGATGTGCTCATCCGTCCGAATGTCGCTCACGTCCCGTGGTACGATTTTTCTTCTGCGGTGCGGCTGATCGAACTTGGCTATCAGGCGACGATCCTGCAGATGGAAGAGATCCACCGCGTCTTCCGTTGAGTCGCCGCGTCGGTTGCACAATCCCTCCGGGCTCGAAACACTGAAAGCCTCATCGACAGCACTACCGTTGAAAGGAACAGTCTCAATGAGGATTCGGACCGCGCTCGCCGTTGGACTTCTGCTCGTCTCGTGTGTGAGCACGACGCGAGCGGCGGAACGCCCCAATCTGCTGGTTATCCTCTGCGATGATCTCGGCTACGGAGATCTCTCCAGTTACGGAGCGCCAGACCTTGAGTCACCGCGAATCGACCAGCTGATTTCGGAAGGAATGAAGTTCACGAACTTCTATGCGAACTGCCCGGTCTGTTCGCCCACCCGAGCCGCTCTCCTTACCGGCCAGTATCAGGATCGCGTCGGAGTGCAGGGCGTCATTCGTACTCATAGCGACAACAACTGGGGCTACCTAGCTCCCGAAGCCCGAACGATCGCCGATGTCCTGAAAGGGGCCGGCTACCATACCGCCATCGTCGGCAAGTGGCATCTGGGTTATGAAGAGCCGAACCGCCCCAACGATCGCGGTTTCGACCATTTTCACGGCTTCCTCGGCGACATGATGGACGACTACTACCATCACCGGCGTCATGACATCAATTACATGCGGCTCAACGAGGAGACGATCACTCCCGAAGGACACGCCACCGATTTGTTCACGGACTGGTCCTGCGACTATCTCGAAGAACGAGCCGAACACCCCGATAAGCCGTTCTTTCTGTATCTGGCCTACAATGCTCCTCATACGCCGATTCAACCGCCGGAAGACTGGCTGAAGAAGGTTCGCGAACGCGAGCCGGAGATGACCGAGACACGAGCCAAACTCGTGGCGCTCATCGAGCACCTCGACCACGGAATTGGCCGGGTTATGGACTGTCTCGACAAAACGGGGCTTAAGGACAACACCTTGGTCGTCTTTACGTCCGACAACGGCGGACAGCTCAACGTCGGAGCGAACAATGGCCCGCTTCGGGATGGTAAACAAAGCGTTTACGAGGGGGGGTTGAAAGTCCCTGGCGCGGTCGTCTGGCCGGGGAAAATTCAGCCAGGCTCGACCACCGATTCCCGAGTGCTCTCAATGGATCTCTTCCCAACTCTTTTAGCCACGGCGAACGTCGACGTTCCAGCGGGACTCGACTCCCGCTCCTTCCTGCCGACTCTGCGGGGAGAGTCTCAGCCAGAACTGCGGAATCACTGGTTCTTCCGCCGCAGGGAAGGGGGGCAACGATATGGTGGCAAGACCATCGAGGCCGTCATTCGTGGCGAATGGAAACTGCTCCAGAACAGCCCGTTTGAACCACTCGAACTTTATAACCTGAAGCAGGATCCGCAGGAGCAGAACAATCTCGCGACAAAGGCCCCGCGGATCTTCAACGAGCTCTCGGCTGCACTTCGCCGACAGATTCAGTACTACGGCGAAGTCCCCTGGCAGAAACCAGATTCGATTGAACCGGTCGAATAAAGGATGACCTGACGCGGGTGCCGACTTCGCATCGGCCCCGCATAAGTTCGTCATTCCTTCGTTGCCGGGATCAGCTTGCCGACCTGCACGACCCGCCATGTTTCCCGGGCAAACATGAGATTGCTCGCTCGTTCGGATCGGGACAACTGCAGTTGAGCCATGCCAAATGGAATCTCGGCAGAGGTCCACAGATCGACACGGTGCTGAAGATAGTTTTTATCTTCCTCCGGCCCGATTGGCACCCAGACCTTTGCCGCCGTCCGCACACATTGAAAGGCATCCTCACGGATGGGCAGGAACAAAAAGCGATCGAGACTCCGACTGAACGTTTGCGGCCGGGGCATTCCCCGCAGCAGCCGAACCTGGTCTTCCCGAGTCGCTTCCTCGTTCGAATCTTCCCATGTAAGCAGATACTCATCAGGATCGGATCCGGCGCGGACACCTTCGAGGCTGACAGTCAACGTGCGGGAACGTTCGATGTTCTCGCCGTCCCGCTCCTGGAACGAGATCTGCCGAGCCGGTTGCCCTTCCGCTTCCGCAGGGCCGAGATCCGCGAGTCGAATGTTGATTCCCGTCCCGGTGTAGAATTCCACCCAATAGTCGCTGTCGACTTCCGCCTGATCAGGCAATGTTGTCAACCAGCTTCCAATCGGAGTTTCGAGCTTCGGGGACGGGTCGGAGTAATCAATCCACCCCTGTTGAGTCATCAGCGTGAACAGCCAGGGCTGCTGCCACGGCGTATTCCACGGAGCCCAGGCGGAA
This sequence comes from Rubinisphaera margarita, assembly GCF_022267515.1. Taxonomy (NCBI): domain Bacteria; kingdom Pseudomonadati; phylum Planctomycetota; class Planctomycetia; order Planctomycetales; family Planctomycetaceae; genus Rubinisphaera; species Rubinisphaera margarita. Next base: position 398,751 of record NZ_JAKFGB010000012.1, on the reverse strand, counting down.
AACATTGAAGGAATCGTGAGAACCGTCAGAACGAGGGCCACCCTCCGGTGCTCCCAGCTGGTTCGCAGGAACTCCGCGATTAACAGCAGCCAGAACGGGACGAGCCAGAGAGTCCACCGGAGCGCCACACTGACTCCACCGTAGTTGTAGTTCTCGGTCCGCTTCCAGTAAAAGAGCAGGATCGCCACGGTTAACGCCACGCCAATGGCGTGCCAGTTTTTCTGCCAGCGAATCTTCGCTCGGGTTCCTCTCAGGATCCCCGGCAGGAACAACAGGAACAGCGGAGTCAGCGAGAAGATGCCGTGATGTCCGACCAGACAATGGAAGACATATTCCGGCACACTGTCGCGTGCTTTATCAACGCCCTTGGGATCGGACCAGTAACTCGGGATGCCGCGATGCACGTACTCGTATTTCTCGGTCCCGTAGTACATGTAGATCGGCTTCCAGCCTCCGGTCGCGGCGTAATTAGTCACGAAGAAACCGATGAGTGGAATCAAAGCCGCCGGAACGAACCAGATCAACGTTCGACGCCAGTCGATCAGACACAAAGCCGCAAAGATCGCGATGCCGAACAGGGCGGCTGGCAGTTCGTTACAGCAGGTGAATGCCGCCCAGAAACCGGCTCCCATGTACCAGATTGCCAGTCGCCGCGAGCCCGGGTCCGCTCCCATCCGCTTCGCTTCCTGAATACGGGTCGCGCAGTAAAGCGAGTAAATCAGTGTGACCACCGCAATCGAGTGATTGTTGAGCACCGTGAGATATGGCAACACCGGAACCGCGAACGCCAGCATCGCCAGCACGGCGACGCGAACAGGTGGCGGAAACTGGAACGTGCACAGCATTCTCCAGAACAGATACAGCGCGATCCAGAAGGGAATGAGATTCACGAGGAGCAGAATCACCTGGGCAACGAGATCGGTTTCAGTAATCAGGCTCCACCCGGTGACGCGGTGAATACTCCAGTAGAGTCCGGCCAGCATCGTCGGATAGAGCGGCGGTTTGGTGGAATAGAAGTTCCCCTCGTGCCGCACTTTGTCGATCGTGTCCCAGCCGGGAAACAGTATCACTTCGTCGATGGTGTAGGTCCCACGAGCCGCCAGCGACCAGACGGTGCACCAGCGCGAGCGGTCGTTCGCACTCCCGAGCGCATCGGCCGAACTGAGACGGGCCAGCATCAAACCGATATTGATCAGGATTAACAGGAGAACAGCAAGTTTCTCCCAGCGTGTAACGGCAGCGGTCCCCGGAACAGCAAGAGGGGGAGATACGTCGGCGGTGGCGTCGTTCATACGATGGAGCTTCGGAAGTTACTGTCAGTCATGGGCGAAAGAAGCCATCTTATCGACTCGCCGTGGCAGTTTCCTCCGTCAGAGCTCGCAGGTGGAAGTGATGCTTCCCCAGTTTCCCCCCGTAATTTCCGGCAGAAACCTCTGTAACGCCGTCGCACTCAGAGAGCGCATCCAGTCCCGCCCGCATCGCCGCACCCACATGATCGGCGGACCGCCCATCAATGACGATCTCGTAGACCGCAGAAGTTTCCGGCAGCAGACAGGTCTCGGTTCGCGCTTTCAGAGTCGGACAGTAAGCATCATAAGTACTGGCTCTCAGGGCTTTGTACCGCGAGCCAACCTTGCTTCCACTCCGCACGATGCCGCCGGGGAAGGGGAGAATTACCTGCGGACATTCCCGCATGGCATCCGTCGCGGATTCAGCCGCCCGCAGTGCAGCAGCTTGTGTCTCACCGCCGATCAGAACATTCCCGCCAGCGACGCCGCGAAAGCTCTCGATGCGATCTTCACAGAGAAACTCTCCATCCATAACCGGGATCCGCCAGTAACGACGATCGCCGATAACTTTGGACGCCTGGAAGCCGTCGCCGAAGTACCGGAGTTGATTTCCCAGATCGATGAACTTCGGTTCTTCGTCTGAAAGATCGACCCCGTTGAACACGGCTGTGGTCGGGCAGGTGAGCAGACATTGCCCGACGCGGCTGATCATCGCTTTGGCCAGAGCATCGCGGTTGAAGGTAAAGAACATCAACGCGGCTCCCGGACGGCCGTCGGGAGTCTCCTCGGGACAGAGCATCTGATCGAGCCCCGCTTCGGCATCGCAGGAGATCACGCTCGTCCCGTAACCGGTCACTTCCCGGGCGGCGATCTCAACCCAGCGTTCGGTCTCCGCCGTGACCAGGATTCGCGTACCTGTCACGGAAAACGCTTCCGCGAAAGTCTCCGTGAGCAGAAGATTACGCCAGCGGAAGCGATTCATCGAGTCGATCGTCGGGTCCGGTGAGACGGTTACTGGTCAGAGGTTCTGGAGTCCTGGCGAACCATAACAACTTTACGGATTAACTCCGCTACATTGCTGACCTTGAGTTTCTTCATCACGTTGGCGCGATGGGTATCGACCGTTTTCTGAGAAATCCCCAGAGTTGCGGCGATCTCCCGACTCGTCTGGCCCGTGATCACATGCTCGGTCACTTCGGCTTCACGCGGAGAAAGTCCCGCCATGAGCTTACGGACTTCAAGCTCGTTATGGACATTGGTATGCAGCGCGTGGCTTTCCTGCAGAGCGTGCAGCACGCAATCCATCAGTTCCTGCTCACTGCAACTCTTCTGCAGAAAGTCGAAGGCACCCAGTCGCATCGACTCAACCGCGACTGGCACGTCGGCGTGTGCGGTCAGCATGATGATGGGAAACAGAACTTTCCGTTTGAGCAATTCCCGCAGCAACTCGGTCCCGCTCATTTCCGGCATGAGAATGTCGACAATCGCACAGCCATCGGAGTGCGGGTCGACATATTCCAGAAATTCTTTCGCCGAAGCGAACGTTTTCACGTTCAGATGGACCGATTGAAGAAGGTAAGAGAGTGAAAGCCGGACACTCTCATTATCGTCGACGATGAAGACCGTTTGTCCAAGGCGTGGGTTCGTCCCCGCCGCACTGGCTGAAGATGTGAGCACTGTCATACCGCTCCCGCTCCCCGAAATAGGGATCAAATCACTTTAACTTAAATTTTGACGCTTCGTGAGATGTCAGCACGCCGGCCCAGCTATGTGCGAATCGTCACGGTTAATAGTATACGAGATTGAACTGGCCGCAAGCCTGTTTCAACAAGTCAGAGATTCTGGTTCGAGGGAAACATTTTCGACGGACCGGGCTGAGTTTGCATAACTATCAAGGATCTGATAGCTTCTCTCCCTGTCGATCGTCGATCAGCAATTCACCAGTAGACAAAGAAAGAGGAAATTTCCTGCATGGGTACGAAGAAGACAGGTAAAGGACGTCGAAAGATCGGGCGCAAGAAAAGACGTATGCGAGCAAAGATCCGCCATAAGAAGTAATCACTTCTGGCGAAGTCTGCGCTTCGCATCCTCGCCTCGTCCCCAACAGGAGACGGCATCAACCGGCGCGTCGTTGGCATTAACGACGTGCCGATTTCGCTTGAGATCCGTCGAATCCCCGTTGTTGGACACTTTCAGAATACACACCCTCGGAATACAAACTTCGTGGGACTGAAGCGCTTTAGACTTCGGCCCACAGAGCCAGCTCAACCGCAGCGTTGAGCGGCAGGGTATTACACCCGATCGCGAAACGCGTGTGCTTGCCGGCATCGCCAAACAACTTGAGCAGCAGCTCCGAAGCTCCGTTCATCACGTAAGGCTGGTCATAAAAGCCGGCTGCTGACTGCACGAATCCTTCGAGCCGGACCACCCGCTTCACGTTCTCCAGACCACCGACCTCTTTGGCGATCTGCGCCAGAGCGTTCAGGCAGGCGACCTCCGCGGCATTCCGACCATCTTCGCGCGTCAGGTCGTGCCCCACCTGGCCCTGGAAGGCGACTTCCTTGCCGATCGTCGGCAACTGGCCGCTTGTCATCACCAGATGCCCCGACCGCAGGACCGGCACGTAGGCACCGACAGCGTCCGGTGCGGACGGCAATTGCAGTCCCAGGCTTGCCAGGGTTTCAGAGATGCTCTGCGTCATTGTGTCGAGTCCTCAGCAGGACAAATTTGAACGCTCGAAATGCACGATTTCGTGCATCGGAGCTTTCAGATTGATGTTGCAATTTGAAATTTCTTTCGGCATAGTGACCGGCGTGCGGCAAGGCGATTTCCCGATTCTCGCGTACGCGGCACAATTTCCCTATATGCCACTCGGCATCATAGATTTGGACCGGCTTCCCCCGCAAGGACTCTCGTGATATGGCACTCCGTTGGATCGCTTTGCAGCTCGCTTTTGTCCTCGTTGTCGCCCAGAACGTCAGTGGGGCAACTTTCACTGGTCGGATTACAAAGATCTCGCCGGATCAGAGTTCGATCACGGTCGCGTCGACGCTTCAGGACGACGAAAAAGTCTTTGCAGTCAACGGCCGCGATCTGAAGGTGATCATCAATAAGCGATCGGCCAAGGTCGCGCAGCTCGCGGTTGGCGATCTCATCTCGGTGTTTACAACGTCCACAGGACAGCCGACGCGGATTTATCGGAATGATCCAAATCCTTCGAGCACTCCCACCGGGACCACCGTGGCAAGCAATGAACCCGGGACGGAGGGATCCACAGACAACGCTCCCTGGTCGCAGTTCCTGGGACCGGACCGGAAAAATCGTTCCCCTGAGACCGGACTGCTGAAGCAATGGCCTGAATCGGGCCCCGAACTGCTCTGGACCGCCCGCGGCCTGGGAGAAGGTTATTCGTCAGTCAGTATCGCTGATGGCAAAGTCTTCACGATGGGAACGCGGGCCGACCAGGAAGCGATTATTGCTCTCGACCTGAAGACCGGTTCCGAACTCTGGGCAATTCGTAACGGCAGTGTTTTTCAGGACGGGCAGGGTAATGGCCCCCGCAGTACGCCCACGTGGGATAACGGAACGCTTTATACACTCGGAGCAGCCGGTGACCTCACCTGTGCGTCCGACGACGGCCAGCTGATCTGGACCATTAATATCCTGGAGCGGTTCTCCGCTTCGAATATCGTCTGGGGAATCTCTGAGTCTCCCCTGATCGATGGCGACAAGCTCATCTGCACGCCCGGTGGGACTGCGGCTACGATGGTGGCTCTGAAGAAGTCTGACGGGTCTCCAATCTGGCAGTGCAGGGTGCCGCAGAATCCGAAGGCGGGATACGCCTCGGCCATCGTTGCCGATCTTCGCGGACGGAAGCAGTACGTAAACTTCTGCCACAGTGGGCTGTTTGCCGTTGATGCTTCGAGCGGCCAGGCTCTCTGGGGCGATGACAACGCGGCCAATGATACGGCCAACTGCAGTTCCCCAATCGAGCTGGACGAGTCGATCTTCTACGCCTCCGGTTACGGCACGGGGGGCGCATTGCTTGATTTCAGCGGAAACATCACGAAGCCCAAGCTGGCTTACAAAACAGAGAAAATGAAGAACCATCACGGCGGGATGGTCGAACTCGACGGCTACATTTACGGAGCGAACGACAATATTCTGACCTGCCTCAACGCACAGACCGGAACACCAACGTGGCAGGAGCGGCTTTCCGGAAATGGGAAGGGAGCCATCACCTATGCTGATGGCTGCCTATACTTCCGCAGCGAGCGCGGCCCGATGTACCTGATCAGTGCGAACCCCAACGCGTTTGAACAGCTTGGCCAATTCGACCAGCCGGAACGAAGCGGGAAAAACGCCTGGGCTCGTCCTGTTGTCGCCGATGGAAAACTCTTCCTCCGCGATCAGGATCTCCTGCTCTGCTACAAGATCGCTGAGTAGTTCCAACCTCCGTCGTCTAAACCAACAACAAAGCCCCGGCTGGAATTGCCGGGGCTTTGTTGTTGATGAACCGGAGTGGACGCCTGGCTCTCTCTGCCGAATTACTGTTTGCGTTTCCGCGGCGGCTGCTTCTTCGTTTGCTGCTGCTGCGGTTTGGACGACTTGCGTTTGATCCGCTTTTTCTTCAGGCCGGGCTTCTTTGCCGACGCTGGCTTCCCGGTGTCGTTGAGCATCCGGATCAGCTTCATGTCGAGTTCGCGCCGGTCGACATCGACATGGGCGATCTTCACCCGTACCGACATTCCCAGCCGGATACGCAAGTTCGTCCGCTTGCCAATCAAGCTGTGCGACTCCCGCTCGAAGTAGAACTGGTCGATGTCCGAAAGCACGCTGATGTGGATCATTCCTTCGGCAGGCACTTCGAGGCACTGACAGAACAGACCAAATCGCTCGACACCGGTAACGACCGCATCGAATTCGTGCCCGACGAACTGCTCCATATACTGCAGCAGTTTGAGCTTGGTCAGTTCGCGCTCGGCCTTCTCGGCTCGACGTGCCATTTCGCTGCAATGCAGGCCGACCTTTTCGACCTTCTCGTAGCTCTCTCCTTTGTACTTCTCGCCGCGAATAAGCAACCGATCGACAATCCGGTGCACGGTGAGGTCAGGGTAGCGACGGATCGGGCTGGTGAAGTGGCAGTAGTGCTCAGCCGCCAGGGCATAGTGTCCTTCGTCGGCAGGTGAATACTCGGCGGCTTGCAGGCTTCGCAGGAACGAATAGTGGACCGCCCGCTGCAACGGCGTTCCCGCTGTTTCTTCCAGCAGGTCCTGCAGGGCGGCCCGGGTCTGCTTCCGTGGTAGAGTCAACCCGAGTGAGTCGACAAACTCGCTGAACAACTTCAGCTTCTCCGGCGACGGATCGCCATGCACTCGCCGCAGGAACGAGATTCCCTTTTCGGTGAGAGCGGTGGCGACAGCCACGTTGGCCGCAAGCATGAACTCTTCGATGATCCGGTGACTCTCGTCATGCGAGGCCTCGATGGCTCCGGAGACAAAACCGTCCGCGTTGAATGAAAGCTGGATCTCCGGCATGCTCAACTCGAGCGAACCGCGTTCGAATCGACGCGTCCGCAGAATTCGGGCGAGTTGCTGCATCCGTAACAACAGGTCGGATACCGTGTCGCCGTACTGTCCGCGATACTTCTCCGGATCCTGCAGGAAGTCCATCACCTGCTCGTAGGCGAACCGCTTGCGAACCTTGATCACAGAATTCGCGAACCGCGTATCAACCGGAACACCCTCGGGTGTGAACTCGATAAACGCTGACTTCACAAAGCGAATGCGATCCTGCTGCAAACTGGCCAGGCCGTTGGAAAGCACCTCCGGCAACATCGGGATAACCTGCGTCGGCAGATAAATACTCGTGGCCCGCTTGTAGGCTTCGTCGTCGAGCGGGGTGTTTGGCTGTACAAAATGCGACACATCGGCGATGTGCACGCCGAGATGGTAGTGCCCATTCTCGGTCTGCGTCAGCGAGATTGCATCATCGAAGTCGCGGGCGGTCGCGGGATCGATGGTGATGATCGGATCGAGTGTCAGATCGAGTCGTCCACCGAAGTCTTTCTCGTTAAAGTCCTCGGCCTGTTTCGTGGCCTGTTCCAGGACGGCCTGGGGAAACTCGGTCGGAAGTCCGTGCTCGTGGATGATCGTGAGCGTATCGATTCCCGGCTTACCTCGTTCACCAAGAACCTCAACCACGACCGCTTCACCGACGGCGTATTGCGTCGGGAAACGAAGCATTTCGATGACGACCTTGTCTTCGGGCCGGGCTCCCTTCGCCCCCGGGTCACCGACCCAGATCGCTTCTTCGTAGTTACGTCCATCGATGAAGACGTATCCCTGGCCATCCTCTTCGAAGTACAGCCCCACAAAGCGGTTTGTCGCCCGTTGAAGGACTTCCACAATCCGCCCGCAACGCTGACTGCCCGACTTCCGGCGGTTCGTCAACGCGACCGCGACTTCATCGCCGGTCTGGGCATCGCCGAGATCCCGCTGTTCGATGAAAATATCTTCGGTGATATCAGCTGGCTTCGGTTCATGCAGGATGACGTAACCATTTCCGGTCGACACCTTCCGCAGGATCCCGTGCAACGACGTCGCTTTGTCGAGGACATGCAACAATCCGGTTTCGTCACGCTGAACGCGTCCGGCATCCACGAGTCGCTGAACCGTTTCGTTCAGCTTGTCCAGAGCCTTCTTCTTGAAGCCGAGCTTCTTTCCCAGCGATTTCAGCGTCATCGGCTCGTAGTTGCCGCGTGACATGTAGTCGATGATCTGCTGCTTGAGAGATGCCATATTGTCCTTTCACACTCTCGTGCCGCGGTCGTTCCGTAGACGGCTCCTGCGATCGAATTGGCAGATCGATCCCGGCCCGTTTACTCGGTTCCGACCAGCCCTTTGAACAGCTTCCGGTCGATTCGCGGACTGAATGCCGTCCAGTTCGAGTTCCGGTTCGGATCGGCATCGATCATCGAAGCAAATTCGTTCACTTTTGCGTCGATGTTATCCAGATGATGCAGCACGATCGCTTCCGGCGTCATCGGCAGTTTCGGACTGCCAAACTCGTAAGCTCCATGATGGCTGGCAATCATGTGCTTGAGCCGCAGAACATACTCTTCCTTCACCGGAGAGCCCTTGTCCGCGACTTCACTGAGCTTCTCATTCAGAATCTCGACGCCAATAATCAGATGGCCAATCAACTGGCCTTCGTCGGTGTAGATGAATGTGCCGTCGTAGCCCAGTTCCCGGATTTTTCCGAGGTCGTGCAGAAAAACTCCCACCAGCAACAGATCGCGATTGACGCTCGGATAGAGATCGACCATGCGGTCGGCTGCACTCATCAGAGTCACGATGTGTTCGAGCAGTCCGCCGAGGTAAGCATGATGCGCTTTCACGCCAGCGGGAGCCGTCTTCAGCTGGTTGACGATCGATTCGTCGGCCAGGAAGCACTGCATCAGCTGCCGCATGCCGGGGTCGGAGAGGCTCTCCATGAAGTCCGAAAGACGAACGAAAAGTTCTTCAACGTTCTGGTTCGTTCCCGCCTGGAAGTCCCTGGCGTCGACACCGTCCGCCGGCGACACATCGACCCGTGAGAGGATCATCTGTAGATTGCCGTTATACAGCTGAGCCTTGCCCCGAACACGCACGTAGTCGCCGGTCTGCATGTGTGCGACCTGCTCCTCATTGATATTCCAGAGCAGGCCATGGATCGACCCGGTTTTATCCCGCAAGTCGGCCAGCAAATAGGTATCGCCGTTGCGATTTGCCCGAAGCTGTTTATCGGCCAGAACGTAAACCTCGTCGATCGTCTCGCCGTCAGAAATCTCATTAACGAATCGGCGTGCCATGCCTGAAGTCTCTCTTCCTGCAGAACTTTTTGTGCGAATTGCGAATCTGGAGTGTACGGGGAGCAGATGACGTCCACAAGTTCGCGCTCAGACTTCCCGTATGCGGTAGAACAGTTAAACTTCCCCCTGAACGGATTCCGACCTGAGGAGAATCCGATCTCAACACGACCCCGACACCGTTTGATTGTCGACCGGGGTCAGCGGCAGACTCAGCCGGCAGCCGGCTCACTGGACAGGAAAGAAAGCAGCACGCATGCGGTGGTCCAAAACTCTCATCCCGACCATGAAGGAAGTCCCCTCCGATGCAGAGATTCCCAGCCACCAGCTGATGATCCGGGCTGGCCTGATCCGCCAGCTTATGGCGGGAGCCTACACCTATCTGCCGCTCGGCTGGAGAGCGGTTCAGAAAGCGGCTCAGATCATTCGGGAAGAGATGAACTCCGCGGATGCCGTCGAGATTCATATGCCGGCATTGCAGCCGATCGAACTCTTCGACCGCACCGGCCGCAACGAAGCCTTCGGCTCGGTCCTGATTCGTCTCGATGTGAAGCGGGGCGATCGTGAAGTCCACATGGCCCTCGGGCCGACTCACGAAGAAGTCATCACCGACCTCATCTCGAAGCAGATCAAGAGTTACCGCCAGCTGCCGCTGACGCTCTATCAGATTCAGACGAAATTCCGCAACGAAGAGCGGCCGCGTTTCGGCGTGCTCCGAACCAGCGAATTCCTGATGAAGGACGCCTACAGCTTCGGTACGTCGCTCGAACAGCTCAACGAAGCGTACGACGCGATGTACGCCGCGTATTGCCGCATCTTCAAACGCTGCGGACTGACCTACATTCCGGTTGAAGCGGAGAGTGGTCCGATCGGCGGCGACGCTTCTCATGAATTCATGATTCCCGCTGAGAACGGCGAAGACCACATCGTTTACTGCGAATCGAGCGGATACGCAGCCAATCTCGAACGCGCGGAAACGGGGCGCAAGACGCCCGATCTCAGCGGTTCCGGCAGCGGGGCGGCCCTGGAGAAGGTCCACACGCCGAACGCCGGCAGCATCGAAGCCGTCTGCAAGTTTCTGAAGTGCAAGCCTGAGCAGATGATCAAGACGTTGATCTATCTGGCGGACGACCAGCCGGTCGCCGTGCTGCTTCGTGGAGACCATGAAGCCAACGAAGGCAAGATCCGCCGGGCTCTGGATGCCAGTTCCGTCGAACTGGCCGATGAGACGACGATCAAGACGATCACCGGAGCGGGGATTGGCTTCGCAGGCCCGGTCGGGCTCGAATGTCGCGTTATTGCCGATCATGATGTGCCGCTCATCGGCGACGCCATCACCGGTGCCAACGAAACCGATCAGCACTACGTCAACGTGAATCTCGGCCGCGATTATCAGCTCGAAACGACTTATGATCTGCGAAACGCCTGCGAAGGCGACCCGTGCCCGAAGAGCGGCGAGCCGCTGAAGTTCGTCCATGGCATCGAAGTCGGTCACGTCTTCAAGCTGGGGACCAAGTACTCCAAGAGCCTCAATGCTGTCTTCCTCGACGAGCACGAAAATCGCGAGCCAATTATCATGGGCTGCTACGGTATCGGCGTGAATCGCATCGTCGCCGGACTGGCCGAGACGAAGCACGACGACAAGGGGCTGATCTGGCCAATTACCGTCGCTCCGTTTGAAGTTCTCCTCATTCCGTTGAATACTGAAGACGCCGAACTCATGCAGGTCGCCGAAAAGATGTACGCCGACTTGCAGAAGCAGGGGATTGACGTCCTGTTCGACGATCGAGCGGCCCGCCCGGGGGTGAAGTTCAACGATGCCGATCTCATCGGCATCCCGTTCCGCGTCGTCATTGGCGGCAAGGGACTCAAAGAAGGCGTGGTCGAGTTCAAAGGCCGCACGGCTGAGAATCCGGAAAAGGTGCCGGTCGATAACGCCGTCCAGTATGTCGTGGATCAGGTCGCAGCCGCGAAAGCGGAGTTGTCCGCCTGAAGCATCCCCAGTGATGACGAGCGAATGAACGTATGATCGAGCGGTCTGCGGAAGAAAAACGGGACTACGTCACGTCGATTCTCACGGCGGACCGCATCGACTGCCGCAAGGTGGTGAAGCAGCGTCAGGTGTTTCTGAATGAAGGAACTCCCGCCTCCACGCCTGTCGTTCCGGCTCAGTTCTCGGTTCAGCGGGCACGACAGGCCGAAGCGACCCTCTCCACTGTCCGCCGCTCGATGACCGAGACCGAGCAGGAGGAAACACAGGAAAGCAATCGACAGGAACGAAACACGCGCTGGGTGCTCTTCTTCGTCATCATTCCGGCCTTCAGCCTCTTGCGGTACGCATTGTCGGATCGAAATTCTCCGGAACCAGTCCAGCCAGCGGTCTCCTATCGCAATTCGCAGTTCATGCCTAACGAACTCGACCTGCAGGAATTCTCGCCGAACGTCAGCTCGAGAATGAGACGGTCGGCTCTGGAAGTTAATCCCGACGGGAAGCCGGCGATTCCCGTCCGAGCAGTGACGCGACAGATCCTTTCGCAAGCTTTACCGACCCCGTCCCCTACGGATAAGAGATACGCCGCTGTTCGGCACGTGCGAAATGACCCCGCTGCCGCAGGTGCTCTTGCAGAGATTGATTCCGAATTTCGCGAATACCAGAAGAGCCTGGAATGGGAGGCGGACCACGGCTTTCTCCGGGAGGACGATTTGAAGGAGTATCACGCCAGAGTGATGCTCTATCTGGAGACGGTCTATCAGCTGGCGATCCAGCATGGACACGCCCCAGCTGACGCGGCGGAAGCACTCCCCGTACCCGTCCCGAGCAGTGAGGACAGCGATGAGTGAGACCCCCGAGCCTGACTGGCACCTGCTGCCTCATTCGCCGGTGAGCTTCTTCGGGCTCTCCGAACAGTATGAGATGCGGGATCTGAAGCGGGCTTACGGCCGGCTCATTAAGAAGTATCGGCCTGACTTCCATCCCGACGAGTTTCAGAAGATTCGAGCAGCTTACGAAGCACTCAAGTCGAATGAAGCGATCGATCGGGCCTTTCTCACTCCCGATATCAACATGGAGTTGTCGAGTCCGATCGAAGAACTTCCCGGTTCGCTCACGGGCACGATTTCCTACAACGAATCCCGGCCTCCTCTGATCTCATTGAGAGAGCGGCTCGACTCGCAAGCGGATCTGCAGCAGGTTTACTCCGATCTTCGGCAGCAGACCATCCTCTCGGAACAGGACTATGTCGGCCTGGCCGTTCTCGCCGACGCCGTTGAGACAGACGAAGAAGAATCGTTCCTCAACTGGATCATTACCGGTCTGGAGACTCGTCCTGCCTCGGCGGTCCTGATTTCGTTGACTCAACAGTACTGCCAGCAGTCGGTTCCCGACGAGCAGATCGAATCCGTTATCAGTCAACTCGCCGACCGCCTGCCGCAGTTGACCTTCGCCCAGGTTACACTGCCACTCTGGTTGCGACTCATCCGCATCGACAGCCAGGTCGCCAACAAGATCCATGGCGAACCTCGCTTTCCACGCGTATGGGCGAGCATCGGCGGCAATCCTGAGTTCGCCGGGAGCTACGCCCAGTTTCAACTCTCGCTCGAACTGCTCCCCGCTTTGGCTGTCACCGACGACGAAGCCCGCTTCGAAGAACTGGCGCTCGCCATCGATATGGAACACCAGTTCTTCTACCCGCAGGATGATTTCCGCAGAGAATTCGCGGATACGATGCGGTATTTCATCGTGAAGTCGCAATTCGAAACCGTCATGCAGCACAAGCACCAGCTGTTGCGCGAACTGATTGTCGACTACTGCACACAGTTCGACAAACTCGCCGTGCTGGAGAAGTATCGGGAGAGGTATCGGCTTGCATTGCCTGGTCTATGCGATCTCTATTCCACCGCACCGACGCCGTATGAGACGACGCTGACTCGGATCGCTCGCTGGTTGTCCGCTGACGCACGTCGCTATCTCGAAGTGCAGGAGCAGTCAGAAGTTGATCCTCTGAGCGACATTACCACGGAGGATCGAAACAAATTGACGTCCCGTTTCTGGTGGAAGAACCTGTTCGCCATCTGCCTCACACACTGCTTGATCCCAGCTACTCTCATAATCTGGTGGCTCCTCGGCGATTCTCTGGCGGGGATCTCCGCCGGATCTGCCCCCCCGGTTATCGCGGCTGGTATCCAATGGTCTTTGATTTTCGTGATCGCGTTCACACTGGCTCTGGTTTTGGGAGGGCTCATCTACGTTCGAAGCGGAACTGTGGTGCGAATGCAGATGTTGCTCAAACAATTTCGGCGAGAGTGGCGACGAAAGATCTCAGCGTCGATACTCAATAGACGTATTGGCGAGGAAGAGTTGGCTCAAGGGCTATCGGCCCCTCTTGCGGATCAGTCCGATCAACTGGAACAGGGATTACAGCGGCTGGTCGCCCAGGATCCTCTGTTGAAACTCCTGACCACACTCTTCCCCAACTGGACCGATCCCTGGAATGAGCATCCGTTCGTCGATGACTCTCCGCATGCCTGAATCGGCAGGGAAGGGGACGAACTCATCAATTGAGTGTCCTGACTGGCTCTCACCGACGCCGCGGTCGCTTTTTGCCCCTCCCACAGTTGAAATCTTTCGCTGATTCCATCACTCTCCGTTGATCTATTGCTGTTCTCCAAATCGCGGGATCTCCGCCGATTCTGATCGTTATTGACTCGATTCACCCTGGAATGGAACTTCACGATGTCTCACGCAAAACCCAAACTGCATAACGCGATGTGGCCGGGACTGGTTGGTAAGGAAGAAGGAACCGACCATCCGCCGATCAGCCTGGATCGTATGCTCGAACTGACCGCTGCCGCCGAGGTGAACGGCCAGAAATTCGAGGGAATTGACTACTTCCTGTTCCATCCGCACACCGATCCCGATGCGTCCGACGACGAACTCAAGGCCATTGCCGACAAGATCGCCGGTTACAACCTGAAGGTCGGTTCTCTGGTTGCCCCGATCTGGCCGGGAACGGTTGGCGATTCGGCCATGGGCGACGACGAAGCTCAGAAGAAGTTCCTGCTGGCCGTCGAAAAGGCCTGCCGTATCGCTAAAGTCTTCAACGAGCATGGCGTCCGCAGCTACGGCTGCATTCGCATCGACTCGGCCTCCGGCGTCCACGACTGGGCTGCCGATCCGGAAACGAATACGAAACGAATTGCCGAAACGTTCCGCAAAGCCGCTGATATTGCCGCTGACAATGGCGAACGCCTGGCAGCCGAAGGGGAGATCTGCTGGGGAGCCATGCATTCCTGGAAGGACATGGTCAACCTCCTCGAAACGGTCGATCGCCCTGAGACACTCGGCTTCCAGGCTGATTTGGCTCACACCTATCTGTATCTGATGGGCTACAACTCGGAAGAAAGCGCTCTGCTCAAGCCGGGCTACTCCGACGAGGAATTCTGGGCGGCTTACGAAAAGATGACCGATGCACTGCGTCCCTGGACGATCGATTTCCATGTCGCTCAGAACGACGGAGAAGTGCACGGCACCGGTTCGCACGACAAGACCGGCAAGCACTGCCCAGCCGACGATCCCAACGGCAAGCTCGACATCGTGAAATGCTCGGGCTACTGGCTGAAAGACGCCCAGAGCCGTGGCATCGAGCACATCTGCTGGGACGGCTGCATGTTCCCGAACGAAATGCTGGAAACGGCTTCAACCTGGAACACGATTCTGGCCGCCATGGTCAACGTCCGCGACGCCCACGGCTGGAGTTAAGCGGTAAGTTCACCCAAGGGTAGCCCCAGTTGCTCCGCTACCGGGGCCGACGAAGTCGGCACGAGGTGCAAACAGAGGCGTTGAACAAAATACTCGATGCCCATTTGCGACCTCTTGTGGCTGCGCCACCCCGGTTGAATCAACCGGGGCTACCCAGAACACCTTGTACACTGAAATGATCGCCAATCGGCGAGACACAACTATCAACAGGAGACACCACGTGGCTAAGAAAGAACTTCGCATCGGTCTGGTCGGTTACGGCTTCATGGGCCGTACGCACACCAACGGTTACAAACGAGTCGGGGACTTCTTCGGCGAACTCGAATACAAACCCGTGCTGCAGGCTGTTTGTGGCCGGACGGAAGACAAGGCGAAAGCCTTCGCCGAGCAGTGGGGCTATGCGTCCTACGAAACCGACTGGAAGAAGCTGATTGAACGCGACGATATCGATGCCATCGATATCTGCACCCCGAACGATCAGCACGCTCCCGTGGCCATCGCGGCCGCCGAAGCCGGCAAAATGGTCCTCTGCGAAAAGCCGCTGGCTCGCACGACCGAAGAATCTCAGCCGATGGTCGATGCAGTCGAGAAGGCCGGCGTGCCGAACACTGTCTGGTACAACTACCGCCGCGTTCCGGCCGTGACACTGGCCAAGCAGATCATCGATTCCGGCAAGCTCGGAAAGATCTTCCACTACCGCGCCAACTTCCTGCAGGACTGGACCATCAATGCGGAACTCCCCCAGGGAGGAGCCGGCTTGTGGCGTCTGGACGCAGCGGCTGCCGGCTCCGGTGTGACCGGCGACTTGCTCGCCCATTGTATCGATACCGCTCTGTGGCTGAACGGATCCATCAAAGACGTCTCAGCCGTGACCGAGACCTTCATTAAAGAGCGAATGCACAACCTGACGGGCAAGAAGGAAAAGGTCGAGATCGACGACGCCTGTACCTTCCACTGCCACTTCGAAAACGGCTCGCTCGGCCTGTTTGAGTCGACCCGCTACGCTCGCGGTCATAAGGCGCTTTACACGTTCGAAATCAACGGGGAGCACGCCTCGATCCGCTGGGATCTGCACGATCTCAACCGACTTGAGTACTTCGACCACAATGACGAATCCCAGGTCCGAGGCTGGCGAACGATCCACATCACCGATGGAGACCATCCGTACATGGATCACTATTGGGTTCCCGGGTTGTGCATCGGCTACGAGCACACCTTTATCAATCAGGTGGCCGACTTCCTTCGCAGCCTGCAGGACGGCACGCCCTGTCCGCCAACCTTCCGGGATGCGCTCGAAACGGCCAGGGTTTGCGACGCCGTGCTGAAGAGTGCCCGCGAACGCAGCTGGCAGGACGTCTAATCGGCCGCGAGCCGATCGAACCTGCCCGCGAGAGCAGGTGTCCTCTCACGAAGATCGGTCCCGGGTTTCCGGGACCGCTTTGTGTACGGACCGCAATGTTTTCCGTTCTCGCTTTCTGTCATTTCGCAAACGTGCTACATTCAAAAAGATCAACGGGGCGCAGTCAATTGCTGCGACCCGTCTTTGTTTTAAGGGGAGTAGGAACACCATGGAACGTCATCCAATCACACGCGAAGGACACGATAAACTTAAGGCAGAGATCAAGCACCTTGAGACCGTCGTCCTACCCGAAATCGTTGAACGACTCGCCGAGGCGCGCGCCGAAGGCGATCTCAAGGAGAATGCCGAATACCACGGGCAGCGTGAGCAGCAGGGGATGGTCCAGGCCAAAGTCAACATGCTCAAAACGAAGCTGTCGAGCTGCTACATCGTCGATAAGGCCGATATGCCCAAGGGCGTCGTGACGTTCGGTTCCACAGTCACTGTGAAGGACCTGAAGTGGGACGATGAAGAATCTTATGAGTTCGTCGGCCCCGGAGAAGAGGATTACGACTGCGAACCGATGAAGGTCCTGACGTCCAGCCCGCTTGCCAAAGCGATGGAAGGGAAGAAGGTCGGTGATAAGGTCTCCGTTGAAACGCCGCAGGGAATCCGCGAGCTGGAGATTGTAAAGATCGTCGATTTCGACGAGGAGTAGCCCCTTCCCGCCGGCGTTGGAACGGATACCCCGGCGGGCGGAAGCCTCGAAGAGCCTCTTTTGCAACGACGATCAAAATCCGATGGGCGCAAAAATAAAAACGGAGCCAATTGGCTCCGTTTTTGCTTAAACCGTTCGCAAGAGCGAGCTAGACGATTTCTTCTTCGCCCGCCTCTTCGTCGTATTCTGTTTCGCCGCCTTCGAGCAGATCGGCATCGAGCACGGGTGCGTGATCGTAGCAGTCGGAATCGTGCCACAGGGGCATTCCGGCGGCATAACGAGCGGCGAGCATCATCACCTTGTCTTCCGAGCCCGGCTTGGCGTCGGTCGGAGCCATTGGATCAATGCCCAGATTCTCAAATTCATCCATGTCAAACGCATCGGAGAAATCTGCGACGTAAGCTCCCTGGTCGTCGAACATCACTTCGTAGTCAGGTTCGACATTCTTCGATTTTCGCATTCTCTACTCCATACCTAAACTTAAAACACCTGAACGTGAACAAACAGCGAGCGCAAGATTTCCGTCGCTGGAAAGCAGGAACTTTTCTCACCCCTCTGCGAAATGCAGTTCAACCTACGAAAGATGTGCTCAGAAAACCGTTGCTGAAAACACAGGTAGGGAAAGCTGCATCCGAGGTCTCAAATCGCGTCGCGCCAAAGAGCGAGCAGTAGGCGGACCGTCGATTAGAGATTCCATGTGAGTAAAAGTGGAAGGAAATCGTGTGTGCCTCTCTGGCTGATTCTCTGCCGCATCCGGCATGATGTCAATAAAATTTCGCGTAAAATCAGCAGAATCTAATAACTCGTTCTATTGACAGACTCGGAGCAACTCGAACAGCCCCGACAGACTGAACACACGACGAGATCTCCACTCGCGTGACCTGTTGACAACATCGGCTCGACAGTCGACCGCACGTGAAGAAAAGCCGCCAGCTGGCGGCAAAACAACCAGAGGTTGGGCAGGAATCGATCAGCGGTTCTTTAAACCGTACTTCTTGAGCTTTCGGTCCAGCGTGGATCGCTCGATTCCGAGGATCTGGGCGGCTCGCGATTTGTTCCCCTGAGTCGATTCGAGCGTCCGGAGAATATGATTCCGTTCGAGCTCTTCGATTGAGAGCTCGACGTAGTCGAGCCCTTCGGAAGCCGGCTCAACAGATGGAGTCGGCTGGCCGTCGAGCTTGGAGAGCATGATCACATCCGGGGTCACAGTTTCCCCGTTGCAGAGGACAACGGCCCGCTCGACCGTATTCTGCAGTTCCCGCACATTCCCGGGCCAGTCGTAATTCGTCAGCTTGTCCATCGCCGGGGGGGCAAACTCCGAAACCGGGCGCCCTGATTTGTTCGCGAACCGTTGCGCGAAGAACTCCGCGAGAATCGGGACATCACCCATCCGTTTTCTCAACGGCGGAACTGCGATCTCAAGGACCTGCAGTCGGAAGTAAAGGTCCTTACGAAACTGTTGCTCGCGAACTGCCTGTTCAAGATCACGGTTGGTCGCCGCGACGAGCCGAACATCGACCTTGATCGGAACTGCTCCGCCCACCCGTTCGAAGGCATGGCCTTCCAGAACGCGGAGAAATTTCGCCTGAATTGCCGGGCTCATCTCTCCGACTTCGTCCAGAAAGAGCGTCCCCTTGTGAGCCTGCTCGAACTTTCCATGCTTGAGGCCGGTCGCTCCCGTAAATGCGCCTCGCTCGTGGCCGAACAGTTCGCTCTCAAGGAGACTTTCGCTGAGGGCCGCACAGTTCATGCAGACAAATGGTCCGTCGCGACGCTTGCTGTTGAAGTGAATCGCCCGGGCGACCAGCTCCTTGCCGACGCCACTCTCGCCCCGAATCAGAGCGACAGTATCGATCGGCGCGACGAGGCCGATGGTCTCTCGAAGCTGTCGCATCGCTTCGCTGGATCCGACCAGTTCACTCTCGATTGCCAGCTGCTCGCGCAGTTGACGATTCTCGTTGGTAGCTTTCTGAAGTCCGTCCTGCAGTTCCAGCTGCTTCTGCAGATTTCGCAACGCCACAGCCAATTGATCAGCCACGGCGAGGGTGTAATCGAGACCATCGGCATCGAGTGGATTGTCGACATTGGTGGAATACAGATGGATGAGACCGAAGAACTCCTGCTCATCATGAATCGGAGCAATGACCAGACTCTGCACCTGCATTTCGTCCAGACTGTCCCGACTGGAGAGATCGGCTCGCGTGTTGATGTCTCGGGCCAGAATCGCTTCTTCCGATTCCATAACCTGTTGCGTCAGCGAACTCGACAGTTTGTGATAGGTGTGTTCGCCCAGGCTGCGGTAGCTCGTCACGACCAGATCGTTCGGCGTGGTTACTCGCTTCCGTCTGCGGATCGAACTGGCTGGCTGAATCAGTACCGCTCCAATATCCGCACCGGTCACTCCCACCAGGCCGTCGAGCACGATATCGGCCAGATCCTGAGAGCTTGTCGCTTCGCCCATCTTCAGGGCCATCTGGTAAAGCCGTGACAACTTCGCGCCGGCACGCTGATCTCCATTGGGACCGAGCGTGTCATCGGGGGAATCGCGAAGTGTGGAACGCTTCTGGCGATGGATGATCTCGGGCAGGGGAGCCGGTTCGTCGATGACACGAATATCCGTCGCGGTATCGCCATCGAGATGGGACGGGCCCCGCTTGAGAGAAGCCGTCTCGTCGTCCGTGAACAGGATCATCGTCGAACCGATGCGAATGATATCGCCATCAACGAGTCGCCGATCCTGGTCCACCGGGATTTCGTTAAGGAAAGTCCCGTTCCGGCTGCTCCGGTCTCGCAACATCCAGCCCGTGCTCAGGTGAAAGACCTCGCAGTGGTTTCGGCTGCAGATCTCGTCTCGCAGGACGATGCGGTTTGTACTTGCTCGACCGATATCGGTCACCTGGTCAGGGTGGAGAGAATGCCGTTCTTCGGCTCCCGTGGGATCGCTGACGACCAGATATACGGTCTCATGATTGTCAGAACTACGAGCAACCAACGTTTATTCTTTCAAAAGCAGATCCACGAGCCGCTCGCGCTGCGGCCACGTAAAGCTGAGGATCAGTGCAAAGACTGTCGCGCCCGAAATAACAACTGGTATTCTAGCCAATCCCTCGGGAGGTACAGGCGTTACCAGATCAGTCCCATCGTTTTCTTCAAACTTGATGGTCGGGGTCGGGCTGGAGCAATTGCCGAATCCTGAACTTCCCGGAATGCAGTCAAACACCTTCCGAGGCAAGCCTTCAGCATAGAACAAACGTTCTAGAAATCCCACTCTCGGTACAACTTGGCGCGAAATTCGTGCCACTCTTCAAAGCGTGCATCGCCGCCGCCACTGGAAGAGGGGACCTCGTTCGATTCCAGCAACCGGCAGACCCAGTTATCCATCAGATGCAGTCGTTCGGCGGCAACCGTCACGATGTTGGTCAGCAACACAAGAGCGATGTCGCCGGCATCCTGTCTCAGGTCTTCCAATGCCGACCAGGAGAGCTTATGGACCGTCGACTGTCGCACGCTGCGAACGTTGGCGGTATGCGGGGTCTTTCGGAAGAACGACATCTCGCCGAACACCGATCCCGGCCCGAGAACGGCGAGGACACGTTCGGGTTGTCCGCCGATTCCGTCTCGGACAACTTCCGCACATCCGGCACTCAGCAACCAGATCCCGGGATTCGCCTCACCCTGCGTCAGGATCAGAGCATCAGATTCGTAGCAGAGGTGTTCCATTCGGTTGAACACTTCTTCGACCTGGGCCTCATTGAGCCCACGCATCAATGGAGTGCTGTCGAATTCGAGATCTTCAATTGTTGCAGTCGTCGTAGACACGAGAGATTCCTTTGCACTGGAGCGAAATGCTCGACCATATGTCCTCGCAGGAACGAATTCTTCGCCTGAATCGCTGCATTGTACGCGGACGGAACGTTAACTTCTTTAAGAGCCTAAGTGAACTGCTCTAACGCGATCAGTATCCTCCCAGAGCGGTTGCCCGCCCCACGCGGCCGATCCCCACCAGGTAAGCCGCGAGACGAAGGGGAACTTTCTTTTCCGTGGCCAGAGACCACGTGGTCTCGAAGGCATCAATCATCTTGCGATCCAACTCGTGCCGGACGCGTTCCAGATCCCAGCGGAAGTGCTGACGATTCTGAACCCATTCGAAATAGCTGACCGTCACCCCGCCGGCATTCGCGAGAATGTCGGGGAGAAGGATGATTCCTCGCTTCGCGAGCGCCCGGTCAGCCGAAGGCACGGTCGGATTGTTCGCTGCTTCCACGATGTATTTCGCCCGGATGTGAGGCACAATCGAATCGACAATCACACCACCGATCGCAGCCGGGATGAGAACGTCACAGTCAGCCGTCAGCAACTCTTCGTTCGAGATGGCTTCCGATTCGGGAAAGTTCAGAACTTTCTTATGGGTGGCGACATAGTCCGTCAAAAGCGGCACATTGATTCCCTGAGGATTATAGATTCCGCCGTAAGCATCGGAGATGGCCACGAGCTTTGCTCCCCGTTCATGCAGGTATTGAGCGGCAAACTTGCCCACGTTTCCGAAACCCTGCAGGGCGATCCGGGCCCCTTCGATGTTCTTTTCTTCCTTTTCGAGCAGGGCGATCGTCAACAGGCCGACACCGCGTCCGGTGGCTTCTTCGCGCCCCGCTGCTCCGTGTAATTCGACCGGTTTCCCGGTCACGCACGCCGGATTGAAGCCGTGGTACTTCTCGTACTGATTCATAATCCAGGCCATCACCTGGGCGTTGGTTCCCATATCTGGGGCGGGGATATCCTTGTCGGGGCCGATGACATCATGGATTTCGTCCACAAATCGCCGGGTCAGCCGCTCCAGTTCGCCGGGACTGAGTGACCGGGCGTCGATCTGGATGCCGCCCTTGGCTCCACCGTAAGGAATATCGACGACGGCCGTTTTCCAGGTCATCAAGGTCGCCAGAGACAGCACTTCATCGGCATCGACTTCCGGATGGTACCGCAGTCCGCCCTTCATGGGCCCCCGAGATCGATTGTGCTGGACACGGTAGCCGATATAGGTGGCCAGCTCGCCGTTGTCCATTTCCATCGCCACCTGAACTTTGACCTCACGCTCGGGCGTCAGCAGAAGTTTCTGCATATTCCCCGACAATCCCATGATGCCGGCGGCTTCGCGGAAATACTGATCAGTTGACTCGCTGGCTGTCATCGGACTTCCTCTTTCCAGACGTGTTGTCAGACGTCCTTCTCTCAAGAACCTAGCGTTGCAGATGCGATGGAAGGGACGACCTTTGTGGCACCCTCAGAAAATACATCGACACCTGCTTATGTATTTGTAGATCGAGTTTTCGGGTCCGACAAGAACTTCCTGAACCTGCCGGCCTTATTGCACAACGTTCGCGTCGGGTCGTGAGGCGAGACGTGGGGTAAAGGCCTCGTTGAGGACCTCAGCGACCAGTTGATGACCGGCTGCGGTCAGTCGTCGACCATCCTCGCGAAACAGGGGGCCTTGCGCCCCTTTGTCGAGGAGGTGATCGGTGAGATCGAGGAACTCGAGTTGCTGTTCGGCGACGAATTCCTCCGTAATCCTCCGACAGTTCTCGGCGAGCGAATCACGTTCCAACTGAGAACGCCCCGTCCGCCTCGCGATTTCATTCGCGGTTGGGAGATAAACGATCGTCATTTTCATTCCGCTTGCAGCACTCCGGCGGGACAGATCCGCGAGCGGCTCCAGGGCCTGCCTGATTAGTTCACTGGTGACCGGGACCTCGGTCGCAAGCTGCACGCCGGACTCGAACGGATCGCTCGCTGGCTCTCTTCCGAAGAAGAGATTCCCCAGCAGTGGCAATCCGACCTGAATCAGACGGTATTGGTCAATCAGCTTGCGAGTTGAGTCCGTTCCGGGCGTTCCAGACTGCCCCGGATGACACCCGAGCTGCGGCCGCCCGGAGGCGTCGAACTCCATTGACCGCCGAACCACGAAATCATTCTCGCAGCTCTCGATGCCAACGACGCAGATCAGCCTGTCGGCTGATGCCTGTGCAATTCGCGAGTCGAACTGCAGTTGCCAGAGCAGGGGACAACCACGAGGCATGCCGCCATTGAGGACAACTGGTGGTGAAGGGGACACTGCCATCGTTGATTCCCAGCGTCCCGCAAATGTACGCTCAACTGGAAGATCGGGCGCCAGCACGCGGCGACTGCCCAGACAGACTGTTCGCTGACCGTTCCCGTCAACGTCTTCCGCAGTGACACGAAATCCCTGCGAGTCGTATCTCAGATCGATCGCCGTCCCGGGCTGTACGGGATATCGAACCGTGCAATCCAGAGGAGCCTGTAGAAATCCAGTTTCGCAGGGGATCCAGCCGGCATCTCCGCCATTGAGCCCCAACTGGACACAGGCGTCTTCGTAATTGTGTCGCAACGCCAGTTCAGCAGCGATCACCGCACCGCTGACCAGCAACAGACCAAGAATGAGAAACCGGATTCTTGGCACGGGAGTGCACCAGATCTTGTCGAGTTTTGGGATCGGAAACTTGCAGCAGAAAGAACTGCGTGGACGGGTCTGTCGCACTCTAGTACGAATTCCCGATTATGGCTATGGGAGAATTTCCACGGAAATTTTGGCACGATCTCCGATTCCCGTTCAGACCTCGCCGTGACCGGAAGCATGCAGTGTTCGATACTGTCCCGGCGTCAACGTATAGGCTCGTTTGAAGACGACGCTGAAATACTCGGGATGCACAAACCCACACCTCTTGGCAATCTCCGGGAGTGTCATATCGGTCTCGACAAGCAGGTCACAGGCATGCTGCAGTTGCACACGTCGAATCTCTGACTGTGGTGACCGGCGCAGATACTTGCGAACGCCACGTTCGAGCGTGCTGCGAGATACCGGCACTTCGGCCAGAATATCCTCGACTCGCAATCCGAAAAGAGCCCGTTCACGGATGATCCGAACTGCGGCGGCGATGTCGGGATCATCAATGGCGAGAATGTCCGTCGACTTGCGGGTCGTTATTCCAAGAGGTTCGACAATCTCGCGCTCCGCCGGCGAAGGGCTTCCGGTCATCAACTGCTGCAGCAGTTCGGCGGATCGATAACCAATTCGTTCCGCGTTGGGGATCACGCTACTCAGGGGAGGATCGCACAGTTCGCATCGAATGGCGTCGTTGTCGCATCCGATCACCGCGGCCTGTTCGGGCACCGCCAGTCCTGCTTCGCAGCAGGCATCGAGAATCTGCTGGCCCCGCACATCATTGGCGGCCATGATGCCAACAGGTTTGGGAAGACGTTGAATCCAGGCCACCAACGCCGCGAACTCATCGTCCCAACTTCTGCCGGCGACCGGATCCCAGGGAGAATCGTAGACCTGAGCGGTGAAGCCCGACTTCTCCAGGCAGGACGAGAATCCCTCCTTCCTCAGATCCGACCACGACTCCCGCTCGAATCCGGCAAAGGCAAAGTGCCGAAACTGCCGTTCAATCAGATGATCGGCTGCCATGCGACCGATCCCGGCATGATCGGCCCAGATTTGAGGGACGCCGAGAGCTCCCCATCGATCTGTCAGATCGACCATCGGCAGCCCCGATTTGCGAATCAACTCGGCAAACTTGGGACTCGTCGAACGACTGATGATCCCGTTGCCGCGCCAGCCATCGAGCCAGGCCGGCAGCCTCGTATTCAGATCTCGCTGCTGCAGATAAATCGACCAGGCGGCATGCGCGTGGAGATACCGACGGATCCCACGAAGGATCATCCGTCCGAATTCGCTGGACGATTCAACGAACAGGGCCACACGGGGACGCTCGGTCATACAGGTTCCCATCGAGTCAAAAGGCCAGCCATCGATGATGGCAATTTTACAAACTGCCAGCGTGGATCAAACGCGCGGTCGGCATTGGGTCTGGGAATACCGATATTTCTGGATGGGGGACTGTTAATCATTACGGAGAAGGTACGGATTGTTCGCTCTCTGCGCTGAGAGCCTTCGATCACGGCAGGGGGGGACGCGCTTCATGTTCTTAATCCAGTGCCTGAGACTGTTTCTGCGCTCGCTGACGGCTGAGTGCTCGTATCGGGAAATCGCAGCTGGACTCGCCGGTGGCGTGCTGCTCGGACTCGTCCCGAAAGGGAATCTGCTCGCGGTCATGCTGATGATCGGTGTCTCTTCCGTCAGGCTGAGTCTGCCCGCTCTGTTCTTCAGCACCTTCCTGTTCTCCTGGATAGCCATTTCGCTGGATGGAGTCTGTTCATCGATTGGAGAGTTTCTGCTCACCAACCAGGAACTGCAACCTCTCTGGATCTGGCTCTACAACCAGCCCGTCATTCCCTGGACGGATTTCAACAACACGATCGTGCTCGGTTCGTTCGTACTTGGAAGCGTTCTCATTGTTCCCAGCTATTGCGCGGCCTTGCCACTCACGGAGCGATATACCCCGATTGTCATCGGTCGGATGAAGAAGTATCGACTCGCCACCTGGTTGTGGGGCGCCGAATGGGCTGAGCGTGTTCGCTCAGCGATCTGATCGGTGGTCCTCCGAATCATTCTCTTGATCGAGTGCAGTGATGAATCCGCAACAGCACAACCAGCTTCAGGTTCCTTCAGCACGGCCGTTTCCGCACAGTGATGCCACGGCTGAGTTGGCACGGAAGAACCAGCAGCTCCGAACCTTACGTGGACCTGCCCATTCCAGTGGGCCCGACACGTCTGAGAAATCGCGACGGAAAGCGTTCGCCCTTCGCTGGGGATATCTCGTCCCGCGACTCACGGCGGCCTGTCTCTGCTGGGCTCTGATCGCATTCGGGTTCGAGCCGTTGCTGCACTGGTCGATCACGTCCAGCACGGGAGCGGCTCTGGGCACTACTGTCGGAATCGACCGGCTCGAATCGGGCTTCTTCAACACACACCTCAACCTCGAGCGGGTTCAAATCGCCAGTAAAGACGAACCGGGCGTGAACGCCGTCGAAATCGCCGCGATCAACGTCGAACTGAATCGAGATGCCCTCCTGCGGAAGAAGTTCGTCATCGATTACGCCACGATCAATGACGTCCGCGTCAACACGGCGTCCTCTCTCGATTTCAGTTCCACCTCCGTCGATGGTGAAGAATGGTCCTTTCCGTTTCGGACACAGGTTGGTGTCCTCTCGGAGTTTGCCCGGGGAGCAGCCGACTCGTTCTTCGATACCCTGCTTTCGAAAGTTATCGATGCCTACAACCCAAACCAGCTGGAAACAGTGCAGCTGGCCGAGCAGAAGAAGCACTTCTGGCAGGACCGTTTCAATGCCTACCGCCAGCAGTCGGAGTCTCTGAAACGGAACATAGAATCTCTGAAAACCGAGTTCGAAACGATCAAGAAGTCGAACAACCCCCTTGAGCAGCTCGAACGCTCCGCTCGACTGGCCCGACAGGTGGATGCTTTGATCGCCGAGAGCAAGCGACTCAAAGAAGAGTTCATGATGCTCCCGCAACAGGCGCGGGTCGATCTGCAGGAACTGGAAGCGGCGAAAGAGCGGGACGTCGCGTCCATTCGCAGCCAGATCGATGCCATCCCGCTGAACGCCGATGAGTTGACGGCCGCCATCGTCGGCCCCCAGGCCAAACAACAGTTCGAAGAACTCGCCTCATGGCTTGGGTTCGTGCAGCGATGCGTCGCCGTGGCAACGGAAGATTATGAGCCGGAGCGGCAAACCGGCCGCACGATCGACTTCGACACCGCAGGCGACATTCCCAGGTTCCTGCTGCGTCGTCTCGACATCAACGGCATGGCGAATCTGAATGAACGAGAAGCGATCTTCTCCGGACAACTCTGCAACGTGACTTCGGCAGCCCGACACTATCCACAGCCGTTGACTTACCATTTCGAACTCAGTCACGAAGGCCATTACATGATCGACGGGCAATGCGATTTCAGCCAGAGCCCGCCGGTTTTCGATCTCGTCGGTCATATGACGACTGACCACGTCCCGGTGCACACGATCGCCAGTCATGAGAAACTGAAACTCAATGCTCATACCGGACATTTGATCGCCGACCTCCGTTTTCGACTCGCTGGGGATGAGATTCAGTCGACCGTCAACTGGCGGCAGCAGGATGTGCGTTTCGATGTCGACAGCTCGCTGAAGGTGCAGCCCACCCTTCTCGCAGAACGAGGCATCAAACCGTTCGCTCCGGTCGAGCTGCTGACGACCGCACTCGATGCGGTCAATCATGTCGAAGGCGAGATTCGACTGTCCGGCTCGATCCGATCGCCCCGAATCGAAATGCAATCCGATGTTGGCCGTCATATCGTCGCCGGCCTTCAGCAGGGCTTCCAACGGGAACTGCAGCTGCGAAAGATCGAGTTCACTCAACTCGCCCAGAGCGAAATTGAGCGACAGACACAGTCATTGACCAACGAAATCGATGGCAAGTACCAGCAATTGCTGAGCGAACTGCGCGTCAATGAAACACTTGCCAGCGGACTTCTGGACCGAGTCGCCGTGCGTCCCGCCGGTGGCGTTCTCAAGAGCATCTTTCGATGATCGATTGAGCTGACGATGGCGGTCGGATACCTTGATCGATACCAGTTCGCTTATCGCCAGCCACTTCATCGACAGGTGCATTTCATGACACGCGTGCTCTGCCTTTTCGTTTTCTCCTCTTTCTCTCTCACCGCGGTCCACGCTGATGATTCGGCTCCAAAGAAACTGAAAGGACTGCCGCTGCAGTTTACGGAAGACTTTTCCAGGGGAGCAGACTCCTGGAAGACGACCGACAGTTCCGCCTGGGAATTGCAGCAGGATGGCGATGATCAGGTCTTCGCCCTGACGAAGAAGAAGAGCAACTACGAGCCACCTCACCGATCACCTTATAACCGGGCGATCCTCAAGGACCAGGAATTCAGCGACGTCATTCTGGATGTTCAACTGCAGTCGACTTCACCGGACTACGATCATCGATCGCTTTGCCTGTTCTTCAACTATGTCGATGAGTCTCATTTCTACTATGTGCATTTTGGAAAGAAGACCGACGCGCACGCGAATCAGATTTTCATCGTCAACGACGCCCCGCGTGTCGCGATCTCCACAAAGACCACCCCAGGCACGAACTGGGACGATCAATGGCATCACGCCCGGGTTGTCCGCAAAGTCAGTTCAGGAACTATTGAGATTTACTTCGACGACATGAACCAACCCGTGATGACCGC
The DNA here is from genome assembly GCF_022267515.1 of Rubinisphaera margarita. Lineage (NCBI taxonomy): Bacteria > Pseudomonadati > Planctomycetota > Planctomycetia > Planctomycetales > Planctomycetaceae > Rubinisphaera > Rubinisphaera margarita. Next base: position 370,633 of record NZ_JAKFGB010000012.1, on the reverse strand, counting down.
GAACGATGAGACCTTCAAATCCGGTCGAGTTGGCATCGGCTCCTTCGATGATCCCGGACGGTTTGACGACATTCGAATCTATGGAAAGAAAGTGAAGGGCGAAGCAACCAGCGGCGAGTAATCGCCGAAGGCCTTCGCCTGACACGGGTGGACCAGACTGCATGAATGCAACGCCCTTCGTTCCCGAAGCACTGCTCGTCACCGGCGGATGTGGCTTCATCGGTTCTAACTTCATCCGGATGCTGCTCACCGATCCGCAGTTCGCTGACGATCGATTCCGAATCATCAATCTCGACAAGCTGACTTATGCCGGCAATCTCGAGAACTTGACCGATGTCGAAGGGCACTCGCGATATCAGTTCGTGCATGGTGACATCGCCGATGCGGATTTTGTGAATCATTGCTTGAATGACCACGGCATTGACGCCGTGGTCAACTTCGCGGCTGAGTCGCACGTCGATCGCAGCATCCTCGATTCGGGTCCTTTCGTTCAGACCAATATCGTCGGGACTCAGGTCCTGTTAGATGCCTCCCGACAGAACGAGATCAAGCGTTACCTCCAGGTGTCCACCGACGAGGTTTATGGCAGCCTGGGATCGAGCGGCTTCTTCACGGAAACGACACCGCTGGCTCCGAACAGCCCGTATTCGGCGTCTAAAGCTGCAGCCGACCTGCTCGTGCGAAGCTACTGCCACACGTTCGGCTTTCCCGGGATCATCACCCGTTGCTCCAACAACTATGGACCGTATCAGTTTCCGGAAAAGCTGCTACCGCTGTTTATCGCCAATGCCCTGGAGGATCGACAACTGCCCGTTTATGGCGACGGCCGACAGGTCCGCGACTGGATTCACGTGAGCGATCATTGCCGGGGAATCGCCGCCGCTCTCCACCAGAGCAGCCCCGGCGAGGTCTATAATTTCGGAGGCGAGTGCGAACTGGAGAACCTGCGGCTGACGGAAACCCTGCTTGAACTGCTCAACAAGCCAGATTCCTTGATCAATTTCGTGAAAGATCGACCAGGGCACGACCGCCGGTATGCCATCGACTGCGCGAAGGCGAAACAGGAACTCGGCTGGCAGCCGCGAATTCCGTTCGAAACCGGCCTGAAAGAAACCATCGAATGGTATCTGGAGCATCAGCAGTGGACAGACCGCATCCGGTCGGGGGAGTATCGCATCTACTACGATCAGCAGTATCGCGACAGATCCTAAAAACGGTCCGACCTGCATGGGTCTCGCGTCGGTTTTGGCGATTGTCTATGATTCCGCGACCGACTTGTGCCGAGATTTTCAGGAGAAGGTAGGCTGATTCCGTCCCATATCTCTGCGGTCTCCCGACCAACCATCGATCGGCCACGCTCACAAAGTCACATCAAGGATTGACCCGACACCGCAGGCAGACGGTTCTGAACGAGGTTTTCATGAAGATTGTCGTCATTGGCACTGGATACGTTGGGCTGGTCACCGGGACCTGCTTCGCCGAAAGCGGAAACGATGTCACCTGCGTGGACATCAATACCGGCAAGATCGAACGGCTCAATCAGGGAATCATCCCGATCTACGAACCCGGCCTGACAGAACTGGTCAAACGCAACCAGTCCGCCGGTCGGCTTCAGTTCACAACCGATGTGGCCAGTTGCGTCCCAGAGGCCGCCGGTGTCTTCCTCGCCGTGGGAACACCGATGGGAGACGACGGAGCAGCCGACCTGTCGGGGATCTGGGCCGCCTGCGATTCGATCGCGCCGCATCTTTCGGAAGAGGCTGTCGTGATTTGCAAAAGCACGGTTCCAGTCGGAACAAATCGGCGCGTCTACGATCGCCTCAAGGAAAAACTGGGACGGGAAGTCCACGTCGCATCGAATCCGGAGTTCCTCAAGGAAGGCTGCGCGATCGATGATTTTACCAAACCGGACCGCGTCGTCGTCGGCGTGATGACGAAACTCGCCGCCGATGTGCTCGAAGAACTCTACAAACCGTTTCTGCGAACGGAGCATCCGTTTCTGGTCATGGGACTTGAGAGTGCCGAGATGACCAAGTACGTCGCTAACTGCATGCTGGCCACAAAAATCAGCTTCATCAACGAGATGGCCAACCTTTGCGAAGCAGTTGGAGCCGACGTGAACGAAGTCCGTAAAGGGATCGGGCACGATCAGCGAATCGGCTTTCAGTTCCTGTTCCCGGGTGTCGGCTATGGGGGATCCTGTTTCCCCAAAGACGTTCGGGCGCTCATCGCGACCGCTCGAGATCATGAGATCGAAACGCGAATGCTCAACGCGGTCGATACCGTTAACCGCGCGCAGAAAACGATCCTCTTCAACAAGATTAGCCGCTATTTCGATCACAAGATCGAAGGAAAAACGATTGCTCTCTGGGGCCTGGCCTTCAAGCCGAAAACCGACGACATCCGCGAAGCTCCCGCCCTGACATTGATCGACGAACTGCTGAAAGCAGGAGCCAAAGTGCAGGCTCACGATCCGGTGGCTATGGAGAATGTCCAGGCGGCCTACGGCGATCGAGTTGTACTCTGTGACCAGCAGTACAAAGCGGTTGAGGGAGCCGATGCGCTGGCGATCTGCACGGAATGGAATGAGTATCGGACACCGGACTTCAACCTGATCAAACGGCGTCTCAAGAACCCGGTCATCTTCGACGGTCGCAATCTGTTCGATCCTCAGAAGATGTTCGCCCGAGGTTTCTACTACTCAGGAATCGGCCTGAAACAGCCCGCATCGAATCCGTAAACTTCCACGGTTCACTCAGCTTGAGATGCGGTCGGCTTCCTTTGTCTTCGGGCGTTGGACCGCTACAATTGCATCTCCGCAGTGATACCCCGCAGCCGAAGCTGCTTCTTTAGAAAAGACCATTCGCACGATGGACAGCGAGCTCCGCGACGCCTGCCAGAACCTGACCGAGCGCATCCTCTATTTAAAGGACTCTCTTTGACTACGACGTCAAACAGGAAGAGTTGAAGTCGATCAACGCGAAGATGGCCGCGCCGGGATTCTGGGATAACCAGGAGAAAGCCCAGAAGCAGGTGACTGAACTCAGTCGCTTGAAAGCACTGCTCAATCCACTCGATGAGCTGATTGCGGGGGCTGAAGACCTGGAAGTCCTGCTTGAGTTTGCCGAAGACGAAGAAACTCCGGAAACCGTCACCGAGATCCAGCAGACCGTTGAACGGCTGACCGCGACTCTAAGCACCGTCGAATTGCAGACGATGCTCGGCAAACCCGAAGACGCGCTCAACGCCTACGTTACGATTCAGGCGGGGGAAGGCGGCACCGATGCAGCCGACTGGGCGGAGATGCTGCTCCGCATGTATATGCGATGGGCCGAGAATCGCGGCTTCGGACTGGAGTTGTACGAACGAACCGACGGGGAAGAAGCGGGGATCCGGCACGCCACGCTCCTGATCAAGGGCGACTACGCCTATGGCTACCTTAAAGGGGAGTCCGGAAATCACCGTCTCGTTCGCATGAGTCCGTTCAACTCCGCGGGAAAACGGCAGACAGCCTTTGCGGCGGTCGATGTCACCCCCGAAATCGACGATGAACTCGACATCGAAATCGACTGGGACAAGGACGTCAATGAAGACACGATGCGCGCTGGCGGTGCAGGGGGGCAGCATGTCAATAAGACAGAATCGGCCGTTCGTCTGACGCATCTCGCCACTGGTGTTGTTGTGCGTTGCCAGAATGAGCGAAGTCAACATCAGAACCGGGCCGCGGCTCGCAAGATGTTGCTCGCCAAGCTGTATCAACTGGAGATTGAAAAACGCGAAGCGGAAGTCGCTTCCCGCCGTGGCGAGAAATCCAAGATCGGCTTCGGCGGCGAAACGATTCGGAACTATGTCCTCCAGCCGGAGCAGTTCGTCAAGGACACGCGTTCCGAACTGAAGACGGCGAACCCACTGACGGTTCTCGAAGGAGAGCTCGATCCGTTTCTCGAAGCCTATTTAAAATGGGCCCTCGAGCATTCTGATCAAGGGCAGTAGGTAACACTCTCAACTCAGCACGATCTCGACGGGATGATCTGTATGAACACCACCATCACTGATTCTCGATTTCCTTTTCTCGCAGGCTTGCTCTGTCTGACACTCGTGGTGACCGCAGGGTGTCAGCGACCGCAGGAGCCCGAAGGCGGGAGTCCCCAGCCGGAAGCGACTTCAACGGCAGCGCCGGCGGCTGACGCAGAGCCTGCCGAGATCACCTACGTCAATCCGCTTACGGACGAAGAAATCGAAGCCGGGCAGATCCTGCTCTTCGACAACGAGACTCTCTTCGGCTGGCATCGAGTGAACGACGTCAACTGGGCGGTCCAGAACCAGACCATCACTGCCGACAGCGGCCCGATTGGCCTGCTGATGACCGATGTCCCCTTCGACGATTTCCGACTCACGCTCGATTTCAAGATGACCGGCGAAACGAACAGTGGCGTCTTTATCCGCTGTGCTCCTCAGCCGGGTCAACCCAGTGAAGACTGTTACGAGATCAACCTGGCGGACACGCATCCCGAAGGATTCGTTTCCGGCAGTCTGGTCGGACTTTCTGAATTCGATCCCGGTGCGAAGTTCGGCGATGGGGACTGGCACCGAATGACGGTGACTGCCGTTGGACGAAAGATCGATATCCAGATCGACGATGGCCCAACTCATTCCTACGAAGACACTCGCGACAACTGGCTTCAGTCAGGCCATATCGGGCTGCAAAAGAACAGCGGAGCGGTCGCCTTTCGCGATGTCCGTCTGCAGCCGATGAATCAGGAACCACTGTTCAACGGAACGGACCTCGCCGGCTGGCGAGAAGTCCCCGGATCGGAGAGTGTTATCGACGTCGTCACAGGAACGATTCACGTCGTCAACGGTCCCGGCTTTCTCGAAACCCAGGAGACCTTCGAGGACTTCGTCCTGCAGTTTGAAGCAAAAACGAACGCGAAAGAACTCAACAGTGGCCTCTTCTTCAGAGCGATGCCGGGAACAAAGGAGAACCCTTCCAACGGCTATGAAGTTCAAATTCACAACGGCATGACGGACGATGATCCGAACAAGCCGAACAACGCCGGGACGGGTGCAATTTTCAGACGCGTCGAGGCTCGCCGGGTTGTTTCGTCCGACAACGAATGGTGCACAATTACACTCGTCGCCGCGGGACCGCAGATCGCCACCTGGGTCGATGGCTACCCGGTCGTCAGCTGGAAAGATACGCGTGAACCAGATGAGAACCCTCGCAAGGGACAACGACTCGAAGCCGGCCACCTGAGTCTGCAGGGACACGATCCGACCACCGACCTCAACTTCCGCAATATCCGGATCAACACACTGCCGTAACGGTTCGCCAATCGAATCCACCCCAGTGGACTATAGAGATCAGGCGTTGTCCAATGCCAGCCGCCAGGCGATCTCGCAGGCGTTCTCAAAACTCGGCAGGTGGAGTCGTTCGCTCACGGTGTGAATGAACTCCTGCCCGCAGCCGATCGTGACGGTCGGCAGTCCATGCGACGAGATCCAGTTGGCATCCAGACCACCGTTCGAGATTCGGGTTTCGGGCGTCAAACCGGCTCCTCGGGCTGCCTCCTTCGCAGCGGTTACGACGGCCGAATCTTCCTCGAGAGCGAAAGCCTCGTATTTCGAGCGAGACTTGAACTCGACCGTGCCATGTGCCCCGGCGGCGTTAGCCAGTGTTTCGGCCGCGGTCACAAATGCTCGCTGGATGGTATCAACGATCTCCTGGCGGAACTGCGGATCGTGGCTGCGGGCTTCCGCTCGAATCGTGATCAGATCGGTCACCACATTGGTTGCGGCTCCCCCGGAAATGTAGCCGATATTGCTTGTCCCACGACCATGAGACTTCTCGATCAATCCGAGCCAGCCATCCCGCTGCAACTCAGCGATCGCCATCGACGCGATCACAATCGCGGAGATCCCCTGTTCGGGATGAGCACCGGCATGACTGGCCAGTCCCCGCACGATGATGTCCATATGAGAATCACCAGTCGCTCCGCGGATTACACTGTGCGGAGGCCCCCCATCGAAATTGAAACAGAGTTCTGGGTGATTCAATTCCTCAGGATCGACGTAGCGGGCTCCGACCAATCCAATCTCTTCCTGAATGGTCCACAGAAATGTCAGTGGAGGATGTTCGGGACGCTCGTTGAGAATCCGTAAGAGAGTCGTAAGAACAACAGCGGCTCCAGAACGGTCGTCTCCTCCCAGCGCTGTCTCAGCTGATTCAGAGACAATGTATTCGCCGTCAATCAGCGGCACCGCTCCCAGGCAAAGAGGGACTGTATCGACATGAGCCATGAGCAGTCGACGGGGAGCTGATATCGTCCCCGGAAGGGTGACGATAAGATTACCAACCTCACCGAAGCCGGCTCGCGTGTTGGCTTCGTCGTAACGCATCTGAGTCGGATCGAGCCCTGCATCGAGCAACTTCCTTTCGATGGCGGCAAGGACCTGGGTTTCCTGCCCGCTTCCGCCCGCAATGCGGAGAAGGTCCATGACAACTTGACGAGAATCAACAGTATCATTCGACATCGAATTGCATCCCTGTACGTGAAGGTCGGTGACGTGGGTGCGTGAAAAAACCCCCGCATGGTAATTCAGGCGGGGGCGTCTGTCACGGTTGCTGTTGGCAACCAGCCAACTGTTCGAGCTCAATCAGCGATCAGGCGAGAACATAGCGACCGGACTTTTCGTCGCGAGTCACGGCTTCGGACTTATAGACATTCTGGTAGACGACGTTCTTGAAGTTAGAGCTGCTCGAACGATAACCCGTCTTGAGAATGGCATCGGTCAGTTCTGCCAGTCCAAGCCCCTTCTTGTTCTTTCCGAGAACATCGATGATCACTTCTTCCAGGGACTTCTCATTCCTGAATCGTGTGCCACCACCGTCTTCACCCGTCAATTCTGCAATCTGTTGTTCGACATCAGCCAGTTGTTCAGCCAGCTTTTCGCGCCGCTTCTGAAGAGCACTGACTTTGGACTGCTGTTGTCGCAGAAGTTGATGAATCTCGGCAACACTCAATTGCTCAGTTGCTTCCGCCATGTCTTGTTCCTTCTTCTGTTGAGCCTGCGGACTTGTATGCAGCCGCCATTGCCTCCCTGACCAAAGAATAGAAAGCGGCAGGTGTAATAGCAATAACGTTTTGGCTTAAAGATGTAGCGACTCTAGCAATCGTTGACAGACTATCAAGTGAACGATGCTTGTTTAGAGTTCTTGACAAACGATTTTCTCAGTCAGCCCTAACAACTCGAAAAGCCCGACTTCGTCGGGAAGCCAAAAAGAACGACACCTCGGAAACAATAGAACTGTCTATCGCTCGAAAGATACCGCGTTGCCGCGACGCTGCCCATCCATCCACCACCTCCGATTAGTCAGGAACTTTACCTAGACATCAACTAGTATTCGGGAGATCACCTTGACTACCTCGGACGTGGCATCGAATGTTAAGGAAATCTCCGATTGAACTTTTCCTCGACTATGAGACTCAGCCTCTTCGAGCCACCGAAGAAGAGAACTATTGAACACCTTCTTCAGATCCCGTTGATCTTCTTCAATCACCTGTGAACATGAGCACCTTGCGTGGGATTGCGCGTTGTACAGTTGATGACTATTTACCGAGTTGGCAATGGGGACAATGAGAGCCGGAATTCGCAGCCAGGCGAGTTCGGCCAGGGTCGTCGCCCCGGCACGTGAGACGGCCATTGTCACGTTCTCATAGAGTTCATCCGGCGTATCGAAGTACGCCCGAACCTCAGCCGAGACTTGGGCGGCCTCATATTGAACTCGAATTCGTGCTGCTTCGTCATCGGAACCGGCCTGATGTCGGAAGTGCCAGTTTTTCAATGCTGAGCCGCACTGGGCAGCGAATCCGATCAATAGCTCGTTGAGGAGACGGGCTCCCTGGCTCCCTCCAGTGATGAGCAGGACCTGTTGTTCTGGCGGGTGAGTTTTGTCCACACGGAGCTTCGTGACCGCGGCTCTCAGGGGATTGCCGGTAACTGACACCGGCGTTTTCCGGGGTAGATAAGCAGCGGACTCCGGATAGGTCAGACAGAGATGATCAGCGAAGCGAGCCAGGAATCGGTTCGCCCGCCCGGGAACCGAGTTCTGTTCCAGCAGCACCAGAGGGATCCGCGATCGTCTCGCAATGAGCCCGGCGGGAACGCTGGAGTAGTTCCCCAGGCCAATCATGATGTCGGGCTGAATGGCACGGAACAGCTCCCGGACGATCCGATTCGACTCTCGAAGCTTCTGGAAATACTTCCACGGCGATCCCAGGACACGAGCGGGCGGCTCGAACGGAATGGAGACATGCTCCAGGCTATTCGCCTGGACGATCCGCCGTTCGACGGGCCGATCGGTGCCGATGAAGACGATTCTGGAATCCGGAAACTGCTCCTTCCAGCGTTCCGCAACCGCGATGCCCGGATAGAGATGACCACCGGTCCCTCCGCCGGCAAACACCAGTGCGGGACTCTTCGGAGAAGCTGATTGTTCGTCTTCGATCGACAGAGGATCCATCCGGTTCCGTGCGGGGTAAGACTGGTTTATTAAGGAGGGGATTGTTACGTTACGAATCCAAGTCCTGAAGACCGGAAAACCAGACAGTTTGCTTCTGGGAACCAGTCCGATGGTGGCTCAGTCTGCCGGACTGACAGGCGGGCATCCGATCTCGGCTGCTCATCGTAGTATGGAACAGTGTAATCAAGAAAGCGGGACTGCTTCCGCTCAAGTGACTATGACATTTCCCCCTGTTGATGACCAACTGGAAATTATTCGCCGCGGCGTCGAAAAGATCGTCCCGGAAGACGAACTTCGCAAGATGCTGGAGAAGAGCTTCGCCACCGGCAAGCCGCTTCGCATCAAGTATGGCATCGACCCCACTGGAGTCGACCTGCACCTCGGACATACCGTCCCGATGCGAAAGATGCGGCAGTTCCAGCAACTTGGTCATCAGGCTGTGATCATCATCGGCAATTATACGGCTCTCGTCGGAGATCCGAGTGGCCGGGACGAAACCCGGGCCCGTCTGACCGCCGAGCAGGTTGAAGCCAACGCTCAGGATTACCTGAAACAGGTCGGTAAAGTCGTCGACTTATCCAAGGCCGAGGTCCATCGCAACGGAGACTGGTTCGCGGGCATGGACTTCGCCCGAATCCTCGAGCTCTGCAGCAAAGTGACGGTTGCCCAATTACTGACGCGGGATGATTTCTCCCGCCGCTTCAAAGATGAGCACGCGATTTATCTGCACGAATGCCTCTACCCGCTGATGCAGGGCTGGGACTCGGTCGAAATCCGTGCCGATATCGAACTCGGCGGAACCGAACAGCTTTACACGTTCATGCTGGCTCGCGATCTTCAGCGGGACGCCGGCCTGCCATTGCAGTGCAGCGTCATGTCTCCGATTCTCGTGGGAACCGATGGCATCCGTCGGATGGGAAAGAGCCTGGGCAATTATATTGGGATCGCCGAGTCGCCCTACGAGATGACTAAAAAGCTCATGCAGTTGCCGGACGACGTGATGCGTTCCTACTTCGAATTACTCACCGATATGCCCTTCGAAGAAGTCGACAGGATTCTCGCCGGACACCCAAAAACGGCCAAGCAGATTCTGGCCCGGACCATCGCCGGCGAGTACAACAGCGTTGAGGAAGCCGAAGAGGCCGTGGCTCGCTGGGAACGAGAAATCGGAGCAGGGGGGCTGCCGAGCGATATTCCAGAAACAACGCTCTCGCGATCCGAATGCACAGACGGCAAAGTCGCAGCGGTGGACCTGCTGTTCCTCTTGAAACTCGTGAATACCAAGAGCGATGGCCGTCGTCTTATTCAGCAGGGCGGCGCCAAGCTCGGCGAAGACAAATCACCGATCGGAGACATCAACGAGATGATCGCCATCGAAGATGGACTGATCGTCTGGGCCGGCAAAAAGAAGTTCTGCCGCGTCAAACTCGTCTGACAGAACGACATCAGGCGCAGTGAATCACACGAACAACTCTGGACTTAACTTCCGGGAGATATCATGGCAGTAGGATTCGGAATCGTCGGCTGCGGAATGATTGCCAACTTTCATTCCGAAGCGATCGCTCACATTCGTGGAGCCAAACTTGTTGGCTGCTACAGCAAAACGCTGGCTTCAGCCGAAAAATTCGCTTCCGAGAAGGGCTGTCAGGCCTACGACAAACTCGACGAGATGCTCGCGAACCCTGAGATCGACATTATCACCATCTGCACGCCCAGTGGTGCGCACATGGAACCGGCCATCGCAGCAGCGAAGGCGGGCAAACACGTTCTTGTCGAGAAGCCACTCGAAATCACCCTGAAGCGGTGCGATGCGATCATCGAGGCCTGCGAGAAATACAATGTGAAACTCGGAGCCATTCTGCCTTCGCGTTTCAGCGGAGCCAACCTGGCGCTCAAAGCAGCCATCGATGCGGGTCGCTTCGGCACGCTCACACTCGGTGACACGTACGTCAAGTGGTGGCGCAGCCAGGAGTACTACGACAGCGGCGGATGGCGCGGCACCTGGGCGCTGGATGGCGGGGGAGCGTACATGAACCAGGCGATTCACAATGTGGATCTGATCTACTGGTTCATGGGCGAAATCGCAGCCGTTTCGGCGATCACAGGGACGCTGGCTCACGAGCGAATCGAAGTGGAAGACACCGGCGTAGCCGCACTTCAGTTCGCCAACGGCGCGATCGGGACCATTACCGCGACCACGAGTGCTTATCCGGGCTTCCTCAAGAAGACCGAAATCTGCGGCACGAAGGGATCAGCGATCATCGAGCAGGATGATATTCTGCATTGGGAGTTCGAGAAGACTCTGGCCCGAGACGCCAAAACGATCGAGAAGTTCTCGCGAAAATCGGGCAACACTGGCGGAGCGAGTGATCCCAAGGCGATCTCTTTCACCGGTCACATGGAGCAATTCAAGGACTTCATTTCGGCCATTCAGAAGAATACCGATCCGCGGGTCGATGGACATCAAGGCCGCAAAAGCGTCGAGATTATTCTCGCGATCTACAAATCCGCCTGGACCGGCAAGCGCGTCGAGCTTCCGCTGAAGTCCGATCCAAAGCGGCCCCGGACCTAATCAAATCGGGATTCGTCTTGACGCAGTTCCTTTCGGCGACAAGACTTTACGTCGATTTCCCCGAGGGAGCCCGTACAGCCTGACATGACGTCTGGGAGTTTGCGATGACATGGAAGTCCATTCGATACCGCGCTGAGTTCTTCGTCTTCAAGGCGGTGCTCGCAACGGTTCGCTGTCTGTCCTATCGGCAGAGCGTATTACTGGCCGAATCGATTGCCAGGTTTGCGTTCCATTGTCTCCCCCGGAAGCTGACTCGGTATCAGGTCTGTCGCCAGAACCTCGAGATCGCTTTCGGCGATGAGCTCACCGATGAAAGAGCCGATGAGATCATTCTCGGAATGTGGATTCACCTGCTTCGGCTGATCGTGGAGATGATTCAGCTCCCGCGCAAACTGCGACGGGAAAACTTCCGCGAATGCGTCACCTTCAGGGACCGCTATCGAGCTGTGGAGTCGCTGACCACCGATCGTCCCGTGATTCTGCTCAGCGGACATTTCGGCAATTGGGAGATGTCTCTGGTCAGTTTCGGGCTGTTTGGCTTTCGAGCCGGAGCCGTCGCTCGTGCCCTGGACAATCCCTATCTTCACGATTGGTTTCGAGAGTTTCGGGAACAGACCGGCCACTATATGATTCTGAAGTCGGGGGCTTCCGACGAAGTCTCGCAGGAGATGGAGGCCGGCGGCCGCGTCGCCATGCTCGGGGACCAGGATGCCGGACCGCGAGGTCTGTTCGTCGATTTCTTCGGCAAACCGGCCAGTACCTTCAAATCAATTGGACTGCTGGCGCTTCAGTACGACGCTTTGATCTGTGTCGGCTATGCCCGTCGGCTGCCCGATGATTTCGTGAACAGCCGCTGGACTCGATACGAAATTGGGGTCGAGGAGGTCATCGATCCGCAGGAGGAAGAACTGCAGGGGAACGTTCAGGCGATTACCCAGCGTTACTCCGACGCTCTGGAGCGTGTTGTTCGCAACAACCCGGAGCAATATTTCTGGGTCCACCGCCGCTGGAAAAGCGAGCCCCGCAAACGGACCAGAGCAGCGAGAACCGCCAAAGCAGCGTGACTCGCTCTCGAATGAACATTGTTCTACCGGACTTCGAAGATGGCAGAAAAGACCCGCGTCTGTAGCGTTGATGAACTGACCGATGGAGCGGGGAAGGAATTCGCCGTCGCCGGACGAGTCATCGCAATCTTCCGTATCGGCGACGAAGTCCACGCGATCGATGGTCTCTGCCCTCATGCCGGGGGGCCGATTGGAACGGGAACGCTTCGCAGAGGTGTCGTTACTTGCCCGTGGCATGGGTGGCAGTTCGACGTCCGCACTGGTCAGCACTGCCTCTCCTCGTCGATTCAAACCACGGTCTACGACGCGAGCGTGGAAAACGGGGATGTCTACATCACTCTGCCTGAGTGATGCGACCGTCAGATCGCTCGCTTTCCCCAAATGCGTGATTTTCGTCATGCTGCGAATGTCCTTGCGTCGATAATTCGAGGGGACAGGGACCGGCACGACTGTGCTGCGCCATTGGTCGAAGCGTTGACGCCTGTCAATCGACCAAGGGAGTAAACGCCAGACAAGACAGGTCCGCAGTGACGGACGGAAATCTTTCGGGGAACAGCTTCATACCTCAACCGGTATCGAGCCACCCGGCGACTGCATGATGCAGGAGCTCGAAAGCGATCCGCCCGGCAACCGACGCTCTCAAAACGACGTCACGATTGAATGCGTTCTAACCTGAGTAGGAAACTCAGAGGAGACGGCAGGATGCGACTCGGACTACCACAAATCTTACTTTTCGCCTTTTTCTCCGGCCTGGTTCTCACGCCTGATTCAGCGCGTGCAGGATGGCCCTGGGAGAAGAAAGAAGAAGCCGGGATGGAGAAATACTCCCCGGAATGGTGGTCGTACACCGGTTCGCTTCCCGTGGGATCCCGCCAGAAGTATCGCTACGGCAAGGTCTGGCCGAATCGGCCGCGTCCGACCGAGCAGCAACAGACATTCATGCAGCAGTTCCATTCAGCGCATTTCTGGCCGACGCCCTACAACCACATCGACCGCAGCATTGTCGACGTCATTCAGGAAGCCCAGATTGCCGAAGGCTGGAAGAATGCGACGACACTGTATGAGTACCACTTCAACCCGGAAACGCATCAGCTGACAAAATCGGGTCGCGAGCATTGTCTGTGGATCATGCAGAATGCTCCTTCTCAGCGACGCATGGCTTTCGTCCAGGCTTCGACCGAGAAGTACATCAATGAGCTGCGACTGGCGAGTGTGAACAACTATGTGACCGAGCTCGCCGGTCCGGAAACATCGATGGCTGTGATGCTCAACATGACGGCCCCGATCGGTCGTCCGGCTGTCGAGGTCGAGAACTACCAGCGAATCTGGCTGGAGAATCTCGAATCACCTCACATTCCGTACAGCGTGGATGGCAGTGGCGGAAGCGGGGATTAGGCTGCAGTCGCGGCCGGCCTACGGATTCTGCGACTTGTGCGGAATCCGTCGCACGTTGTCTTCAGATTGCCCGCAATCCAGCCGATACGAAATAGTGACGACCATTCCCGGGGGAATGCGCGCGTTGACTATGGCACAGGGACTGTGCACGCTGAAGACCTGCTGATGTCTTCATCGAACGCAAAGGATTGCGAAGATGAGCATGCCGATTCAAACACATCATGTACTCCTGCTGGCACTCCTGTGCTCTGCAACGGGGTGCGCCCAGTCACGGAATCCACTGACATGGTTCCGTTCGACCACTTCTCAGGATGCCGCCATTCAGGCGATGGTCGCTGACCAGCAGTCCGCTGCGCGTCAGGTGAACTCCGGTAAGGAATCGAGCCTCTATCCGCCGGAAATCGTACAGCAGGAGCCGTTGCCACGTACTGAGAAGGACCTGAAGAATCCACTTCACCTTCACCTCAGTTACGCCCGGCTTCAGGAACAGATCGGCAACCTGACGGAAGCCCGTTCGTCTTATGAGAAGGTCATCGATGGCATCCCGGAATCGGTCGAAGCCAATCTTGGACTCGCTCGACTGGATGCTCTGGCCGGAAAGCATGTCGAAGCCGAAGCCCGCTACCGCAGCCTGACGAGCACAGCTCCGAATTCTCATGAGGCACACTACACGTTCGGTCAGTACCTGGCCGAGCAGAAGCGACATACCGAAGCGATCGTCGAGATTCAGAAGGCGGTGAAAATGCAGCCGCAGAATACGAAATATCGCTACTCGCTCGGAATCGAGATGGCCCGCATCGAACAGTATCCCGAAGCGGTGCAGACGCTGTCCCAGTCGGTCAGCCGGGCTGAAGCCGCCTACAATGTCGGCTATGTCGCCCTCGTTGAGAATGGTGATCGATACACCGCCGAGCGATACCTTTCCGAAGCGCTTGAGCACGACGCCAATCTGACAGCCGCCCGCTACTGGCTGACAGAGATCAAGAAGGAAGAGCCAGCCGGCCGCACTCAGATTCTCACGGCTTCCGCCACACATCAGGTCGAGAAACAGTCGGCAGAGAAGCAACCTGTCATCAACGCCGTTGCCAACCGTCGGGCTGAGCAATCAGAGTCGCAGTTCCTGATGCCGGCAACAAGTCCGCCGGGCGTCCGTCCTGAAGATCTGACTCCGGAGCAGTGGGAGCAGTGGCAGAACCAGACTCGGCTGCGATAGTCTTGCCGCCGCAGAAGACGGCTCCTAGACTGTCTTCTGCCTTACCGAGCGGTTGGGTTCGAAATGGGTTTCTCGTTGAAATCGTCGCATCAGCATACAGAGATTGTGAGCTGACGAGCCGCTCGCCCCGCTCATTGATTCGCACCGTTCATGTCAGCTTCGTCTCCGATTGGTCAGGATGTTGATCGCGCCGCTTCCATCCTCCGTTGCGGGGGCCTGGTTGCCATGCCGACAGAAACGGTCTACGGCCTGGCGGCGAACGCATTCGACCCCACGGCAGTCGCGAAGATCTTCGAGGCCAAGCAGCGGCCGACATTCGATCCTCTCATCGTGCACATCGCCGATCAGGATCAGCTCGCGATGCTTGTCCAGGGCATTCCCGCCCGCTACCAGATTCTGATGGAAACCTTCTGGCCGGGGCCGCTGACGCTGCTCTTCGAGAAGACGGCCGAGGTCGCCGACCTGGTGACGTCCGGACTCCCGACGGTGGCTGTCCGGATGCCGGATCATTCGATGGCACTCGAACTGATCCACAAAGCCGGTACTCCGCTGGCCGCTCCCAGTGCCAACCCCTTTGGACGAACCAGCCCGACAACAGCCGACCATGTGGCCCGGCAACTCGGTGGCAAGGTCGACTACATCCTCGACGCCGGCCCCAGCAGGGTGGGCGTCGAGTCGACGATTCTGCGAGAGAGCGGGGGACGATTCGAAATTCTTCGCCCCGGAGGAATTACCCGAGAGCGACTCGAAGAGGTCCTTGGCCAGGAGGTTGTTCTCATCTCATCCGACGAGAGCGGAACAGCCATTGAGGCCCCCGGGCAACTCAAAGAACATTATGCTCCTCGGACTCCCCTCGTCGTCGCGGGAGAAGAGGACGAGAGTGGGGCTTCGCAACGCCGTGCGTTAATGACCGTCGGACTGGAGCAACAGCAGGACCGAAAAGGATTCACCCACATCGTGAATCTCTCTCCGGCCGGAGATCTCGTTGAGGCTGCCGCTGGATTCTTCGCTGCACTTCACGAACTTGACCGGATGGGACTGGACCTTATCGTCGTCGATCGCTTTCCGGAGGAAGGTCTCGGCATAGCCTTGAACGACCGGCTCGGACGGGCAGTCCACCGGGATTGACTTCGCCGGTTCATTCGCCCGACGAATCCACCGGAGCAGGGGAGGTCTCTGTCGGGGGAATCTTGCGAGCGGTGACGGTTGTCATCTCATGGGAACTTCCCGAGCCGGTGCCAAGACTCATTCCTTCCATCGCTCTCAACTGCGTGTACCGTTGCTGGATCTCTTCCGAAGCGACGAGCGGCAGATTCGCGGTCAGAGCCAGTGATTCAAGAAGATAAAGTAACCGCTCACAGCGAGCCTGCTCCTTTTTCTTCTGCAGCTTTTGTGCGTCGAGTTCCTCAACGGCCTGCACTCGCTGTTGCCACTGGGCGAATTCCGAATGGGTTTCGATGACGTTCAGCAAAGCGTCTCGATCGTTCTCCACAATTGATGCAATCTCAGGATGCCAACTCTGGTTGAGTTCTGGCCAGCGGGTCAGCACGGTTCGCTGGATCAAAGTTCGACTGCTCGAAACCTGGCCACGAGCCCGCCCCAGTTGCCGATCGATTTCCTTGAGCTCTCCATCCAGACGCCGCTTCAACTCCGTCGCTTTCGACTTGAGATCCTCATCAGCAATCTCCAACTGAGTCGTCAACGAGTCGAGGACGTACTTTTGAGCAGGTGTCGCGAGGGCTTCCAGTTCCGTCCGCGGAGCACTGTCCGTCACCAAGGTTACCTCTTCGCCCCCGGCGTCGGTCTGGGAACTGTACTGCCGCAGAAACACGTCCGATGTGCAAATCGGTAGATCGATACTCGGAAGAGTCGCGACTGCGAACGCGTGGGCTTCAGAGAGCGAAACGCGGCCATTCTGATCAAAGTCAGCGGCCGGAACACTATCCCCTGTTCGAGTCTGACCACCGATTGCTGCCCAGAAAGAGCTGCTGTACTCGTGGTAGTTTTCTTCGTTGATATCTGCCGTGCAGCCGGCAGCTGGACGCGACTCGATTGTGGCGCAGAACACAGCCACATCTCGGTCGGCGATTCCGCGACTGCGATCGCCGCTTTCGAAGAGCAGATTCGTGAACCCGCCCGAGTAACACTGAACCATCACCAGAGCCACAGGAACCTCTGCGGGTAGTTCTTTCAGAGAGCGAGCGAACTCCGCAACATCCAACCGTTCTTTGTTCCACAGATAAATACAAGTGTTTCCCGACTGGCCTTTGGTTGTCGATTTCCCCCCATGGGCCGTGACGTAGATCACGAGACGATCATCGGGCGTCAGAGTCGCCCCAGTCTCTTTGATCCAGCTCTTGAATTGAGTCAGGGATGAACTTCCCCGTACGTCATTCAGCTCGTGATCGCGATAGAAATTCTTCTGTCCCTTACCAGCATCGAAGAGTTGTCCGAGGAGTTCGTACTCACGTGGCAGCGGAGCGACCCTGCGAAACTGCAAATCGCGACCGGGATCGTTACCGTCGCTGAAGAGGACATCGTGGTGCACTGGATCTCGATAGAGACGTCCCAGAACGTCCTGAAAGAAGATCACGTTTCGTTCCAGCGAGATCTGATTACTCGACGGCGCGTAGCCGCCGCCGATCGTCAGAAAGTAGTCGCCGGCGTGAATCACGGACTGGCCTGTCTCATGATTCAGAAAGAATCCGGTCAGCAGGATTCCGCAACACACCCACCGCTTCGAACGCCACCCGTCCATAACTCGCTCCATCAGAACCTTTGAATACGTTAGATCACGGTATCCGGGTCCGAGCGGAACCTCAAGAAGATCCATCGATGAAATCGACTTTCGACAAAGTGCCGCGAAATCTACCGTTCGGGCAATCTGGGGCGGCAACAAAGTTCGCTTCGGTCCATTTGATACGTTAAGATTGAAGGATGAACCCTGCTGACCATCAAAATGAATCCATCGGCTGCCTGGCCATCTGCGGCGTCGGACTGATCGGGGGCTCCATTGCGCGAGCGGCCCGCAGTCGAGGCGTCGTTTCGGAGGTCATCGGCATCGGCAAAAACCAGGCGCGGCTGCAGAAAGCGGTCGAGCAGGGAGTAATTGACCGGGGCTCAACGGAGCCGGAGTCCGCAGCTGCTCAGGCAGATCTCATTATCATCTGCACGCCGGTCGATCTCATCGCCTCCCAGGTGGCCCAAATGCTGCCCCACATGCGGGACAGCGCGACCATTACCGATGCCGGCAGCGTGAAAGGGGAGATCGTCCGGGAATTGCAGGCGGAAGGAATCGATGCGTCTCAGTACGTTCCCGGACATCCGCTTGCGGGCTCCGACAAGACGGGGTTCGAGTTTGCCGACCCGGACCTGTTCGAGAAAGCGACGATTGTCCTGACACCGACTGCGGAAACTGCGGACATTCACACGCGGCGAGTCAGAACCTTCTGGCAGGCACTCGGTGGAAATGTCCTGACCATGCAGCCGGAAGAGCATGACTCAGTTCTGGCGATGACCAGTCATCTGCCGCATCTGGTCGCTGCGGCTCTCGCGGCCGCCGTTCAGGAAGATCACTTGAGACTCGCTTCCTCCGGATTCCGCGACAGCACTCGGATCGCGGCAGGCGATCCCGAGTTGTGGACGTCGATCTTCCGCCAGAATGCCGCGGCGACGCTGGCTGCCGCCCGCGAGTTTCAGGAGAAGCTCACGCATCTCATCACGGCCATCGAGCAGGACAACGCTGACGAATTAAAGGCACTGCTGGCCGAAGGCAAATGCCGCCGCGATGCCTGGCGGGAACAGCGTCTCCGCCTCGAGTCGTAGTCGTCGCGCCGCCGATTCAGTCAGCGTCTTCCGTGTCGCCGGTATCGATTTCCAGCGGCCCCTTCACCTCTTCCATGTCCACTGCAGGCAGACTGAGAACTTTCGTCAGGCAGAAGCTGACGAGACAAAGTACGGTGGTGACCGAAACGGTCATCATTAACCAGCCGAGTGACGTCATGATCGGACTCCTGGAAGCAGCAATTGTGCGAGGAAAAACTGTGGTTACGGAGGCGGCCTAAACGGCAGGAGAGTCGCTCTCGGTCTGCTCGCTTTCCGCCTCCTCGAGCAGGAAGTTCAATTTCCCTTCCCGCATCCAGCGAATCCCGGCGATGTGCACCATCACGAGCAGAAATGCTCCAACGATGGAAATAAACATGATCGAAGCCAGAGCCACTTCGCTCTTCCCGATTGCCGAGAAATAGTCTGGCACATTGAAGATGCAGAAGGCCACGAAGATCAGCAGCAGGTAGACCGGTGTGACGAACTTCAGAAGATACTGCAGAGCAATCGGAACTCGAATGTGCGACCCCTCGTGCAGGGCCGCATGCCCTGACTGCACCGAGAATGCAATGCTGTAAACCGTCGCCTGGAACATTGCCAGAATAAAGATGCACATGGTCCCGACCCAGAAATCCATGGTGTCGAGAGCTTTCAGGTCCTTGGAGAAGTAGACGACGAAGCCGGAACCGATCGCTGAGATCAGTCCCAGAATCGCGGCAGCCGCATGTCGCTTAAGCCCGAGACCTTCTTCAAAGAACGCAATCACGGGCTGCAGCATGGACAGGCTACTCGTGATTGCTGCGATAAACAGCATGATGAACCAGAGGAAGCCGAAAAGCTGGCCCGCGGGCATCACGGCAAATACGCTCGGCAGGGCTGTGAAGCCGAGTCCAAATGTTCCCATATCCTGGGCAGCGACTCCCAGAAAGATAAAGGCGGCCGGCAGAGTAATCAGCCCACCCAGACAGACCTCAAAAAATTCGTTCATACTCGTGGCTGTCAGGCCGCTCAGTGCGACGTCATCGTTCTTCCGCATGTAGCTGGCATAGTTAATAATGACGCCGAAGCCGACCGAAAGGCTGAAGAAGATCTGCCCGGAGGCCGCCAGCCAGGTGCTTGGATTGCTGAGCTTGGAGAAATTGGGATTCCACATGCTGCCGAGCCCATTCACGACGTTCCGCTCCGGGCTTCCCGGATCGGGCGTTCCCAGGGTAAGGACGCGGACGAGGACGACGAGGGCCAGAATGACCATGATCGGCATCGCCACCCGACAGAACGCTTCGATGCCTTTGGTAATCCCTCGGTAGATGAAAAAGAAGTTCATCGCGAACGTGAAGATCAGGATTCCGAGAAAATCGCGGTGTCCGGGACGAAACAGGGCCCCGTCCTGGCCCATCCCGACCAGGGAACCAAAGTATTCATCGTAGGCCCCCGGATTGCTGGCGGGCATCAGACTGCCGTCGAGATAGCTGATGGCGTAGCTGAGACACCAGGCTTCGATCACGACATAATACATATAGATGACGAGAGGAACGAGCAGGGCCAGCGTGCCGAAGTAGCGAGCAAACGTGTTCCGGCAGAGGACGATGAAAATCCCGGGAGCGGAGTGAAACCCCCGTGTGCCGGCAAACCGGCCCATCGTCCACTCGGCCCAGCAGAGGGGGATTCCCAGCAGCAGGAGCGAGATAAAATAGGGAATCATGAAGGCACCGCCGCCGTTCTGAGCGGCCTGGCCGGGAAATCTCAGAAAATTCCCGAGGCCGACCGCCGAACCGGCGACCGCCAGAATCACCCCGATCCGAGTTCCCCACTGCTCTTTCTGTGCCATTGCTGATCTTCCCGTCCAAGGTTTATTTCAAGCTGTCGAAGTCAAGACCCGACCAAGCTGAGCGGTCGGACCACCATAACTCATCTGGACTTAGGGCAAAACGGGAACTGAGCCCGACAGTCACGGATTTATTTGAAACAATTTCCATTGTTTTTATTATTGATATCCCTACAATCCCCGTGGCGGCTCCCTTGAAAGCGTCGGATTTTTCCACCAGGGGACAACGCCCACCAAAATCGATATGCTTGATTCCATCAAACAATCAGATCGGGAATTTCTCAGTCATCTCAATGAACTGGGCGAAGCAACGATTGCCCAAATCTGTGATGCTGAACAGGTTACAACCAATGCTGTCCGTCAGCGGCTCAGCCGGCTGCAGGCAGCAGGTCTGATTGAACGAACTGCCGTCCGTCACGGCAGGGGACGACCTCAGCATAAATATTCGGTCACCGGAGACGGACGCCGCCTGCTCGGAGATAACTACTACGAGCTGGCAACAGTCCTCTGGCGGCAACTGACCAGTATCCCCGACGAACAGCTGCGTTCCCGAATCGCCGATGAATTGCGGCGAACTCTGGTGAACCGGTACGGGGAGAATGTGAACGCGGCTGATCCAGCCGAGCGGATCCAGCAGCTTCAGCAGGCTCTGTTGAAGCATGGTTTCGATATTCAGGTCGAACAGGAGGACGATTCGGTCTGCCTGACCGAGAAAGCCTGTCCTTACCACGATTTGGCCGTCGACGACCGTTCCATCTGCGATCTGGAGCAATCGGTGTTCGAACAGATTCTCGGCATGCCGCTCCAACTGACGCAGCGTTGTGTCGATGGACACAGCTGTTGCCGATTCGAACCCGTACTACTGTCGACAGATTCTGAGTAACAAAGTGAGAACCGGCCGGGCAGCCGGAGATGTTTAACAGCAGGAAGTAATATCACGATCATGAATGCTCTTTTGAAAATCGAAGATCTGCACGTCAACGTTGGCGATACGGAAATCCTGAAGGGGGTCAATCTTGAGATCCGTCAGGGCGAAATCCACGCACTGATGGGCCCGAACGGCTCCGGAAAAAGTACACTCGCCTACACGTTGATCGGCCACCCGAA